>CALCZU010000119.1 GCA_937903155.1 uncultured Bdellovibrionales bacterium
CCGCATCCTTTTCTTTTTGAACATCAATATTGGGATAAGTAACCATCCCCTCTTTATCGGCATCGGGGTGAGTGGGTTCAAACACCTTTTTGAAATCTTTAAATTCTATAACTTCGGCGAATCCGGATGAAGTTTTTCGGGCCTCGACTCTTTTATGAGCCCCTCCGTCTGGCGTTCGAGTCGTGATTGCGTTCGCGATATTAAACGCGCGAAGAGTTAAATCAAGAACTGACACAGAGAGATCCGAACAATCCGATGAAGTGTAGTCGGTTTCGGAGACGGTTAAGCGGACTTTCACTTCTTCGGTTTCATTTTTCAGAGAGATCTCCGAAGTTCCATTTGTCGACATCGCAATCGAAGGCGTCGAAAGGATCGCATCGGCTTTATTAGAATTAATCACCATCGATTCAAGATAAATCGATTTCCGATCTGATTTTACGACTCTCCCGAGAAGTACGATCCCTTTCTGCGGCTCTGTCAGCGTGTTCCAGGATTTATTATCGCGAGGAAGGATGAACTCTCGTTCGGATTTTATTTCCTCTCCGTCTGCAGAGTAAGTCAATTCCGACTTCATTAAAAATCCCTGTTGTGTCTTTGCACTCGCAACCAACGAGAAGATGAAAACAATGAAAAGTGTTCGCATTTTTGACTCCGAATTTTTAAATGGGTTTTTGGATAGAACGAGACGCTTTAATTATACCTCTCGAACTAGGTAAGCGCAGGATTCCGTTTCTAGCTTAGGCGAAATTATGTATCTAATTGATTCTACTAACGTTTAATCAAGCTGGGTTGCGATTTAAGCCGCTCTGTGTTAGTTTCCGCGCCTCGGAGTAACCTATCCATGCCTAAATTTAAGGAAATCGGTCGTTTTATGAGAACTATTGCCTTTGTCTTTTTAGCGTTTTTCACTTTCGCAAGCTCATCAGCAAAAGCTGCTACTCTCCAATCCCTCGAGTGGTGGTTGGAAACCTTGGCAAAGATTCAGTCTTTAGAGGAAAAGATCAAAACTGAAACGGATGATGCTACAAAAAAAGATCTCATTAAAGATGCTGACAAACTTTTCGTTGTGGGCGTGGAAAAAGGGACTGTTCTCCTGAACGAAATTAAAGAAGGAGTGACACCGTCCGTTGATATCAGCCGAGATATCGTATCCCGAGATCAATACATTAGGGAATATCATGATACATTGCGGTCAGCCGTTTTTCTAAAATACCTTTTAGGCATCAAGCCTTCCGATACGAAAACTCAAGGACTGCAAGTAGGTTTTCCGAGAACCGCAGGACTCGCATCGATTGGATTAAGTTTCACTCTTTATCGACAGGAAGCCCAACGCTCAGGCCCTCAGTTTGCGAATACGCTCAAAGAAGTTCAAGCAGAATTAGGCAGCGATTCTATTTCTCCGGAATTGCTGAAGTCCGTTAAGGACCTTCTTAGCCAAGCGGAGCAGTTTTATCTTAAAGTCGCGAAGGAAAAAGTACTTCCCCCGTATCCTTCCTCTCGAACATTTATCTTAACCGAACAAAACCGCGCCGACCTAAACAGTTTGCCAGCTGCAATTAAAGAGTCCATTCTCAACGCAGATTCCGAAAAATATGACAAGGTTTTAAGTTCATTAGCTGAAGCAGGTTCGATGGAAGTTTTCGCGGCACTCATCAAGCATTTCAACGATATTGAAAGTCTCGACCTAGCAACCCTTACAGGTGAAGAAAAAGAAAAGGTAAAAGCCTACTCTGACTCGTTATTCTATGCGCTTACAAAACTCGGAAGAAAAAGACTAACGATAAATCCGGAGAGTAAAGCAACTTTCTTGCAACACTCCCTCGCGCGTACTCAGTTTAGGACACAAAGCTTGCAACCGGTTGCAATCAAGCCCGCATCCCCAAGAGTTGCGGCCGCGGTCCTCTACGGTTTTTCAAGCTCACGCATTGTTCAAAACCCGACCGCGACGAAAGATACGTTCGAAAATGAAAGAGCCGAAGTATTAGCTTTTCACGATACCTTACCGCTATTAGTTCAACAAACTGAAGAGATGCGAACTGCTTACGCCCACTTTTTACAAAATTACAATTGGGCCGATAGAGGCCTCGTTTTTCCAAAAGGCCAGATTGTTGCTGTGGATCCTGACGCAAAAGCGATTCCAGTCAATGCTTCAAGAATTAAAATAGGCGTCGCTGACGAGGGCACAAAGAAACAATTTCTTCCGGTGGATTGGACAACGTCCCAGTTTCTAGAAAATGTTTCTCCCTCTGAAAAAGTTGTTTTAGAAAATCTAATCAAACTCATTCCTGCCAACCAGCAAGGCTGGAATATTAGTTTTCCAATCGTCCAAGTTTTGCAAACCGCGAAACTCACAGGCCCGGGAATCTTACTAGCGGCTTTGGACGTTTTAAGAATGAATCGAATCGATACATTCATTAAAAACGGAAACTCTCTCCCAAAACATCCTAATCATGTCGAGAGATCCCTGGGATACATAGTGACCAAATGGTCTGTAGAACTGCGAAAGTTACTCAAGGCAAGCGGTGAAGATTTCGAGGACTTCGATTTAGCAAGCAAACTTCTCGCGAATCCCCCAAAAAATAAGCTTCGAGAAGAGTTTCACGAAAAATTAACTCGGCTCGTCTCTGAAACTCGCGATGTCGAACTGATTGCCGCTGGAGCGAAAGTATCTTCTGTTTTTGGCAAAAAAGGCATTTCTGCTGCAGACGAGCAAGAACTTCTTTCTAAGCTTCGAGCGTTTTTGAATATGCCAAAGGCCACCAAACGGTTTGGAAGACGAGCTATTTCTGTCTTTGGAGGGATTATTTTCGCTTACACCGGTAAACATTTTATCCCTACATCGGCGTCTGTCCCTCAACCTGTAACTCCGACGGCACCCACACCGATCCAGCCGCCAACAAATGCGATCCCTACACAAAACATTCGTTCCGCAATATCGGAACAAGACCTTTTGATGACTTTAGAACAGCTTTCGGAACCTGAAAAAAATAAGTTGCCAGAATATGTCAGAAATCTGATGTGGAGCACGCTTCTAACCGAAGCCATTGAAAAAGGAATTCACTCCGAAAGAGGAATGGAAGTCCTTCTCGGCTGGGCCGAAAACACGAAAAATTCCTTCCCTGAACGCATGCGCGCACTTCAAATTATCCTTTACAGTTGGGATACGATCGAAAAGGCTTTGGCAACGAATGAGGAATGGGCCGATCGGATCGATGTGATTTTCTCTGATTTAATCCGGGAAACAAAAAGTGCGACTCTGTCCGCGGAACACCATTTGATGTACAAAAGTTTGAAGGACGGATTCCACCAACTTCGCCGAGTGACAAACTCTGACCACGGTGCGGTCGTCGCGGTTTTCGCTCAAAAAGTAGGTTGCAATGTCTCCATGGGCCTTTTTGGTTCGGGACGGTACCGAGTTGCGACGCCGCCTACGCCTTGAGCTTAAACGACCGCGACTGAATTCGTTTGTTCTGACTAAGCTTTCTGTTTTTGCAAAGCGCGTTGCTGTTTAAAAAACTTCTCAGTAACGATTCTAGCAGTGATTTTCAACGCTGCTGTTCATTCGAGAAAGTTTTTTGTCCTTGCGATCTCATTTTGTATTTTTTCCACCCTCTCGATAGGCGCACAAATTACCTGCCGCCGACTTTTGGGCAATTTAAGTGCGTCGGATCCAGAATGGGTTCGTGTATCAGTTCGAGATCCCCAAAAGCCGCTCCTCGATATAATGTATTTGCAACGTTTGCAGGATAGTCTCGTAGACTCCTTTGTTCCCTGGCTAGACAACCCATCGATTCAAGGGGGCGAAGGTTTCGAGGACATGCTTATGTCGCAACACAAGATTCTCGTCAGTGGCCGATCGGGAACCGATGTTTACCAAGGTGCCAGTCGCAGAGAAGTCGGTGTTCCCACAGGCTATGTCGTCAGTCCAGGAGTGTTTCGCAATATTTTTCAAGCTGAAAACTCAATCGTCACATTTGCCTTTCGCTACGACCAGCACCTGAAAGACGACATCACTCCTCAAATACGCGAGAACATCAAAGTCTTTTTAGAAAGTCGCGGGGATTCCCCCGCGGAACCTACTGAGAGAACCGTAGACCACATGCCTTTTGCAAGTTCTTCAGCTCAGCGTTTCGAACTTCCTCGTTTGGGAAAAAGAATTCTGACCGGCGCAAAATTCTACGAGCACTATGTGGTTGCGATTTATCCTCGGAGCAAAGATGTCCCCGCAATCGTCGAGGCGATGGCCGAAGTCATGGGGGAAATCAAAAATTTTTCTCAAAAAGAAAAGACTCCAGAGAATATCAATCAAATCGTTCACCTTTTAGCTGAATACGTTTATCTCGCTTGTCATGGTCACATTTTTTCGGGCGCAAACTTTTCTATCGTGATGGGGCAAGCAAACTATATTCTCGGGGAGTGGGGTTTAAGAGGGATTAGTCACAGCAACTTAGATTACTTAGCCTTGGCCGCCCCGTTTGAGATTTTGGAAAACCATTTTCGAAAAGACATTCGTGAGGCCAATTCTCAAACTCCTTCGATCGACATCAATACTCCAAGTGAATACGAAAAATGGGAAAACAAAACTATCCTCGCCCATAGCTCGCACGTCGGTGACACCCTTTACTGGATGGGCGATCCGATCGGCATTGAAGGTCAACGCCTCGAAGGCATTTTCTTGCCCACTTTTCCAAACCGCGGAGTCAAACTATTAGCAAAAGCACACCTTTCCATGACAGGCGACACCGATTGGATTGAAGGCGGTCAATTTTTAGGAACACGGGGGCAATCTCGCGCGATCGAAGGAATTTCCATGAAACTTGAAGGTCCTGAGTCGCACAAGTATCGGATTCGCTATCGTACTCGTAGCCTCTCTGCGGGCTATTCTCAAACTGCAGAAAACGGTGAGTTCGCGGGAACACGCGGAAACTCGGATCCCATCAGCCAATTACAAATCTGGTTAGAACCTGTAAATTCCGATAATTAACGCACTGGACTAGTCTCCGCATTTTAGCCTCACTTTTTCACAAAAACTTGTCGAAAAACTTATTATCCCCGCGAGTTTTAGGGCACATGGAAAGGCCTTCAATCTGTTATTCACCGACGCGACATTTCTTTTTTATTTTCTACCGCTGACCTTGTTCTTCCACAAGCTTCTGACGTTTTCATCGAAAAAAAAGTATCCGCATTCCGCGCGCGTTTTAATTCTCATCGCAACTCTCATCTTTTACGGAATTGAATCCCCGTGGTGGTTGATCCCTTTTACATTGAGTCTCTTGATCGACTACACACTCGCTTACTGCATTTCAGTCAGCGCAAACCCCAAACTCAGAAAAGCATTGGTCGTTACTTCGGTTGTTCAACTCCTCTGTCTTTTGTCTGTTTTTAAATATTGGAACTTCATCGGAAAATTTTTGGCAAGTATTTCCCCCATGCTTTTCGCTCACTATCCAAAAATTGAATTAGATGGAGCTCCCCTCCCGTTGCCTGCGGGAATTTCATTTTATATTTTTGAGTCTTTAAGTTTTGTCATCGATGTCTACCGGAGAGACGTTGTCCTTCCGCGAAACCCTCTAAAATTTCTCGGCTTCATTATGATGTTTCCGCGGTTTATTGCAGGACCCATCGTTCGTTACAAAGACATGGAAAAGCAATACGAATCCTATTCCGGGATGCAAATTGAAAAAGGACTTTTCCTTTTCTCAGTCGGATTCTTTTTAAAGTCCTGCTTTGCGGATCAATTCGCGGTTTTTACGGACAATGCTTTTGGACGCCCTGAACTTTTAAGCTTTTTCTCAGCATGGATCGGCGTCTTTTCTTACACACTCCAAATCTATTTCGATTTTTCAGGGTACTCGCTGATGGCAATTGGTTTAGGATTTTGTTTGGGCTTTCAGTTCCCCGCAAATTTCAATCGCCCTTACCTTTCAGACTCACTCCAAAACTTTTGGCGTCGATGGCATATCAGTCTTTCTACTTGGCTAAGAGACTATCTCTACATTTCCCTCGGCGGCAGCCAGCGCGGAACTTTGCGCACCTATCTCAACCTTTTCTTAACCATGCTCGTGGGTGGACTCTGGCATGGCGCCGGTTCTGGGTTTGTGATTTGGGGCGCTTGGCATGGGACATTCCTCTGCCTCGAAAGATTTTTTAATTTTCCGACACGAAGGCTCAATCCCGCGCTCGCAAAAGTCTCGACTTTTATGGTCGTGATGTTCGGCTGGGTGTTTTTCAAAGCGAATGGAGTGAAACACGCCCTTACCATCTTTAAACACATGCTCAATCCGATGACCGCGCGAATTTCGGACTTTGCGTGCTTCGAAACGCACTCATTATCGTTTTTCGCCTGCGTATTGGGAGTCTACTACTGTTTCAGCATTGAAAAATCCTTCGACATTGAAAAGTATCTAGAAAAAACTCTAGTTCCTTTAAAGTATCGGTTCTTTGCTTTATTGCAGTTGGTCTTTAGCCTCTTAATTGCGTTCAGTTCAAACAAATTACCCTTTTTATATTTTCAATTTTAAAATGAAAAACTTTTTCAAAAATTATTTTCTGACTTTTTCTATTCTGACTCTGGTCGTCGTTTATCTCGGTCTCAACTTATTCAACGCAAGCCGCTTTCATTTCCCTGAAATTTCGATCCGTCCTACTTTGCAAATTAAGCTTTCCGAAAAACCCACCAAAGAAATTCCCCTGTGGAGTGGTTTAAGTTTTAAAAGGGTTTCTGACTTCTCATCCCGTCAACTCAGTACACTCGGAAACCTTATCCGATTTCAAGTCTTCAGCGATGTTCGCGAGGACATTATCATTGGAGAAAAGACTCCGTTCAAACGCATGTATCTCAAAGAAGAAGTTTTTTTCCAGTATCCGCTTTCTAAAGAGTGGGTTCAAACGCACTATCTTGATCTTTTAACGCCGTTTATGGATAAAATCCAAAAATCAGGCGCTACAATTCTCTCGGTTGCGGTCCCCACAAAGATTTCGATCGAAAGACGTGTGATTCGAAAGCCTCTTCCGCCGCCGTATCACCCCGTTCTAGAACATCCTTCAAGCGACACTTCAAACCTCAAAGAAAACGCAGCTCTCAACTACGATTTATTAGCTCAAGGAGATTCCAGAATCCTCGCCTTGTATTCCGCTTTAAAAAACGCACAAGAGAGAAATCCTGAAAAAAATATTTTCCGACCGATGGATACCCATTGGTCATCGTTAGGCATTGCGTTCGCGGCTAAAGCAGTGCTCGAGCGCCTCGCCCCCCAGAAATCTCCGATGGTGGCGTCGCTCAACCGCGAGCTTCCCCCGAACTTCGAGATGGATTTCTTCCGCCTTTTAGGCCTCAATTCGACGATTCTTTCAGCGTCCAAAGCGTACACCTATCGCGAACCGCTTTATGGAATTCAAGCCGATGAATCCGACGCGCCCAAGCCGACTAAAACAGGTCGGTTGTTTTTGATTGGTTCAAGTTATTCACAAGTTTTGCAGGAGACGCCTTACAGCTTTGGAAAACTCTTAGCTAAGGCTCTAGGGAAGCAGCTGATTCAGGAAACCGATACCGGCGATAAAATGGCGCGTCCCGCTTTGAAACGATTACAAGAAAAAAACTACAAACTGAATTCAAACGACGTCGTCATTTTTGAATTTCCGTTTCGCTTCCCTTGGTCTGACTCGGATCCACTCCCCGTTTTTTAGAAACCACCGCAAGCCAAGGTTGCTCTGCTCGGGGTAATCCTGCGGGTCGATAATAATGACGAACCGGAACAAACCCCGCTTCATTCAAATAGTTTTCATACGTTTCAAATTCAAAATAGGATCCGTATCGCTCTCCTGAAAAACCTTCCGCATTTCCCCGCGGATTTGACGAGAATAAAATCCCCTCAGGAACTAGCGTCGTGTGAAGCTGGCTTAAAACTCGCACAAGCTCTTGCTGCGGAATATGGAAAAGCGAAGCATTCGCAAAAACTCCGTCAAAAAAACCGACAGGTAAATTCAAGTGTAAAAAATTCTGGTGCCAAACGGGACAATGACTCTTCTCAGATGCCATTTCACAAAAAGCAGCACTGCCATCGAGCCCGGTCGGAAGATGCCCTTGAGACTTAAAATAAATCAAATCCCTCCCAGGTCCGCAGCCAAAATCTAAAATTTTCAATCCCGGGCGCTGGGGCATCGCATCGAGAAGCGCTTTGTAGTTCTGCTGAACATCGTGATCTTTCGTGCCCTCCCAAAAATTTTCGGCATTCTTCTCATAGTGATTAAGTGTCACGGAAGTGATAGTGGTTAGGTCGGTAGGAGAAAGATTTTTAGTCATGGTGCTATTTTGTTAAACATCAAAGCGTTTGAAAGCATCGAACGTATTCAGAAAGCCGATTGGGGTCAATTCCCAAATCCCGGTTTTCCATTTGTTGAGTACGAATTTTTCAAAGCACTTGAAACGAGCAACGTCGTTGGAGGTGAAAGCGGCTGGAATCCACAGTACCTCACCCTTTGGGACAATGAAAAACTCGTCGGTGTCTCCTACCTCTACGAAAAATGGAATAGCTACGGAGAGTATATTTTCGATTGGACGTGGGCAGAAGCCTACCATCGACATCGAGTCGCGTATTTTCCAAAATTGACGAGCGCGATTCCTTTCACCCCCGCCACGGGACCAAAACTACTCTTCCATCCGTCCGCACATAAACAGAGGTCAGCTTCCCTCCTCTTAAAAGCCGCCAAGAAGCAGGCTGAGGCGCAAGAGAAAAGCTCACTTCATTACCTCTTCGTTCCTCCCGACGAGGTTCCCTACTTTGAAGGCGAAGGTTTTTTAATCCGGCACAGCTTTCAATATCACTGGAAAAATCAAAACTACGAAAATTTCGATCATTTCTTAGACAAGCTCAAACCCAAAAAACGAAAACAAATCCTAAGAGAGCGTGAGCAATTGAAAAGCTCTGACATCCAGATTCGCTGGCTCACCGGACAAACCCTTCTGCCAGAACACGCTCTTCTTTTTTACCAATTTTACATTCAAACCATCGAAAAAATGGGCGCCATTTCTTATCTTAACCAAGAATTCTTTCAGACCGTTTTCGAGACCTTGCGCGATGAAGTGATTTTGATCCTCGCCGAAGAAGCCGGCGTTCCGGTTGCGGGCGCTCTTTACTATCAAAAGGGCCCCAGCCTTTTTGGAAGATACTGGGGCGCACTCAAAGAGATCCGCAACCTGCATTTTGAACTTTGTTACTACCAACCCGTTATTTGGGCGATTGAAAATAAGATTCAACTTTTTGAAGCGGGAGCCCAAGGAGAACATAAAATTTCGAGAGGCTTTCTTCCCGAGTTGACTTACAGCGCCCATTGGATTCGTGACCCCGAATTTTCAAAGGCGATTCAGAATTTTATCGAAGAAGAAAAACGGGGGATCCGCGGCATTTTTGAACAAATCCTTTCCCATTCGCCCTTTCGGTAGACGTTCTCCGGTTGTCGGTCTTTAGATCGGGTGCTATAAACTTTTTATCAAAACTAGGAGTAAATGGAATGTCTTCTGAAAACGTCGAAAATGTAGTGATTATCGGATCCGGCCCTGCGGGATATACCGCTGCAATCTACGCATCCCGCGCAAATTTAAGCCCCATCTGCATTGAGGGTTATCAATCGGGCGGACTTTTAATGCTCACCAGCGACGTTGAAAATTTTCCCGGATTTCCAAAAGGAATCGAAGGCCCCGAGCTCATGTCCCATTTCCGAGCACAGGCCGAACGTTTTGGAACGAAGTACATTCAAAAAAATGCGACCAAGGTCGATTTTTCAAGTTTCCCTCACAAAGTTTATATCGAAGACCAAGTCATTCTCGCCAAAACGGTGATTCTTGCGACAGGTGCCGCCACGAAATGGTTGGGATTAGAATCGGAACAAAGACTTCTTGGTAAAGGCGTTTCAAGTTGCGCGACTTGCGACGGAGCTTTTTTCAAAGGTTCAAAAATCGTCGTCGTCGGAGGAGGAGATTCCGCTCTTGAAGAAGCGACATTTCTCACACGATTTGCATCGGACGTGACTCTTATTCACCGACGAGACACATTGCGCGCTTCTAAGATCATGCAAGACCGCGCGATGAATAATCCAAAAATGAAATTCATTTGGAACTCTGCCATCGAAGAAATCCTAGGCACTGACGGCGTTACAGGCGTTCGCATTAAAGATGTCGTGACCGGTAAAACGTCTGAAGTCCCCTGCGAGGGATTCTTTGTCGCAATCGGACACGAACCCAATACCGGATTCTTAAAAGGCCACGTCGATTTGGATGCGAAGGGTTATATCGTTTTAAAAAATCGTCCTACGACGCAAACAAATATTAAAGGGGTCTTTGCTTGTGGCGACGTCCAGGATACCATTTATCGACAGGCAATCACGGCTGCGGCCTCCGGTTGCCAGTCCGCCATCGACGCGGAGAGATACTTAGAATCGATCCACTAAAAATAAAAAAGGAGATCACTTGTGATATCCGCCCAAACTTTGAGATTTAACTACACGCCCCAAGAGATTGACGAGGTTAGTGAATCTCAAAAGAAGGCTTTACTGCAAGCGATCGACGCCATTTCGAAAACGCCGCTTAAAGAGGCGACATTTGAAAATTCGACGTTAAAACTCGAGCTCATCACAGCCGATTTCTCAAACAGACTGACGCCGGTCATGTTTTTAAAATATGTCTCGACCGACGAAAAAGTGCGCGAGGCAGCCGACCGTTTCGAAACTTCCGTCAGTCAGATGTTTGTCGATATTTTCGCGCGAGAAGATCTTTATCAAGTCATCAAAGCCGCAGCGTTACACTCCTCCGAAAAAAAGGGAATGGAAGCTGAAAACCACCTTCAGGAAGAGTATCTCACTCTGTTCCGTCGAAATGGACTCGAGCTTTCCGCCGACAAGCGAAAAATCTTTATCGAAAAAAAGAAAAAGCTCGTTCTGATAGAATCCGAGTTTAATAATAATCTCATCAAAGAAAAAGATTTTCTCGAGGTGACCGCAGCCCAGCTTGAAGGCGCTCCCGCTTCGTATATCCAAAGCCTTGAAAAGACCGCGTCTGGAAATTACAAAATCACACTCGACTATCCCCGATATTTTCCGTTCATGGATACGGTAAAAAATCCCGCGATGAGAAAAACTTTGCAAGCAAAGTTTGAAAGACGCGGAGGCGAAATCAATAAAAAACTTCTCGAACAAGCGCTCGAGCTCAGGTCCGAACTCGCAAAGTTACTCGGCCACTCAAACCATTCGTCTTATGTCCTCGAAAAACGGATGGCGAAAAATCCCGATCAAGTCAAAAAATTTCTTTCCGATCTCGCAGTGAAATTAAAACCCAAAGGGTTAGAAGATCTTGCAGAGCTCCTCGAGGAGAAACGCAAAGAACTCGGCAATTCCGAAACGAAAATTTTCAGTTGGGATTGGCGCTATTACGTCAACCAGCTCAAAAAGACCAAGTACCAAATCGATCCCGAAGAAATTAAACAATATTTCCCTCTCGAAACCGTTTTGACCGGAATGTTTGAGATCTATCAGACGCTCTTCGGACTCAAATTTATCGAAGAAAAAAACGCGGTCATTTGGAATCCCAAGGCCGTAAAGTACCGCGTCGAACGTAACGGAAAACCCGTGTCCTGGTTTTTCATGGATCTTTTTCCCAGAGAAGGAAAATACGGCCACGCCGCCGCATTTACACTCGTCGGTGGTCATCTCAAAGAGGACGGCGAATATGATCTTCCCGTCTCTTCCATCGTCGCAAATTTTACGCCACCCGCCGCCGGAAATCCCTCGCTCTTAACCCACGGCGAAGTGGAAACACTCTTCCACGAATTCGGCCACATCATGCACCAAACACTGACGACGGCACGTTACGCCACTTTTGCAGGTACGAACGTCAAAACAGATTTCGTCGAAGCCCCGTCGCAAATGCTCGAAAACTGGGTTTGGGATAAAGCCGCTCTCTCAAAGTTTTCGGGACATTACAAAGATCCTTCAAAAAAACTTCCCGACGCGCTCATCGAAAGAATGTTAAAGGCCAGACTCTTAAGCGCGGGCCTACACTACTTAAGACAAGTCGCCTTCGCGACGTTAGATTTGAAATATCACACGTCCCAGTCGGTCAATACGACCGACATCTACTCCGAATGCATGAGAGATATTCTTCTCATTCCCATTCAAGAAGGCTCTATTCCCCAAGCGAGTTTCGGCCATCTCATGGGGGGTTACGATTCCGGTTACTACAGTTATCTCTGGTCAGAAGTCTTTGCTCAGGACATGTTCACAAGATTTGAAAGTGAAGGCCTTCTCAATCCTAAAACGGGGGACGAATATTTGCGCTGGATTCTGCAACCCGGAGGCTCCCAAGATCCTTACGATCTCATCAAAAATTTCCTAGGCCGCGAGCCGAATAGCGATGCCTTTCTAAAAAGCATCGGCCTTTGAATTTTTGTGTTATTTTGGGAATCCGTTATTGCAGCGGAGCACTTTAAGGCAGTGTCATTTACTTCGGTCCTTCGCCATAACTGGAGCCGCATTTCATTTGCCCAATCTCCGGGGAAACATTGCTGTTGTTAGAAACTCGGTAGAGAATTCCGGATAATCCCCAAGGGTACTGAGGACCTCCAGCGACTACACTGGTATCAACCTTTGTGTTTGTGTTCCTATCGATCCAGAGAGAGAACTTATTACCCTTGGTTTCCTTGTCTACGAAGATCGCCCAATGAGAAAAAGTTTGTCGTTCAACGAAGATTTGTCCCAACTGCTGAGCTCCCGTAGCCGATTTCGCTGTAATCGTAGCGATATTGCCATTGGCAGACTGTTTGAAATCCACTTGGTAGCCAGCGTTGGAGAAATTTCCTGAACTACTGCAACTCAAAAATGTCTCTGCAGAAGATAAGTCGCAACCACCGGCTGCTACTGCTGCTTGACATTGCTGTGGAGAAGCAAAAGGTCCTCGATACGAGCCGCAAGCGCTACCCGCGTATCCCGCACACTGGCCTGAAGAAGCATCATAGTAATAGCTATGAACTGCCTCTGACGAGCAAAGCTGATTAGGAATGATAGGAACATAGGTCCGACCACAATAAGATCGGTTCGGATTGGGAATTGGACTTGGGGTATTTGTCGGTGCGTTCAAAGTTTGTTGACTCGAAATACTAGCTTTTTGAACCGTAGATTCACTTTGCAGACTCTTGCCTTTTTCCAGTCCGCAACCCGTCATCATTACTACGCTTAAAACTGTAAAAAAAAGTGCTTTGCTACTCATCATCAATAAAGTCCTTTTAAAAAGTGGATACACCGGATTAATAAGCAAGGGAGAGGCCACAGGCAGAATACACCTTGGGACATCTCTGTAGCGTATTGATTTCATTGGGCTATAAGACGAAACTGTAAACTGTTTGTACAGGAGGGGTTAGTTTCATGAAGCGGATATGTTTTTGACATGAGTCAGTGATCCTGACACTTACTTTTCCAGACCGAGTTTGGGGTTCGAATCTAAAACTTCCAAAAGTGCTTTAGCTTGAATCACCGAAAAATGCCTCTCAGATTGAACTTACTGTTTTCGTAAGATTTTGGAACCAGTTCTCGTTTTATCGCGAGTGATTGAATCGCTTTTCGCATTTTAAAAAGCTGGTTTCCTACCTCTTGGGGAGTCAGGTTTAACCGCTCAGCGATTTTCTGATTCTTTTCACCGTGAAGGTATCCGAAAAGGATCTCTTTGTGGATCTTGGGCGCAATCGACTCCGAAAAGTGAAAGTTGTTATCGTTCGCAAGATATTCTAGGAGAAAAGTCCTCACCCCTTCGAAAAATTCTAGTGCCACCTTTTCCGGCACATTCCCAACCTGGGGATGCTCTCCAAAATCTCTTCCGGTTGCCTCTAAAACTTTTTGTTCGTCAAAAACTCTTTGATTTCTCCGTCGTCTTCGAAATGAGTCAATTGCACGATTCTTTGCAATCGACTTCGCCCAAGCATCAAACGATAGGTTCGGATCATAGCTTCCAAGATCTTTGAAAACCTCCAATAACGTAATTTGTGAAACGTCACCGATGTCATCTTTGTGGGCCCTATTTGAAATCACGTCACGAATACTTGCATTCACAATTTTTATGAGCTGATTCATTGCAGTCGAGTCACCTGTCTTTGCCTTTGCAATCAAATCTTGCAGATAAATCGGATCGGTTTGCAAGATCTTAGGAATCCGCTCACGACAAGTAGTTTTATTGTTTGCAGCACCTACCAAAAACCCTTGAAATAGGGAAAAGTTCAGCGCCAGCAGTATCATTATTTTTGAACTTAAATACATACCCGCCACCTTCTGGAATCGATACCCGTATGCTTCATTCTACCCTATTCGTGTATCAGAAATGAGGGCACTTAATAGCCTTGTTGACCTGTCACACAAATGCTAGCTAATGCGTCGTGATGAAACGCTTTTCATCTGCTAATTTATCGTATTTTGTGGCTTAAATTTTCTCTTTTAAATAGGATTTGATTTTTTCAATCACCACCCCAAAACCAAGAGTTCTAGGTTCGGATTTTAAGGACTCGATTAATTTGGGATTCGAGTCTAAAACCTCTAGAAGCGCTTTTGGTTGAAATTTTTGGTGCCCCTGCGCTTTGAAGGCAGCTTCAATCATTCCTAAATCAGTAATCATTTTATGCGCATCGTTTTTCAACGTCTCGTCTAGAATAAATTGCAAACTGTTTTGCAGAGCCAGTTTAGCAGAGGCAAAAGCCACTTGATAAACACCCTTTGTAAGTTCAACATCTGAGAGATTTTTAATATCCAGGCGTTTCTGGGCGGCGGTTATTCCCGATTTAAAGTTCTCAAAGATTTTTTCTTTAACAAAAGGTGTTTCGGTCGTTTCGATCACGGGCAAAAGCATTTCTAAAGCAAAATACCGTGTCAAAAACGCTCGGTAACTGACTGCCATCGGTTCAGAGGAATCCACTGAAAATTGAGTGATAACGGAACCGAGCCCCTTCACGTAGCTAGCTTTGTAAGCATAAAGTTTTCTCGCTAACTTCTCTAGATTCTTTTCGAGTGTTTCAAGCCTGAAATGCAAGGAACCTTCTTCATTGGAAGATTCAACGGCGGGTTCGTAGGAAAAGTTTGTAGAACAGAGTAAGGGCATTTGAATCGAACTGACTACCTTTTCCGCCGATTCTGTCGCTGCTTCGCCAGGAGCAAGATCAAAATCTGCTTCTCCTAAATCAACCACTTTACTTTTTGCGGGAATGTATTCGCTGCTCAGCATTTGGCTATGAGGTCCGCAAACCCCGAAGCTAGAAGTCGCGTTTTTATTACGATAGTCGTAAACACTCCACGTGGCCGTAAAAGTGGCAGCGCCCCCCTGTCTTGCGAG
Source organism: uncultured Bdellovibrionales bacterium (assembly GCA_937903155.1). Classification (GTDB taxonomy): domain Bacteria; phylum Bdellovibrionota; class FAC87; order UBA2466; family UBA2466; genus CALCZU01. Next base: position 15,359 of record CALCZU010000119.1, read on the forward strand.
AAAGTTGGTACAAACGACCCTGTAGCCGGCTCCGCCGGAGAATTCTGACCAGAGAGTGACTTTTCCGGATTTGGGAACCAATGCAGATTCGCTTAGCGTCTTACGGAGGCTTTTTGTAAAACTAGCGGTTTGGGTAATTGCCTCCCAGTCTTTTCCAAAACTTTGACAACCCGTTTTCACTTTATCGTAAGTGACGGGTTCACTTAATTTATAAATCTTCTTTTCAGTTGGATGATACATGACTGAAAAAAAGCAAAGATTTAGAACCCTCATTTTTTTCTTCTGAAAATCTTCAGATAAGGTCATTGATTGACCTTTTTCGAGCTTTTGAAGTGTGGCTTGGTTTATGTCCAAGATAGTTTCTCTCATCTTTTCTTTTTCGCTTAAAACACTTTCTGCTAATTTTATTTCTTCTATGCTGAGACGGTTTTGGATCAGATGATCACGTAGGTTTTTGATTTTTTCTTCGAGCAGAACTGCGACGGGAACACCGGCGTACATTCTGTCGATAACGCCAGAAAAACTTAAGAGGCTACGAACATAACTTTCAAATTCTGTTGAAAAAAGTTGGTCTTGAGGCTTTCCCGAGCACCCCCGTAGATAAGGAGGCGTCGTCTTTTCGCATTTTTCAAAATACACTCGGTCGCCGTCTCGATAAAGAACAGCCCGTGAGTGATCCGAATATTCCAATCCAATATCTGCTTTGCATAGGAAGGGTAAAATTAGGCCGAGAAAAGCGGAAACAATTATTTTGCGACAAACCATTTTTTATCCTCTGTATTTCAAATTGAAGTACAGCTATCCACCATTTAAAATTGAGTCAATTTAAGAAGATGAGTTTGTGGATGTAATGGTTACTTTTGCTAAGAGACTGATTCGAGCGGGCAAAATTCAATTGAAGAAAATTTTTTAGGGAGTGTACAGGCCGCCCGTATTGATATTTGTGGCGCTCCCACCAAAGACGAGGACTTTATTTCCGATCCACGCGAAGGGGAAACTGTCACGAATGGGAGGGGCGTTCGTCGTGGCCATACTAGTCCAGCTATTGGATGCGTAATCGTAAATACCGCCGGTATTCATTGCCGTACCGTTCGTGCCCCCCCAAACAATAAATCTGGAACCTGTCCAAAATCCTTTCACTTTAGTGCGCTGAGAAGGAGCGCCATTGGTTGTCATCGTGGTCCAAGCATTTGTCGACGTATCGTAGTAAGCCCCCGTATTTACGTAAGACCCAGTGAAGCCACCAAAAACATAAAATCGCGGGCTTCCCCACGCCGAAGCGCCGCTATATCGGGGGCTTGGAGCATTGAGTGTGGCGATTGAACTCCAATTATTATTTGTAGGGTCATAAAAACCGCCCGTATTCACCAACGATCCTCCAATACCACCAAAGACCATGAACTTACTTCCGGTCCATGTCGTTTCGTATGTCTGACGCGTAGAAGGCGCGCCAAGTGTTGGGATGGTGGTCCAAGCGTTCGTTGCAGGATTGTAAAGCCCACCTGAATTCAATTGGCTGCCTGTCTCTCCTCCCCAAATAATGGCGTAGGTACCGGTCCACACAGCGACTGAACTCGGATAGTTAGTGTTTCTTCGTCCCACAGGCGCACCTGCAGTCGCCATTGCGGTCCAACTGTCATTGGTCGGATCGTACAGTGCACCCGTATTGAAAGTTGCACTCACAGACCCTCCCCACATAAGGAGCTTAGTCCCCGTCCATACGGCGAAAACGCCACCCGCTGCGGGCGCGCCGTTCGTGGTCATGGAGCTCCAAGAGTCGGCTACTGGATTATAAATTCCTCCTCCATTTGAAGGAGTTCCCCCGCCCCATGCAATAAAACTGCTTCCGGTCCACTGTCCCACATAATTAATTCCGCCTAAACTCGCTTTAGGCGCGCCCAATGTCGTTGTCGCCGTCCAACTATTATTCGTGACGGTATCAAAAGTACCCGCTGTCGAGATTTTCGAAGCCACCATCCCGTTGATTAAACTTGAATTCTGCGATCGCCCGACGGCGTACAAGTACGAAGTAGAAGCGCTTAAGTTAAAACAAAAATTTAAAACATCATCGGCACTTCCGTTGGATTGCATTTGCATTCCGGTCGTTGCAAAGCTCGTATCCATCGAACCGTCATTCAGTACTCGGGCGGAGAGATAATCGTAGTTTGTTCCGTTGTAAGCTGTGCCCACCAAATTCGTAACTGTGTCGGAAGGTGAAGGATACGACGAACCGGCATTTAAAATACAATCTCGCGTCGCATCGGGCGTAAATAACGTAATCCCTTTATTCGAAGTTCCTCCGGTCAGTGGTGAAACAATTCGTCCATAGGCTGTACTCAAATTACCCGTACCCGTATTATGCGCCGTCAAAGCGCAACGCCATGCCGAAGAAGTATTCACACGATTTGATCCCACGGTGATCACAAGCGATCCATTCATCGCAATTCCCGATGGCACTGAGTCTGCAGCGGCGTCGGAGATCGCTGTTGTAAAATCCACTGCACTTCCCCAAGGAGAACCTGCGGCGACGAGCGATGTATCAAACTGATTAACGTAAAATTTATGATTCGCTGAAGTATCCGTACTCGCGGTGTAGTATTTTGAATTCGCGTTATCAAAAGTGATTGCTACGGCTGTTCCATTAATCGACGATAAAGTGGTTGTACTGCCGTATTGGGCACCTGTTTGTTGATCGAAAGCCGCAACAAAAGGATGAAAAACACCTGGAGAATAGAAACCGATGGCTCCCGTGATCACAACCGTCCCATTGTTGCCAGGATTTCCGGTGGAGGAGTCATAAATAATTCCTCTCACAAAAGCATGACCATTCGTCGAGTTTCCCCCGAGCGAAGTTTTTTTTATCCCGGCGGTTCCAAACGCGGCATCCATCGTTCCGTTGTTATCAAATTTCGCGAGATAAATATCGTAGTATCCCGTGGAAACCATACTTCGACAGGCGGCGATAAATCCATTGTTAACGTACGCAACCGCATTACAGAGATTGTCGCCACCGCTGCCCGCAAAATCAATTTGGAGACGTCCGGGAATGGCTCCTGCCAAATTAAAGTTCTTTTCTATCCCGCCTGTGACTTTATTGTAGGAGGCAATTAAACCTTGATATTGACTTGCCGTTGGAATCCAATTTCTTCCCACCGCAATGAAGTTTGTAGACGAATCGTCTTTCTGAGCGGCCGCTCTTAAAACCGCCTGGTTTAAATCATAAAGGATTTCGCCATACCCCAAAAGCAATTGAGGAAAAAACAAAATTAAAAATTTTAAAAGATTTTTACTCAATTTTTACCTAACGAAAAATACATGTATGGCAACGAACAACAATGACCATTTCTTTTCGGTCGTTTTGCCTCTTATTCTTTAAAATAACGCGTATTTATGGAGGAATTGTGTAGCAAGCTCAAAAATGTAGCATTTGGCGAAGTTAAACCAATCAATTTAAGGGGTTGGATTTGCTACACTTTGTCACTGCTGGGTTGTGTTATCAGTGCGTGCGCACTCACGAAATCCGACTTAATTCCAATCACTTAGCTTTTCTCTTGAAGAATTAAGACTTCCCGTGTAACTCTTCACGAACTTAAATACACACGCTCTTCATACACTTCGGTCTTTTAAAGCGTAGGGCTTTAAAGGTCAGAGAGAGCGGAGGCTAAACCGGAGACTATAATGCCTGAAATTTCCATGAAAAATATGCTCGAGGCTGGCGTCCACTTTGGACATCAGACTCACCGTTGGAACCCCAAAATGCGTCCTTTTATCTTTGGACCGCGCAACGGAATCTATATTATCGATCTCGATAAAACCGCAAAATACGCTAAAGAAGCTTGCAGCTTCATTAAGGGTGTTGTCGGAGATGGCGGAAAAGTTTTATTCGTCGCCACGAAAAAACAAGCCAAAGAAATCACCAAAGAATCCGCAAATCGCTCCAACATGCCATTTGTGAATGAACGTTGGCTCGGCGGTACGCTGACAAACTTCGCAACGATTCGTCGTGGCTGCGAACGTTTAGATGAGCTCGACCGCTGGAAAACAGACGGAACTTACGAACTCCTTCCTAAAAAAGAAGTCGTCGTTCTCGAAAGAAAAAGAAAAAAATTAGATGCGAGCTTAGGCGGCGTCCGACACATGAGAAGCCTTCCATCGGCTCTTTTTGTGATCGACCCAGAATCCGAACACATCGCGGTTCGTGAAGCCAATCGTTTAGGAATTCCAGTCGTCGCTGTCGTCGACACAAACTGTGATCCCGATCGCGTGGATTTCGTGATTCCTGGAAACGATGACGCTTTAAAATCAGTGACTTTATTCGTCAATATGATCGCAGACGCGTGCCTTGAGGGCGCTGCTGTTCAAGAGCAAAAAGCTCGTGTTCAACAACAGCCTCACGAAGGACAACCTGCCGCTACAGCAAAAGCTGTGGAAGCTCAAAAACCCACAGGTCCTGTTGTTGAAAAAGTTAAACGTCCTGTCATCAAAAATATCCCAACCGAGTTGGATTACCGCGCTGAAAAAGGCGAACTCGAAGAAGATATCGTTGAAGACAAAGCCGCTGAAAAAAAACCTGAAGACGTTTAATAGGAGTCTAAAGTGAGTGAAGCATTACAAGTAAAAGAACTCAGAGAACGCACGGGCGCAGGATTTATGGACTGCAAAAAGGCCCTCTCCCAGAGCGGAAATGATCTCGAAAAAGCGATCGTTTTCTTAAGGGAAAAGGGACTCGCTGCAGCTGCAAAAAAAGCAGGCCGTGCCGCTAATGAAGGCCGAGTCGGAAGTTATGTTCACGGAGATGGCAAAATCGCAGTGATGGTTGAAATCAATTGCGAAACCGACTTCGTGGCTCGTACGGACGTATTCCAAGCTTTCAGCCGCGACATCGCGATGCACATTGCGGCTGCAAATCCTCGCTATCTCGACAAAAGCGTTGTGACTGAAGCCGACTTACAAGCCGAACGCGAAATCTTGAAAAAACAAGCGGAAGAACAAGGTAAAAAAGGCCCTGTCGTCGATAAAATTGTGGATGGTCGCATCAACAAATTTTTCGAAGAAAATTGCCTTTTGCACCAACGCTTTGTGAAAGACGCCGATAGAACGGTGGAAGAAGTCTTAAAAGAAGCGATCGCAAAATTAGGCGAAAACATTCAGATTCGCCGATTTGTCAGATTTCAAATAGGCGAGACTGTCGCAAAAGCGGAGTAACGGTGGCAAAACCAACGGCCGAAAAAACACGTTTCAAACGAGTGTTGTTGAAACTCAGTGGCGAAGCTTTGGCAGGTGAAAAAAGCTTTGGCATTGAGCCGCATGTCATTGAGCGAATCGCTCGTGAAGTTCGAGATGTTCACAGTCTCGGCGTCGAAATCGCGTTAGTCATCGGCGGAGGAAATATCTTCCGCGGAATCGCGGGCACGGCCGCCGGGATGGATCGGACGAACTCCGATTACATGGGGATGCTTGCAACGGTGATCAACAGCCTCGCTCTTCAAGACAGTCTTGAAAAATTGAATGTCTATACAAGAGTGATGTCGGCGATCTCGATGAGCCAACTCTGTGAACCTTACATCCGAAGACGCGCGATGAGACACCTTGAAAAAGGACGAGTCGTCATCTTTGCCGCCGGTACGGGAAACCCTTATTTCACGACCGACACAGCTGCAAGCTTACGCGCGATGGAAGTCGAAGCCGATATCATCATGAAAGCCACAAAAGTGGACGGAGTGTATGATAAAGACCCCGAAACCAATGAAGATGCTGTGATGTATAAGTCGCTGGAATATATCGACGTGCTTAAAAACAATTTAAAAGTCATGGACTCCACCTCTATCTCGCTGTGTATGGATCACAACCTGCCCATTCTCGTGTTCAACTTGAATGTGCCAGGAAATTTCAAACGCGTCGTGATGGGTGAAGATCTGGGAACTTTTGTGAGGAGAAATAAATGAGCGTAATGACTGCAGCTGAAATCAAAAAGCAAATGGAAAAAGCGGTCGAACACGTGAAGCAAGAGTTTTCGAAATTGCGCGTGGGTCGGGCCGCAACCGGGATGGTCGAAGGAGTTCGCGTCGAAGTTTATGGTTCGATGATGACGATGAAAGAAGTCGCAGCGCTCGCGATTCCGGATTCGAAAACGATTACGATTCAACCTTGGGATCGCTCCGTCATTAACGACATTGAAAAAGCGATCTTGGCCGCGAATCTCGGATTGACCCCGATTAACGACGGAAAACTCATCCGCATTAACTTGCCTCCGCTGACAGAAGAACGCCGTAAAGAATTTGTAAAACAAATTAAAAAAGAAGGCGAAGACGGCAAAGTCGCCATCCGCAATATCCGTCGTGATGCGATGGACGGATTGAAAAAAGCGAAAGATACGGGTCTCTCTGAAGACGAAATCAAACGCACTCAAGACGATGTCCAAAAGCAAACCGACCACTACATTGCAGAAGTCGATAAAGTCGTGGATATCAAATCCAAAGAGGTTATGACCCTCTGAGATTTCTTAAGTCAAAATCCGAACGCGCGCATTTTGAAAAACTACCCGAGCATGTTGCCATCATTATGGATGGGAACGGCAGATGGGCAAACCGTTTAGGATTTTCTCGAATTCAAGGACACCGTGAAGGAGCGAAGCGAGTCGACGAAATCGTCACAGAATGCACCCGTCTCGGCGTCAAATATCTTACGCTTTATACTTTTTCTACTGAAAATTGGAATCGCCCAAAGACTGAAGTATCTTTGCTGATGCGGCTTCTCGTCGAAAATCTAAAAACGATGGACAAGAAGCTTGTGAAAAACAAAGTTGCCCTCTCGGCCATGGGAACTCTCGAAAACCTGCCGCCCTTAGTACGAAAAGAACTTTTTCGCGTGATGGAACAGACCAGTCGGTACGAGCCTAAGATGCGTCTGAACCTTGCGCTTTCTTACGGCGGACGACGCGAGATTGTTGAATGTGCACGGGAGTGGGCGCAGAAAATTCTCGATGGAGATGCAAAAGTTTCCGAACTCACCGAAGAAAATTTTCATCAAAATCTCTACGAGCCTGGGATTCCGGATCCGGAACTTTTAATCCGCACGGGGGGCGATTCTCGGGTCAGCAATTTCCTGCTCTGGCAAATAGCCTACTCTGAAATCCTTGTGATGCCAGATGCTTGGCCGGATTTTAAGATAGACAAACTTCATAAAGCTTTGGATTATTATGCTTCTAAAGAACGCCGCTTTGGGAAAACCTCGAAGCAGATTCAAGCGGAAGGTAAAACCATTCAGCCATGAAAACGCGCATCATCACAGGGCTTGTGATTGCAGCCATTGTTATCGGTTTAATCGAATGGGCACCCTTTTCGGTTCTGACGGCCGTGGTTTTACTGATCTCAGCTCTAACGTATCTCGAGTATGACCGACTTTTCTTTCCGGTGAAGTCCATCACTCGCCAAGCAGCGATGATTTCTCTGACATTTTTAGTGGTGAGCTCAATTCGAGAGGATTTGACCTGGGGACTGCTCGCAAGTCTGTTAGGGTTTATTCTAATTTCTGTTGCGGCTGTATTTAAAGCACCGACCGATGTGAACTTAGAGACCTCGGTGAAAAAGCTAGCGCTTCTTTTTTTCGGTTTGATCTATATTTCTTGTCTCACCGGATTTCTCTTACCCATTTTGGAATCTGCTGACGAAGGTCGCAGGCTCGTGCTTCTCCTCTTCTTTATCGTTTTTTGGGGCGATACTGCCGCTTATTTTGCCGGTTCGAAGTTTGGAAAGACGAAACTTGCTCCTTTGATAAGTCCTAAGAAAAGCGTCGAAGGGGCCATTGCGTCTGTTACGATGAGCTTGGTGATTTCATTGATTTGGGTCTTTTGCTTTCAGCCTGAAGGTTTTTCAAATCCCTTTTCGTTTAAGCTGCTTCTTTTTACGCCCGTTCTCAGTGTGTTAGCGCAATTGGGAGACCTTTTTGAATCGCTCCTAAAACGCAGTGTTGCCGTCAAAGACTCCGGAAGTGTTTTGCCGGGTCATGGAGGATTTCTCGATCGAATCGACGGACTCTGTTTTTCGACGCCGGTCTTTTATGTGTTTCTCAAGTTTTACTGGGAGAACACATGAGTCGTGGAGTTGCAGTCTTAGGCTCGACGGGCACTATCGGCGCTTATACTTTAGAAGTGATCGAAAAAAACCCGACGCTTTTCCATGTGGTTTCTCTCGCTGCGGGGAAAAATCTCGCGCTTTTAAGAACTCAAATCACCCAATTTCGTCCAAAATGGGTTTCGGTTTCGGACTATCAAGATGCAAAAATCCTTCAATCCGAATTTCCTGAAACGCAGTTTGGTTTCTTAGAAGAAGGCATTCAAGCTTGCATCACACCGAAAGAAGTCGACGTCGTCATCAATGGAATCGTGGGATTTGCAGCTCTGATCCCAACACTTATGGCGCTCAAAGCGAATAAGCTCATCGGCCTTGCCAATAAAGAGTCACTCGTCGTTGCAGGTCCTCTCTTCCGAGACTTTTTAAAGACGAGTCAAAGTACGGTGGTTCCCGTCGATAGCGAGCACAATGCGCTTTATCAGCTTTTAAAAGGACAAAATCGTAACGACGTCGCATCGATTGTTTTAACCGCGAGCGGCGGTCCCTTTCTCCGCCAGCCCGATTTGGATTTGAGCACCGTAACACCCGAAATCGCGATTAAGCATCCGAACTGGAAAATGGGTCCCAAAATTTCCGTCGATTCTGCGACTTTGATGAATAAGGGTTTGGAACTCATCGAAGCGCATTTTCTTTTCGATTTTCCGCAAGAAAAAATCGAAGTCTGGGTTCACCCCCAAAGTATTGTTCACGGAGCGATTTGGTTTTCAGATAATACGTCGATGGCACAGCTTTCAAAACCTGATATGAAATCGGCGATTGGATATGCGATGTCCTATCCAGATAGAATTCCTAATGTGATCCCCAAACTCAGTTTTAAAGAAATGGCTCAACTCGAATTTTTTGAGCCAGATATGAAACGTTTTCCGTGCCTACAGCTCGCTCGAGAAGCGTTAACCGCCGGACATAGTCATCTCGTTGTTTTAAATGCAGCAAACGAAATAGCCGTCCAGGCATTCCTAGACGGCCAAATCCGTTTTTCTGATATTCCAAATTTCATCGAAAAGATGCTTCAATCGACGTCAACAGCTCGTCTCACGACCGTCGAAGAAATCATTTCACTCGATCAAGAATCTCGAAAAAAACTTCTCGAAATTCTAAAAAATCATTCAGCCACTCACGCCGCTTATTCTATTCCAAAGGCTCAAGCCTTTAGTCTATCTGATAGCCATTTTCAGTGACGGTGATCGATGTCGAATGAGATTCGGTTTTTTCGTAACCCGTGGAGACTGTGAACTTGATTTTCGAAGGCATGAGGTCCGGATGAAGAGTCGTATGCAGCTTCATCGGAATTACAATATTTCGTGGCGCCGAATGTGCGGTACAACCTACCTGTGGACCTGGATGGTAAGGATCGTACTGTGTTGAAGTAGAGAGTGAAAGTATTTGCTCTCGCACTTTAGTTTCCGTATTGTACTTTAGTTCTGACTCTACTTGGATTGTCTCCACTTCAGCAGTACAAATATTTCCTTCCACATTCAAAGTAAGTTCCAAAATCGCTTCGATGAAACCCATTTTTTCGGGTGTCGCAGGAACTTTAATCGCATTGACTAATTTCGCATCGGCAAACCGATTAATCGTAATGCCTTTTGTCCATCGATTCACGACATAACCTTCTGGAATATTCTTCGCAAAAGCAGAAAGACTCGCCAGTAAAAACAACGCCGATAATTTAATTGATTTGTGTTTCATATAACCTCCAAGCCCATAAAAATAAATAACCCAGGGCCATTGCTACCTCACCTCCCCCCACCTGCAAAGCCCTTTTTCACAAAAAAAATTTCATCCCGTGTCATAGCGGCGCAACTTTTTCTAAAGTAGAATGACGGAATGCAGGATGTTTCATTAACGACTTTGTTTTTTTTATTTTTGCGAATGGGTTCGATCGGATTTGGCGGACCGATCGCTTTGATCTCTTTGATGGAACAAGAGTGCAGTGAGAAACGGAAGTGGATAAGTCTTCCCGATTTTAATGAACGCTATGTGTTTGCGAAGTTGATGCCGGGACCGATTGCTTCTCAGATGGCGATTTGGATGGGGTATCATGTTCGTGGGCGCATCGGAGGACTTGTGACGGGGGTCGCGTTCCTTCTTCCGGCATTCTGTCTCATTCTGATTTTAAGTGTTTTTTATCAAACTCTGACGTCATTCAAAAATGTAGAGCCTTTGATCCTCGGAATGGAAGCCGGGGCTTTAGTCATTATCTTTGAAAGTGTTCGCAGGATGTTTGTTCCCTATGTAAAAGAAGTCCAGTCTTGGACATTTGCAATTGTCGCAAGCAGCTTAATGCTTTTTATTCCTCGATGGGAACCCTTGATTATTTTAACGGGCGGGGCGCTCATCGTTTTTTATCGTCGGATCCAAAACAAGAAAGGACTTGCAAGTTTTGCGCTTCCGGCACTTGCTCCGGTACTCGAACTTTTTTGGATTCATTTTAAAGCGGGTTTCACCGTTTTTGGCACGGGGCTCGCCGCGATTCCGGTATTGCAACATGAAGTCGTCGATATTCATCAATGGATGAGCTCTAAGGAATTTTTGGATGGAATTGCGTTTGGTCAAATCACGCCCGGGCCCGTTACCATCACTTCTGTTTTTATCGGTTACAAAACAGCAGGATTATTAGGGGCAATTTCCGCCTGCATTGGAATGTACGGACCGGGAGCAATTTTAATCTTAGGGGTGATGCCGCTGATTTTTTATCGCCTTAAAGGAAAGCCGTTTCTCGCGGACTTTCAACAAGGAGCGATTCCGACGGTCATCGGCTGCATTTTTGGAGCAATGATTCTCCTGGCGCAAACGATTCTCACGCCCAAACTTTTAATTTTAGTGGCTATCCTCACTGCCGTCTCATGGAAAGCAAAACTTCCGGGGTGGGCCACCATTCTCTTGGGAAGCCTTCTCAACTTCGGCGCCTCTTTTCTCGTTGCCTGAAAAAACGAGAACGGTATTCATGAATTTTGATCACTTTTGTTTCCCGGCGTGTGTCGTTACACCTAATCCATGCGGAAATGATTCCGCAAAGTTTAGAAAAGGAAACTAAAATGAAAAATTTACTTTTAGCCGCAGCGCTTATTTCGCAAATTGGGTTCTCCGAAATTCCATCGCAATTTACTTGCCGCGGAACTTACAACGCGAACCTAAGCACGACGAACGAATACCTGACACATGACAACGAACAGTTCGGTCTTTCTAAAGTGACGGTTCAAGTTTCGGCACCCAACCTAAACCTCTCGCACTCAGAGGAAAATGTAGCGAGCTATCGTACGGTTCGAGTGTTGGGAACGACAGGAGCTCAAATCAACGATCCCAACCAGTTGGGGTTTGTTGAAAACTTTAGTGTGGGCGCTTTGGGAGAGCGACAACAAACGATCCGCACGAATCCGCACAGCACGAAAATCAGCAACTACTTCATCCTCCACATGAACGCCCGTGGCATCGGATCGTTACAGCTGAATCTGACCTCCGGAGCACTCCGCACCTACGCCTACGACGTCCACTGCAACTTGACTAACCCATAAAATGATTGAACCCAGTGCTTTCAAACACTGGGTTCAATTCCAACCTATTTTTCTTGCCTTATGGAGCGGCTTTTTCGGTCTGAATCGATTTCGCAACCGACTCGCGCGCTTTGACTTTTTCGATAAAGCCCATCAGCTTCGGCCAAGCCGTTAGATCAATCCCGACATGCTTTGTCCAATTGAGCGTCACAAAAAGGTAAGCATCGGGTGCGGTGAAAGTCGAACCCATCAAATACTCGTTTTTTGCAAAATGGTTTGAAAGATAATCAAACTGTTTTCCGAGTTTTTGTTTTACTAAGGCCTTGTGCTCTTCTGATGTCGTATGAAAAAGACTGCCAATGCCTTTGTGCATTTCCGTCGCAACATAATTAAGCCATTCGAGGCAACGATACTGCTCCATTCCTTTGCGCGGGATGAGTCCTTTTTCAGGTTTTTGGTCGGATAAGTATTGCAAAATCACGGCGGCTTCCGTCAAGATTTCACCGTTATCGAGTTGTAAAGTCGGGACAGCACCCTTCGGATTAACACTTAAGAAATTCCCGCCAGCGTATTGTTTTGTTTTGAGATCGACTTTCGCAACCTCATACTTCAAACCCAGTTCGTTTAAGACAATGTGCGGAGCCAGCGAACAGGCTCCCGGGCTAAAATAAAGTTTCATAAAAAACCACCTTTCATGCCGACTATTTCATTCTGGAACCCGTGAAAAGGCAAGGACGGCAAAAAACTTCGCACGACGTTAAAATAACGCGCTTTTTTCTTAAAAAACCTTAAAAACAGAAAAAAAATTAACATTTTGCATTAAACCTGCCCAGTGTCGCTTTAATCTTTCGTCGCTTGCGAGTATGATAGCTGAGCTTGGAGGCAACCTGTGCTTACTTCATTTATTGGCGTTATTATCCTTTTAGGCGGACTGATCTTCTTCCACGAATTGGGTCATTATTCTGTCGCAAAGTTCTTCAACATTAAGGTCGAAGTTTTTTCCTTAGGTTTCGGCAAAAAAATCTTCAGAAAGCAATGGGGAGAAACTGAATACACCCTTTCGATTATTCCTTTCGGCGGTTACGTCAAAATGATGGGTGATGATCCTTTCAAGGGAGTTCCCGCCGCCGAAGTGGAGCGTTCTTTTTCAACTCAAAAACTTTATAAAAGGTTCTTAGTCGTTGCCGCGGGCCCCTTAGCGAATTTACTTTTAGCCTATGTTCTTTTTTCGGTGATTTTTTGGAATGGTCAACCGACTCTTTCCTCTAAAATTGGTTCCGTCTCGGTTGCAAGCCCTGCATGGGAAGCCGGAATTCGCCCAAAAGATCGCGTGGTCGAAGCCTTAGGAAAAAAAATCACGACCTGGAATGAGTTAGAAGACACTTTAAAAACTCAAACCGTCGGAGAAAAAGCAGACATTAAAATCCAACGTGAGGGGTCGGTCTTAAATCTTCCCGTGATGCTCTCCAAAGTGCGAATTCGAGATTCTTTTGGAGAAGAAAAAGAAGTCACAGGCATCAAAGGCATTGCTCAATATCCTTTGGCATCGGTCGTCGGGATTTCAAGTACGAAGTCTCTCGCTTTTCAATCAGGCCTTCGTGCTTCCGATCAAATTACTAAAATCGAAAATCGCGCCGTTCAAACGTATGAAGACCTCAATGAAGCGCTTCAAGCTTCGTGGGAAGACGGAAAAACGATTTCTGTTACTCACAAGCGCAAAGATGATAAAGGAAAAGACCTTCCCGAAAACACAATTTCGATTAAGCTCCCAAAACTTGGCAAACAGCTAACGCCTTTTGGTGCTGCCGAAGCTTTAGGAATCTATCCTTCCGAAGTCTTTGTCAGACAGGTCACCGCCGACAGCCCAGCCAGCAAGGCAGGATTGAAAGCAGGCGACCGAATCGCAAAAGTCGGAACCACTTCTGTCTATAATTTTGAAGCGATTGTAGACCAGGTTCAAGAAAATGGATCCAAAGGTGAGACCATTGTGCTCACACTCGAAAGAGACGGCCAACTCGTGAGTTTAACGATGACGCCCGTTCATACAACGCTCGAAGATCCCATCACTCACCAACCCTATAAAAAATACTTGGTCGGATTTGCGCCGAATACGTTTTCAACCGAAGCGGAAACAACGAAAGTTCAAGTCCGTGAAGCGGGGGCTCTGATTTCGAAAGCCTTCACTGAGACAAACGATCTTGCTTACAAAATGCTACTAAGCCTTGTGAAACTTGCGACGGGACAAATCTCGGTGAAAAACTTAGGCGGACCTGTGCTCATTGCTTCTGTCGCCGGTAAAAGCTTGGACGCGGGATTGATTCCCTTTTTACAAGTGATGGCGTTGATCTCAATTAATCTCTTTTTGCTGAATCTTTTTCCGATTCCGGTCTTGGACGGTGGACATCTTTTGTTTTTCACGATCGAAGCTTTAAAAGGAAAACCCGTTTCAATTCGTACAATGGAGATTGCCAACCAGGTAGGGATGGCTGTTATACTGATGCTAGTGGGGCTTACGTTGTTTAACGATATAACCCGGATAATCTTACATTGAAAAAAATATTCGTCTTAGATACCAGCGTCATTCTGTACGATCCTCAATGCATTTTTAAATTCGATGAAAATGTCATTGTCATCCCGATTACGGTTTTGGAAGAGATGGACCGGTTTAAGAAAGATCTCACTGAAATCGGACGAAACGCGCGTCAGTTTGCGAGATATCTCGATCAGTTCCGCAAAAAAGGACCTCTTGCAACGGGTGTTTCGATTAATAAAAATGGAACTCTAATTATCGATTTATTTAGAGACACCGAGAAGTATCTTCCAAAAGAACTTCCTCACGACAAAAACGATCACAAGATTCTTTCAGTCGCAATCCGCTTTAAACACGACAAGCCCAATCAGCCGGTGGTCTTCGTCACCAAAGACGTCAACTTAAGAGTCAAAGCCGATGCGATGGGCGTGACTTCAGTGGATTACGAACCTTCACGCGTCACGATTGAAGAGCTTTACAGCGGTTTAATGACATTCGACGTCCCAGGAGATGTCGTCGATACGTTTCTCATCGAAAAAAGATATCCCATCCAAGACAAAGGTTTGTTTCCGAATACCTACGTTATCTTAAGAGATCAAAAACAACCCGATCACGAAGCGTATGGAAGATATTCTGCAGATGAAAAAGCGATTTTGCCTTTAAAAGTTCCACCCGAAGGCGTTTGGGGAATTAAGCCCCGTAACTCCGAGCAGGCCTTTGTTCTCGATGCGCTTCTGGATGACACACAATCACTTGTGAGTCTTGTCGGAAAAGCGGGAACTGGGAAAACGCTTCTCGCCCTGGCTTGCGGACTGCAACGCACAATTGACGACGGTAAGTACCAAAAACTTCTCGTCTCGCGCCCCATCTTTCCTTTAGGAAAAGATATTGGATTTTTACCAGGCGAAGTCGAAGAAAAATTAAATCCATGGATGCAACCCATTTTCGATAATATCGATTACATCGTTTCATTCACCGCCGGTGAAAAACCTCAAAAAAGACCGAATCGCCGGGCCTGGCAAGAACTGATCAACCAAGGCATGCTGCAGATTGAACCTCTGACTTACATCCGCGGAAGAAGTCTCGCGTACCAGTATTTAATCGTCGATGAATCTCAAAATTTAACTCCGCACGAAATCAAAACGATTATCACGCGTGCGGGCGAAGGGACGAAAGTTGTTTTAACGGGAGATTGTTACCAGATCGATAATCCATACATCGATTCCTCCAATAACGGCTTAACGTACGTCGTTGAAAGATTTAAAAACGAACGCATTTCGTCGCATATTACGCTGACTCGCGGCGAGCGTTCTCAGCTGGCAGAAGTCGCCACAAACCTCTTGTAAGCAAGAGCTTTGCAGTGATTTACTAGGCCCGTATGCACTTCGGAAGAGTTGAAAACCTCGAAGGGATTTCGTTCGATTTTCCGAATGACTCCCCAAGAACCGAAAAATTTTTAGCACTCCCGCGTGAAGCCAAAACACAGACGTTCATTGGCTGCCCAATCTGGTCCTCCAGAAAGTGGGTCGGTAAACTCTACCCTCCCGGAACCAAAACCGCCGACTATTTAAGCAGCTACTCCGAAGTTTTTTCGACGGTCGAAGTCAACAGCACCTTCTACCACCTTCTCGACCGAAGTCGGATAGCCCAGTGGAAAGAACAGACGACGCCCTCATTTCGTTTCTGCCCCAAAGTCTTCCGCGGAATCACAGAAGATCTCTCTTCCTACCAACTGCGCCCACTCATCTTAAAATTCTGCGATTCTATCTCCGGATTCGAAGACAGACTCGGCCTCGTCTTCGCGCAATTTGCAGAAACATTTAGCCCCCATCAAATGCCGCTCTTAAAAAAGTTTTTAGACGTCTGGCCCACTGAAATCCCCCTCGCCATTGAACTGAGACACCCCCAATGGTTTCAGAATCACGCGCTTCTCGACGAGATCGTAAATCTCTTTTACCGACATCGCGTCGCAACCGTCATTACCGACACCGCCGGCCGACAAGACGCCCTCCACTTTTCACTCACTCAACCAAAAGTCCTCATCCGTTTTCAAGGAAACGAGGGCCATCCCTCTGAAGACAAACGCCTCTCGGCCTGGTCCAATCGCATTCAAAAATGGACCCAAAGTTCACTTGAAGAAATCTATTTCTTCACCCACCAACCCGAAGACGAAAACATCCCCGACACCGCTTTCAAAGCCATCGAAGCCATCCTTGGGGAAGACAAAACCCTACCACTCAAACCTAAATTCGTTCCACCCCAAAACACCCAGCTTGAATTGATTTAATCTCCGTCGGGCTTAAACCCTTTCACGATCCCTTTAATTTTGATCCAGCAGGCAACCTTATTGGAGAAAAAACGATTCGCGATGAGATTTCTCCCAATCTTCTTCTGGATGGCTTCATCGATTTCAGGATACCTCTCGGAAAGCGTCCGAAGATGTCCTTCAATGACCGGGAAAAGACTTTGACTTGCGGAAGTCGTCTTTCGAGAAGCCAATAAAAACCTTCGGTAAAGTTCTTCTAAAACTTCAGAGGGCTCCCCCCGTTTCACAAAATACAGAAACTCCGCAGAATTCATCTCCCCATTCCGCGGAAAAAACTTTTCCCCCCACCGCTCAGGAAATTTATAGAACCGCCGAACGAAACTCTTCCCCGCCTTAAACTCCTCCAACTTCGAGGGACTCAACTCAAACTTCTTCGCCACCTCATCCACATAAAAATCCAAAAGCTCCATCTGGATCTCTTTCATCTTCAAAAGCGCCTCCTCCGGCGTCTGAATAAATTTCGTCACAAGCATGTGAATCCCATCCCGCAACCCAGCTTCGAGCCCAATCTCCAAAACCTCCCCCTTCGCCGCCGCCAAAGGAAAAGGCGCCGCATGCAGATTCCCAAACTTCTTCTCAATCGCAATTCGAACCCTATCAAAACTCGGAACCCGCCCCCCCGCTCTTAAATACTCCAAAAGCTGGTCAGCCGTCGGTTTATGCAAAAGAAAAAGCTGCGAATACTCCGCCAAAATCTTCGTCATCGCCTGATGCTCCTCAGTCTCAGCGACTCGAGGATAAACCGTCACCTTCCCCGGCGGCCCACTCTTCCGAGTCCCCTCAATAATTCCTTCCGTATGCAATTCCTGCATCCTCCTCGCCATCCGAGTCAAATTCGCCACCAAATCCGGATGCGTACTATAAATCTGATACTCTTTGCGCAACTTCTCCACCAACTGGTTCAAATCCGCCGCATACCCAACAAGGGTCATTAGAATAATGAGAATGAAGTGCATGAGTCCAATTATACAAAGAAGAGCGCCCTTTTGCCTCGAGATTGCTTCGTCGCTTCGCTCCTCGCAACGACAGCTTTCTAGTCTCTCTCCTCGCGCACGAGATAAACTGACCTTATGCCTCCACAGGATGAAGGTCGGGTATGGGGGAGTGGGCAGATGAAACCTCAAGTTGTTTCGCAGGCCCTCAGGCGATTTCGGAGACCCGGCAAGCCCCTTGCCGAGAAGGGTACTTGAGGTTTCATCTGCCCACTCCCCCATACCCGACCGTCGTTCAAGCAACCTCCGTAAATTGACATATGTGTATGGTCATGTATCGTAACTTGATAGGGAGAGTTATGGAGAGAAAGAAGATTTCGACGACGGTGTATATTACGCCGGACCAAAATGATCTTTTGAAACAACTCAATCAGAAAACCAAAGTTCCCATTGCTGAGTATATTCGTGAGGGGATTGATCTTGTTCTTGAAAAACATAAGAACCAATTGCCCGGACAGTTATCGCTTTTGGGAGACGAGCCATCGAATACACCCACCCGGAGTTTGCTCGATAATTAAAGAAGTTTACGGTAAAGAAATTGACTGACCCAAATCGAATTCGAAATTTTAGTATTATTGCACATATCGATCACGGTAAATCCACTCTCGCAGATAGACTTATGCAAGAAACCGGCGCGCTTAGCGACCGCGAATCCCAGCCGCAGTTTTTAGACAAGCTCGAAATTGAACGCGAACGCGGAATTACGATCAAAGCGCAGACCGTTCGTTTGAAATTTAAAGCGGCCGATGGTCTCGATTACATTTTAAATTTGATTGATACCCCTGGACATGTCGACTTTGTTTACGAAGTTTCTCGAAGTCTTGCCGCTTGTGAAGGGGCGATTTTGGTCGTCGATGCCTCGCAAGGGGTTGAAGCGCAAACGCTTGCAAACGTTTACATGGCGATTGAAACGGGATTAGAAATTTTCCCGGTACTCAACAAAATCGATTTGCCCGGCGCGGATATCGATGGGGCTAAACAAGAGATTGAAGAAATCGTTGGAATTCCGACCGACAACGCGGTTGCGATCAGTGCGAAAGAAGGTCTCAACATCCGTGCCGTCCTTGAAAACGTCGTGAAATACGTTCCGCCTCCAAAGGGCAATCCAACTGCCCCGCTACAAGCTTTGATTTACGACGCTTGGTTTGACGTCTATCAAGGGGTCGTAGTGCAGGTTCGAGTCGTGAACGGCGTTTTAAGAATTGGCGATAAAATCCGAATGATGCATTCGGATCAGGAGCACGAAATTTTAAAACTCGGTGTTTTTACACCGCATCCCGCTGAGATCAAAGAAATCGGCGTCGGTGAAGTCGGATTTTTCACAGCGAATATCAAAACCGTTCGAGACGTTAAAATCGGCGACTCCATCACTTGGGCAAATAACCCGGCGGCGCAACCACTTTCGGGATTTAAAGAAATTAAACCAATGGTATTTAGCGGAATTTATCCCGTTGATAGCGCTGAGTATACCAATCTAAAAGTTGCGATGGAAAAACTGGCGCTGAATGATGCGGCCTTTACGTTTGAAGTCGAAACTTCTCAAGCTTTAGGATTTGGATTTCGCTGCGGATTTTTAGGTCTCTTGCACATGGAGATTATTCAAGAGCGGTTAGAGCGTGAGTTTAATATGCTCATTGTCACGACCGCTCCGACGGTCGCTTACAAAGTCTTTACTCTAAAGGGAGAAGAACTTTCGGTTCACAATCCTTCGGACTTGCCGCCCGTGCAACTGATCGACCGCATTGAAGAGCCTATCGTGCATGTCACGATCCACACTCCCGAAACTTACCTAGGTAATCTGATCAAACTTTGCGAAGAACGACGCGGAGTTCAGACAAAACTTTATTATTTTAGCCCAAAGCGGATCTTGCTTGAGTACGATATTCCTTTCAACGAAGTCGTTCTCTCTTTCTATGATAAATTAAAAAGCTGCAGTAAAGGTTACGCCTCGATGGATTACGAAGTCGTGCGATTTGTTCCGAGTAACCTTGTGAAACTCGATTTACTTGTGAACAGCGAACCGGTCGATGCCTTGAGCTGGATCATTCACAAAGACAAAGCGTATCACCGCGGGCGGGAGCTTGCCGCCAAGATGAAAGAACTCATCGAAAGACAAATGTTTGAAATTATCATTCAAGCGGCTATCGGAAGTAAGATCGTCGCTCGCGAAAGATTGGCTCCAATGCGTAAAAACGTGACGGCAAAATGTTACGGCGGGGATATCAGTCGTAAGCGCAAACTCCTTGAAAAACAAAAAGAAGGTAAGAAGCGCATGAAATCCGTAGGAAGTGTGGAGATTCCACAGGAAGCCTTCTTAGCGGCCCTTTCATTGGATGATTGATGAAACTGACTGAAAGAATAAAAATCTTCATCAAGCTTTTCTTAGTATCTACTTTTTGCGCTTTAATGTTTCGACTTTTCGTCGTCGAAGACTATCGGATTGTTTCGAATTCGATGTTTCCGACTTTGCTCGTAGGCGATCTGACTTTTGTATCAAAATCTGCGTTTAATATCCGAGTTCCTTTTTCGTCGTATGAAGTGATTAAATTTGATCGTCCTGGACGGGGAGAAATTGTCGCATTTACGCTTCCCGATAAAGGCGTCGATACATTTGTGAAGCGAGTGGTTGGAATCGAAGGGGATAAGATTCAGGTAAAAAATCACCAATTGCTCGTCAACGGACAGCCCTTGCAATACTCCGATTCGCCCATGGGAACAACCCTGCATCCGATTGATAAAACGAAATTCATTCTCGAAACGAATCCGGCAAAGATTGCCTACACCATTCAAGTAAATGAAAGCGTCTTAAACGACTACGGTCCCGTGGATGTGCCCAAAGGCCATTTTTTTGCGATGGGAGATAACCGCGGCGATAGCGTCGATAGTCGAATGTGGGGACCCGTGCCCTATTCTTGCCTAAAGGGTCGACTCGCAATGGTTTGGTTATCGCTCACCGAAAATGGTGCCATTCGTTTCAGTCGATTTGGAACTCTCGTAAGATAAACTAGAGCGTCTCTCTAGGCGCTGCCACTAATCGTCTTTAAAATTTCAGGATCAAATTTTCCGTGCATGGTTTGCATTTTTTCGATAGCAGATTGAGGACTCAGTCCCGGTTTGCCAGACGGCTTCTTGGAAATCATGGCATCATATACGTCTGCGATCGTACAAATCTTAGAGAAGGTGTGGATCTCTCTCCCTCTTAAATTTCGTGGATATCCGCGGCCATCGATACATTCATGGTGTTGCTTCGCGACTAGAACTGTTTCTGAAGGCGCGTCCATATACTCGAGAATTTCACTTCCCAGCTTAGGATGCGACTGCATTTTTTCGTACTCTTCATCGGTGAGTTGACCCGACTTATAAAGAAGTTCCACGGGGACCGTAGAATTGCCGATATTGTGAACCAAACAGCTAAAGGAGAGAACACGAGCGTCTTCAAGGCTTAAGGTGAGTTTTTGAGCAATGGCGAGTGAGTAAACCGCAACGTTGGTCGCATGACTTGCATAATAGATTTCTGATTGCTGATAGCGCTTTAAAATAAACGGTACTGTTTGCGGGTGTTGATAAACGAAATCGGCGAGTTTGATTCCAAGCCCTCGTAACTTGTGAACTGCATTTTTTTCAAGCCCCTTTGATTCTTCGAGATGTTTTCCGTAGGCTACTAGAAGTGTCCGCATATTTTTTGCAATCACTCCTACTTCATCGGAATCGACGACACACATTCTCTCTAAGTAATCCAAAAAGACGGACCAATTATTTTTAGGAACCGAAACGCTATCTCGATGCCTTTCAAGGCTCAAAACACGCTCTGCCGTCAGCACATCATTCACCGCTCTAAAACAAGTCCATTTCCCCGCGACTTTAATATACAGAGGAAACGGGAGCGGAACTCCCAATGGAATCGCCTCTAAGGGGACCGAAACATATTCCTCCTCAGGCAAAAAATGGATGCCAAGCTGTGCGTCAGGGTGCGAATTTTCGGGGTGCATTGTCTAATTATAACATCTCCGCTTTTCAATGAAGCTGCGGCGTTCTAAATTACTCTCAACATGGCACTTGCCTACCACGAAGAAATTCTAAAGCGCATTAAAGAATGGCCTGTCGGTCCGGGCATTTACATTATGCGCGACGCCGACAAGAGAATTCTGTATGTCGGCAAAGCAAAAAACCTACGCAATCGGATTCGCTCTTACTTTCAAAAGCTCGAAGGCCATTCGCCGAAAACTCAGACTTTGGTCAAACGGATTGCCGACGTCGAATTTACCGTCACAAATACCGAGTTAGAAGCACTTCTTCTTGAATGCAATCTCATTAAGAAGCACCGGCCTCGATACAATATCCGACTGAAAGACGATAAAAATTTTCCCTACGTGGCTCTAGATTTCACTCATCCCTACCCACAGTTTCGAATCACGCGAAAAGTGATTCCCAATCCAAAGACTCGTTACTTTGGTCCCTACAGTGCAGGGGTCAATGAAATTAGCCGATTTCTCTTAAAAACTTTTCAAATCCGAGACTGTTCGGATTCGAAATTTAAGAGCCGAACCCGACCCTGTTTAAATTATGAAATCGGAACGTGCACCGCTCCCTGTGTAGATTACGTCAGTAAAGAAGACTACACTAAGCAGATCGACGAAGCGATTCTGTTTTTAAAAGGGAAAAAGAAAGAACTTCTTTCGACTTTTAAAAAAGAGATGGCACAAGCTTCCGAAAATCTCGAATATGAAAAAGCGAAGGGCTTCAGAGACAGGATTCGCGCGGTCGAAAAGATTACTGAAAAACAAAATGCTGTCCTCACCGAGAAGCTCAAAGACATCGATATTGTGGGCGCGTATATCACGCCCGACAGAATCTGTATTGTCGTCTTATTCGTTCGATCCGGTTTTTTAACGGGTCGAAAAGTGGAAAAAGTTCCTCTTGTTTTAGATTCGAGCGAAGAGACCATTCGATCTTTTCTTGAACAGTACTACTTAATGAATTTAATTCCAGACGAAGTCTGGCTGGCGAACGATTTTCCTGATCGAGATATTCTCGAAACTTTTCTCACAAAAAAAACTCAGAAGAAAGTTCAGATTCGGATTCCTCGAAGCGAAAAACCCTTAAGGCTTCTTGGGATGGCCTATGAGAATGCAAAACTCATCTTCTTAGAAGATGAAAAGAAAGCTCAAGTCTCAGCCACTCTCGAACTTCAAAAAATTTTGGGACTCAAAGAGCCGCCTGAAGAAATCGAAGGAATCGACGTTTCAAACTTCCAGGGTCAGCAACCTGCAGTCGCTTTGGTCCACTTCACCGAAGAACGTCCGTTTAAAAATCGATACCGAGTTTACCATCCGAAAACTGTTGAAGGACAAGATGATTTCGCAATGATTTATGAGACGGTAACCCGGCGTCTTCAAGACAGTGAAAATCCGCCACCCGATCTTTTTATGATCGACGGTGGCATCGGACAACTTCGATCCGCCATGAAGGCCATGGACGATCTCAACATTCAAATCCCCGTCTGCTCGCTTGCAAAATCGAGAACTCATAGCGCATTCACCCGCAAAGAAGTCGAAAAAAGCGAAGAACGCATTTTTGTGCCTAATCGAAAAAATCCGATCGTTTTAAGAGAAGGAACACCTGCCTTGATGCTTTTGCAGCAAGTCAGAGACGAAGCGCACCGCTTCTCGGTGAAAAATCACCGCATTCGAAGAAATAAGCGAACGTTTAAAGAATCGAGCCTTACCGATATTAAAGGACTGGGAGAAGTCTCTCGTAAACAACTTTTGGAACACTTCGGAAGCATCGAAGCTATTAAGAAGGCTTCGATCGAGGATCTTCTAGAAACCGGCATTCCGCACCCCGTAGCCACTCGAATCAAAGAAGCCTTTTCAGACGAAGAGGAATAAATAGGCTATTTTGCGTCGCGGCTCAAGTAACATTACCCGTCATCGCTCATCCAACGGTAAAATATAAACACCTGTCATTGCGAGGAGCGAAGCGACGAAGCAATGACTGCTGTTTAGTAGTTCTCACTCTTATCCCCTCAACTTAAAAATAAATCCTCTTTAGGAGATTCGTATGAATCGTGTCTCGATCTGTATTCTTCTCTTACTCACCGCTTTTTCAAACGCTTATTCAAAATCGGGTGAAAAATGCATTAATATTTTTTATGACCGCGGCCCGGAGACTTTGAGTGAAGGTCGCGAGAATGCGAAAATGCTGCAGAATCTGATGGGGCATTTTCCTCATATCATTCAGGTGGTCTCTTCTGTCGAAAATTATCAAAAAGGCCGAATCGAAGAATGCTCGAGCGCCATTTATCTGGGCACTCGTTATGACAACCCTCTTCCGAAAACTTTTTTGGATGACGTTTCAGTGACTAAAGTTCGTTTTGGTTGGACGGGATACAATCTCTCGCAGCTCGGAGACGACAGAATCCAAAATACGTTCGGAGTTAAGTATCTCGGACAGTCCGTACTCGACACACAACACTTAGACGCTAAAAAGCGACCGAGCTTTTATCGCCATATCACTTATAAAGGACAAGAGTTTGAAAAGTATGGGGAGACAAATTCCCAAACGGGGGCCCTCGACTCAGCCCACGAAATGGCGCTTCTCACTTTAAAAACTGCGACGATTCTCGCGACGGCAAAAAATAAAGTCACACACAAAGAAACTCCTTATGCCGTCCGCAAATCCAATAAGTGGTATTTCACAGACAATCCTTTTTCTTACACTCAATACGGAGACCGCTACCTAATTTTTTCGGATGTTCTATTTGACATCTTAGATGAGAAACCACGCTCTCAGAAAAAGCACGCTCTTATCCGATTCGAAGACATTCACGCGAAACAGCCCGTCTGGGCACTCAATAAGCTTCTCGAACTCGCTTCAAAAGAAAAGATCCCCTTTGCCCTTTCGCTTATCCCTGTTTTCAGAGATCCTTACTATGCGCTCGTTCCCAATAACGAAAAACCCTACCTCGAAATGGATCAAGTTCCCGCCTTTAGAGATTTCATCGCAAAGTCCAAAAATCTCAATGTTACTTTTCTCTACCATGGAGTGACTCACCAAAGTGATCTCTATAAAAACCCCTCTGGAACTTCTGCCGTTGACTGCGAATTTTGGGACTGTGTGAAAAATCGACCGTTAGCGAACGAAGAGCCTTTAGCCATTGTTTCGAGACTTGAAAAAGGTTATCGCATCTTAACCGATCTCTCAGCAACCCCTTCTGCATGGGTAACGCCCCACTACGCCGCTTCTGAAATGGCAAATCAAGTCTTCAGCCAGATCTTTGATTGGTCCGTCGGTCAACTGTCTTATTACTCTTCAGAAGTCAGTCAGAGTCACAAACTTCCGGCCGAGTTAAGTTTTGATGCGTCTGGAATGGACGGCGAAGGAAAGCGAGCAGATTATTTTTCGGATTTAAGAATTAACGATCCGGGAAATATCTTTCTCTCTGGACAGTTTTTTCCCTATGAAATTTTTGGCGATGTGAGAGGGATGCGAATTGTTCCGGAGAGTATCGGTTATATTCAACCTCAAGCGTCTGAGCTCGATGAGACCGCAACCACTGTTGAATCTCTCCTTGTAAACATCAAACGCATGTCCGTCATCCGAGATGGTTGGGCATCGATGTTTATTCACCCGAGCCTCCTGCAAACAGTCCAGGACGGCGGCATTGCAGTAACGCAAGGTGACACAACTAAACTTGAAAAACTGATTCGTGAAACAAAGAAATTGGGATTTGAATTTGTCGATCTGCAAGATTGGATGACGCTGCAATCCGCCGAAAAAGTCGAAGACGCGACCGAAATTGAAGAGTGATTCTGTGATAAAATAGGAGCATGAAAAATATCTATTTTTTGTGCGTTCTACTTTTATTAGCCGGGTGTTCCAGTTCGGATGACGGAGGTGCCGCCCCAAAAGAAACGCAGAATCTCTCCGGCGCTTTGAGTATTATGGGAGAGGGTGAAACAACTCCTTCGGTATTTTACGATTTTGGATCTCGCATCTCGGCCACCCAAAATAAAGTGGCCTTCATCGTGAAGAATACCACGCAGTCGGTGGTTCAAGACATTCAACTCACCTCAACGAATCAGAGTTTTCAGTTAAGTTCAAATGCTTGCCCTGCGGCATTAGGCGTTTCGGCATCTTGCAGAATTGAAATGAATTTCATTCCTGAAAACTCAGGAAGCTACGCCGGAAATATCATTGCGAACTACACGATTGGGAGCTCGGCAGGTTCTTCTTTGAGACGGATTAAAGGCGAAAGTAAAAAACGCGCCCTTCTCACTATCGACAAATCGATTTTGAGCTTTGAAAATTTGGCACTCCCTGCACAGCAATCTATCCCTATCCTTGTGAAAAACTTGGGTGAGATACCGGCTGAAAATTTTACTTTAAGCACCTCTGCGCTTCCTTTAACTGTGCCCTACTCGACGTGTGGAACATCCATTCTGCCGGGTAGTTCTTGCACCCTAAATTTCCAATTTCAGTCGTTTCTAGTCACCAGCGGGTCGGTGACTCAAGTATTTCAATACTTTGATGGCGTCTCCACCAACCAAACAAGTATTGTTTTGAATTACTCGACGACTAATGGAAGTTTTAACGTTGCAAAAGGAATGGACCTTCCCGTCTTTGCGATAGAAACTTCAAATAACGGAAATGTTTTTGTGGGCGGATCTTTTACGAGCTTCGCCGAGAAGAAAGCAGGACACGCGCTCAAATTTTTTGGTTCGCTTTCCATCGACACTCTCTACCCCGTTGAAACAGGTTTCAATGGTGATGTTTTAGCAATAGGGACGGTCGCCGATAAAACTTATTACGGGGGAAAATTTTCAACGTTTAATAACGGCTTGGCTTCGCACTTAGTGCGACTCGATGCAAATGGAGTGATCGATCCGTCCTTTGATATTGGAACCGGCTTTGATGGAAACGTGCATTGCCTCGCAATCGATTCCAATGGCAAACTACTTGTCGGCGGAGATTTTCAAAACTTCAATGGAACTCAGGCCCCTCTTTTTATCCGTCTGAATCCGGATGGCTCTATCGATAACAGTTTTGTCTTAGGAACCGGATTTACCGGAACTGCCGTCTACGCCATCGGTATTGACTCCAATGACAAGATCCTTCTGGGAGGAAGTTTTTCAAATTACAAAGGAAGTGCCGTTCAGAATCTGGTTCGCTTGAGTTCCGCAGGAACCATCGATGCCACGTTTATCACTTCGACCGCCACCGACGGAGCGATTCTTACGATTCTAGTCGAAGCAAACGACGGGATGTATTTAGGAGGAGAGTTTACTTCATTTAAAGGAAGTTCTTCGCCCCGGATCGTACGACTGACAAGTAACGGAAATAAGGAACCGCTTTTTAACGTCGGAACAGGTTTTAACTCCACCGTGAGAACCCTTGAAGGCTCGGATTCAGATATTAACTTTCTGTACGTAGGCGGCGATTTTACAAGGTACCAGACGACAACGATTCATTCGATCGTAAAGTTAGATCCGCTAGGTGCCATCGATAATAATTTTGTACAGGGAAATGGCTTTTCAGACTCTGTCAAAAAGATTAAACGCTTAAGCGACGACACGCTTCTTGTCGGCGGCAACTTCCATTCCTACAGCATCAAATCGGTGAACCGACTGGCACATTTGACTTCGAATGGCTCTTTTATTCCCACTTTTAACGAATATGCGGGCGTCGTCGGTAAAGTAAGTACCTCGCTGCCGCTCACCGACGGAAAAGTTCTCGTCGCCGGAGAACTGACTCGTGTTTCTGCGGAAACCGCCCCCAAAGTTGCCCTTTTAAGCATGCACGGTGAAAGCGACACTTCGTTAGATACCGGGGCAGGTTTCGATGCTTCCGTCGTTGCGCTCATTGCATCTCCCTTCAAAGCCAATGCTTATCTTTTGGGCGGGCAATTCACTCAGTACAATACCCAAACAAGACAAAAACTCGCGCAAGTCTTTTTAGATGGTTCGCTCGATACTTCGTTTAATATCGGTACAGGCTTTAATGGAAGTGTGAATACGCTTCTCGCAAAACCCGATAGCGTCTATGTCGGCGGTCAATTCACAACCTATCAAGGCGCGACTGCCTTCGGTTTGATTCGTCTGAAATCTACCGGCGGTGCCGACTCTGCGTTTGTTACGGGTACAGGTTTTACAGGAATCGTTTGGGCGCTAGCTGAGGCTTCAAACGACAAGATCTATGTCGCAGGCGATTTCACAAACTATAACGGCACCCCAGTGCAAAACATCGTTCGATTGAATGCAGACGGTTCACTCGATTCGAGTTTTGCGTTCGGATCAGGTTTCAATCTCCCTATTTGGACGATTGCAACCGATAGCAGTGGCAACCTTTACGCCGGTGGAGATTTCAGTACCTATCAAGGAACGGCTGCGGAAGGGCTTATCAAAATCAAACCCGATGGATCGATCGATTCCACTTTCTCTGTCGGAAGCGGTTTCGATGGAAGCGTCAATTCGATTGCGGTTGCAAACGACGGAGCCGTTTACGCGACGGGTTCGTTCACGCACGTACAGGGCAACGCTTATCGCTATCTTGTAAAATTAAAACCGACAGGGGCAATCGACCCTCTTTTTACGCTCACCTCAGGACTGAATGCCGAAGGATGGACGGTTAAATTTGCAAAGGACGGTTCCGACGATATTTACGTGGGAGGCTCGTTTACTTCTTACAACAGTGTGACTACCGATCATTTCATTCGGCTCTCGAAAACCGGAGCTCTTGAATAGCACAGAGTTTTTCCGTATAGTCGCGCCTGTATTTATGAGCGAGAATAAATTAGTTTACTCAACCGATCCGAAATTGAATCAAGAATGTCCGAAGTGTAAGGAAAAGATCTCCGAATGTACCTGCGCTCAGGAGACTCCTTTAAAATCCTACAACTTCGTTGCACACTTACGAATTGAAAAACAGGGGCGTGGAGGAAAGACCGTCACCGTGATCGATTCCTTGCCGAAATTAAATATTTTTCTAAAAGATCTGACCAAGACTTTAAAAAACAGTTGCGGTTCTGGCGGAACCTTCTCAATGAAAGGCAAAGAAGGAAAAATCGAGATCCAAGGTGATAAACGCGAACAAATTCGAAAAATCCTGACGGAAATGGGAATCCGATCCAAAGGCTGAAAAACTAGAGGGCGACTCGAATCATCGCCGCAGCACCGATCGTCTTGTTACTTAAGGCGTGTCCTTCCACGACGACTTTTAAAACCGCTAAATTCAGTTGAAGCCCCCCGAATCCACGGGCGGTAACAAGACTAGGTTTACCCGAGATTCCATTTTCTAAATTCAGACTCGAATTTGCAGAGAATAAGTTTCCTCCTCCGGCTTGAGTCGAAGCACTGGCAGTAACGGGTCCGGAGGCCGAACCTTTGAGAGCGGTCGAGCCTACATTGAAGTCAACACCGCCCCCCGCGAAGAGCGAAAACGCATAGAGGAAATTTACATTGCTTGAGATCTCGAGCGGAAAATTTAGATTCCAAGAATCGATTCCAAACGAATAATCCATATCGACATTGACCGAAGCCGTTTGCCCGTTCACGGTGGTGGTGGTCGATTGTTTAATATTTGCGGCGTAAAGGAGCGAGTTGTTACCGTAATTTACCCCCAAGCTCGCATCTAAACCTCCCCAGCCAAAAAAGTGATTTCCCTTTTTTTCGATGATTTTGTATTGGGCATTAAAACCAAAATTCGTCAGCCCTACTGTCGCTTTATCCATCGAGTAGGAAAATCGGCTGCCATTGATATAAAGCATCAACTTTTTTCCATCGATAAAACCAATTTTTGAAATTCCTAACTTTGAAGCGTTCACACCAATCGAAAGTGAAGCTTGCCCTGCGGCTCCCGCACTTGGGAAACTGTTATTGGTTTCAAATGCTCCACTATTTAAAGAATAAGTATTTCCTTGCGCGAGAATTCCAACACTAAATTTTTGGGGATTTGAGGCTCTATCCACAATCAAAGCATTCGAATTTGACGCATTGGCTTCAGCCATTGCCGAGACAAACGTCTGTTGGCTCGCGTCCGAGAGAAACGTCGTATTAATCGTGTTTTCGATTTGGTCCGCTGCAGAATTGAGCGCGGTGAGCACTGCATTCTGATTCGGATCATTGGGATCGAGATCCGATGTCCGATTGACGATCTGAAAAGGGTCGGTACTTGCAAGACAAAGCGATTGGAAGAAGAGCAAAGCGAGACATGAGAACAATTTTTTCATATAAAAATTGTCCCATTGGTTTAAGAAAATGACAAACGACCCTTATTCTTCGTGATAACGCCAGGTAGGTACGTTCGGGAGATAGGAGCCCTGATAGTAAGCCTCGGCTCCTAAGAGGTTTTTCATCTTCTTCAAAGCAGCTCGACGAACTTCAACGTAGAAGAAGGGACAGCGAGCCTCTTGCACCGCCAACCAAAATCGATACAAGTAATCGGTTTCTGTCAGCGTCTCACGATAAGTGTCAGACCTGTCCTTATTTAATTGAGATTCACTGACAATGTGCTGTCTGAATCTACGATTAAACTTAATCAGCCGGGCAATCTCGTCTCTCGAAGGAAGTCTTTCGGCTTCCGCTAGTAGAGGTTCACCCAAAAATTTTTCATATCGCTCGTGCATGCGCTGAACATGTCGAAAGAAAAATTTATGATCCACGAAATAAAAATTTGTTTCTCGAGGATCTAAAATCTCCATTTTGATAGCGGCTTTTTGCAAAGCCAGACGCAATCCTTCACTCTCAAGACTCGTCACCCAATCTTCGGCATCATCCTTTAAAGGGAGGCGAATCAATTGCTGAGCCATCGCCTCATCACCCATGACCGCGGGCATCGTGTTTTCAGAGTTCCCCCAACCCATCAAAGAAAACACGAGCCCAAAAAACATCATTCTGCGACGACAGAAAAATTTTGATTTGCCTCTTTGTTCGTTCATTATTTTTTAACTAAAATAGAAATCCTCTATCAGTGTCAAAGGGGCTGACACAACGTTGCATACAGAAGTTAAGACGACAAAAGTTGCGGTCGATCGACTTGCGCCGTAAACTCAATGCAGATGCGGCAACTGATTTATTTTTTAACTTTTGTATCGATGTGCTTGTTGATTTTGTATCTTATTTTTCGAAATCAAGATCCACAACTTCAACAGAATCCTAAAGTCTCGAGCACCGAAAAGCCTCCTGAGATTTCATCGACGGTCAAAAAAGCAAATCCCGTCATCGCCGTGACACAAAAATTTAAACCTTCAAATTCAAAACCTCAAAGGAATGAACCGACCTCCGTCGTGAGTTTTGAAGTTCGAGAAGGGCTCGCGATTGGAATGGGTGATCTCATCTTAGGAACACCTGAAGATCCGGAGATTCAAACGGGCCAATTTAAAATGTCTCCTCCAAGCAGATGGGACAAGCCCGAAATCCCGTACGTGATTTCAGACGATTTGCCGAACCCCGAGCGCGTGCGAAAAGCTCTCAGTCATATCTACAAAAAAACAGGGGTGCAGTTCGTAAAGTATGAGAACCAACTTGACGCCCTCGTTTTTAGCAACGGAAAAGAACACTGCTTATCTATTTTAGGGCGACAGGGAGGGCTTCAGCCGATTCGTCTTGCAGCACTCTGCACATGGAAAGAGATTGTGCACGAAGTGTTGCACTCACTCGGCTTCATTCACGAACAATCACGCGCGGACAGAGATCAATATGTGAGAGTTCTTTGGGAGAATATTGAAGACAAGTACAAACCACAATTCGACATCTTGTCAGAAGAATTCTTAGGTTCGATTAAACATAGCGCTTTCGACTATCATTCGGTCATGATTTACGAGCCCACCGCGTTCGCAAAAACAAAGGGGACTGCTACCCTGCAATCAACGACGAGCGAACTCATTGCACCGTCAGAGAACGGCCTCAGTCCTCGTGATATCGAAAGAGTCAAATCGCTTTTCAACTTGAACTAGTACCCACCGAGTAGGGCTACGTTATTAGTTTTTTCGAATGCCTCCTATTCGAAATGCATTGTCGATGACCTAGCGGACTGTAAATTTTTTAGACATCTGTAAAATACTTTCATCAATTACAGAGGTTAGGCAGTCTTTTGACTTTCGACCGTCAAAATCTGAGCTCAAAATCTTAGGCAGTTGTGTGCACTTTGTAAGTAAAGACAGCTGGTATACACCTTGCTTTAATATCCATCGATGACACTCAAAAAATTCATTTTAATCTTCGGAATATTTAACTTGATTTCGCTCCTCTCGGGATGCGGGGGCGGCGGAGGATTGAAATATGCTCAAACGAGCGGGACTTCCACTTCATCCGGATCCGTGACGTCAGGAACTTCCGGCACAACGATTAGTCCTACCACTCTTACAGGTTCTGCAACGACCGGCACTGTCATCGGAACGACTACAACGACGACTACGACAACCGCAGCAGCTCTTTCTGGAGTGTTGATGACGGGGGTCTCTTACACGAGTTTAAACCAACAAACGTCTGCCCTTCCGGTAGATGTCGGTAATTTGAATGCCTCCAATGCTTGGATCCTCGGAAATGCGATGGCCTCACGACTCGGTCGAAAAACTTACACAGACGCGATTTGTAATATCTCCGCAAGAAGTGCTGCCAATGCATCGGGTGAAGTTTCTTGCTTCAGAAATGCAAAAACTTATGAAGAGCTTCTACAAACTGTCGCCGCGAAAGCAGGGATTGCACTTCCTTCGACTACCTCTTACGGAATCACGGATTTTACTTTATTTGGCGCCGTCACAAAATATTGCCAGCTCGACGGTTTTGCCGCAGGGATTGTGAACGAATACAACGCCGCCGCTAAAAAGATTCAATTTGCGTGCGTTCCTTCTGCTGGGGTCACGGTATTTAATGGTTTAACCACCTATCAGATTATTAATCTTCTTTATATGAATGCAGAACCTTTAGTGGCCATCGAAAGCGCCTTTGTCAGCAATACCAATCCAACGATTCCTCTCTATGCGAACATGGCACTCGCTTCGTATTGCAAACCGAAAGGCCTTAAAGCTTCTGGAATTGTAAACATTCGAACGGTCGGCGGAGAACTCGTCTTCGACGGAATCTGTGCCACTGCCCCGTAAATTATTCCTTATCTGAAAAACACCGCCCGAACGGTTTCTCCTCATTCAAAGCATAGGGACAATACGCTTGAGGCCTTAGACTAATAACCACTCTCAACCTCGCACACGCTTCTGATTTTGCAGGTAATTCAAAGTTTGCAGGCTTTTTGGTGGGATAAAAGCTCCGACACTTCGGACTCTCGCTCGAATTGCAGCGGCATTCATACAAAAGTTCTAAATCCTTTGGAACACAGTAATCCGAACCTCGTCCTTCGTTGCCGGAAGGACTGACCACTGCAATCAGATTCATCTTCTCTCTCTCAAAACGAAGCTTTCTCTGTCCGAGTGAACCTCCCGTGCCTTTCACATCGACGTGACAGCCACTGCACTTATGAGTGTCGTGCCAAACTGCGGTTTCGGTGTTTCCCTTTTTGATTCGAGTATAACGTCCGACCCAGTCGGTGGGAAAATCCGGATTTTTTAAATTTAAAACGTGATCAAATTGAAAAAGGCTTTTTCGAGGAAATGGAAAATCTAGAAGAAGAATTCCTTCACTAGCCGAAAGCACTCCAAATCCTCCACCCACTGAGTCTTTTAAATCCTGATCGGCCGTCTGTTTCAAAACCGCCATCTCAAGCGAGTTTTTTTCGAGATTAAAAGTGAGGAGAGAACATTCTGTTCGAACAAAAATTCGAGGGTCGTGAAATCCTAATGAGCGCTGAAGGCTGCTGCTAAATAAAGCACCGACCGCTGTACCCTTCGGAATTTTCAGAGCCGTTAAAACTTCCGAAACCTCTTGGCTTTGGTTGGCGGCGGTTAAAACTTTTTCAATCATTTTTTCAGGGTGAGTGCAGTCTTCTTTTGTGTACTGCTCGACAGAAACACACGTCGCAAAGACGCTTAGATTTAAAAACGCGGCAAGATAAAACCCAAACAGAACCCTCATCACCTTCCCCTTTAACCATTCACGTATACTTGAATTTGAGAAAGAGACTCAAGCACTTTCGGTAAGTATCGAAGATGAAAGAATTAACAGCAACTTCCCTTCCATGTGAGCAGAAGGGAAGTTTTTAAGATAAGAATTAGAGTTCGGCGCAGCCGCCGAGATCGACAAGTTTTTCGGTTGTCATGTACAGGTAAGATTTATCTTTAATTTTTACGACGTATGCCTTCGCTGGCTTGTTTGCAGCAACTCCTTTGCAAACAGTTTTTTCAGCGATGCTCTGAAGGGACTGTTTATGAACTTGAATGACTTTGTCGGCTTTCAAAAATTTTGCGACGTCTTCTTCGTCAAAATTTTCAATCGCCATGCTATTCAATCCTAGAAACGCGATTACTGTGCAGAATAATAGTTTCATTTTTTACTCCTTAGTTACTTCAAGAAACTCGTTATGAGCTTCTCTCTATGACGCATAACGGTTCTGAAAATCCGGCACAAGTTGCAAGGAGGGGAATAAGAAATATTGGTCCAGAACTCTTGGACCGGCCGTCGTACCATCGGTCAAAAAGCTTCTGTCATTGCGAGGGTGCGCAGCACCCGCGGTAACCTTCCCAGTTCGGCACACAAAGGTTGCCGCGGGTGCTGCGCACCCTCGCAATGACGGCCCGATAAAGTTTTTTTCAACTTCCTTCAAAATTTTTCTTTAGCCCCTTCCAGCAGTCTAGGTAATTTTTTTGCAGGAGTGGGGTCGTCATTGCAAATGGAGTGGGACGGAAGACGAGATTGCTTTCGAACATGAATGCGAGCGTGTTGGCGTAGTACTCGGGCTTTAACTCTGCACCAGAAGCTTTTTCAAAGCTTTCCGCGTCGGGGCCGTGAGCGCTCATCGAATTGTGGATCGATCCTCCGCCGGGAACAAAGCCCTCGCCTTTCGCATCGTAGGCGCCGACGATCAGGCCCATATACTCACTCATAAAATTTCGGTGATAGTAAGGGGGTCTAAATGTATTTTGCGCGACCATCCAGCGGGGCGGAAAGATCACAAAATCCACATTCGCTTGTCCTGGAATTTCAGAGGGCGAAGTTAAAACAGTGAAAATTGAAGGGTCCGGATGGTCAAAACTAATGGACCCCACCGTGTTAAAAAGATCGAGGTCGTATTTATACGGAGCGTAATTTCCCCACCAGGCGACGACATCTAAAGGAGAGTGATCCAGTTCACAGTCCCAAAGTTCCCCTTGAAACTTTGTGACTAGTTTAAATTTACCTTCCTGATCTTCAAAATGAGCGACCGGTGAAAGAAAATGTCTGGGGTTTGCCAGCGAGTTTGCCCCAATCGGTCCTAGGTCCGGCAAACGGAACGGCGCGCCATAATTTTCGCAGATGTAACCTCTGCAAAACTTCTCTTCATTAGAGAGCGGTTCTACTTTAAACTTCAAACCTCTTGGCACGACGAGTAATTCTTTGGGCGCCGCTTCGACAATGCCGCATTCAGTCAAAACTTTCAGAGTTCCTTTTTCAGGGAGAAAGAGCATGTCGCCATCGGTGTTACAAAAATATCGATTCCCCATCGATTGGTTAAAACTATAAAGATGAACCGCACACCCTTTATGAGATTCCACATCGCCATTTCCGGCGAGAGTCGTTGTTCCGTCGATAAAATCCACTTGTTTTGTCGGAGCTGAAAGCGGGTCCCACCGCATCTGGCTTGGCGGAACAGGCATTTCGGAGAAAGGTCCGCTTCTCCAACTGCCCATCGGAATCAATCGATACGGTGAATGCAAAACCGAAGGACGAATTCGATAAAACCAAGTTCTTAAATTTTGATGCCGTGGCATCGTAAAAGAAGTTCCCGAAAGTTGTTCGGCGTACAAACCTAAGTCTGACTTTTGTGGAGAGGTTTGATTTTTTGGAAGAGCCCCCGCCAAAGCTTCTGATTCAAAATGATTTGCGAATCCGGATTGGTATTGAATTTTCATAGGGGTACCTTTTGGTTGACTAGGGTCGATCCCCAATTTAAAAGATTACTCGTCTATAAACAATTTTTTTTTAATTATGGTGAATCTTTCTCCAATTTTAGCTTCTCATCGTTTACAATTCCTTGAACGGCAAATGACAGCTTTAGGGGTATCAACTCATGGAACATAAATACGGTTACTGGTTACCACCCAATATTTCTGCTCACGGAGCAGGAATCGATCAACTTATTACTTTTCTGCACTACTTTATGGCGGTGCTTTTCATTGGATGGGGTATCTACCTTGTCTACTGTTTGATCGCATTTCGAGAACGTCCGGGACATTCGGCGGACATTACTCCAAAACATTTCGGAGTTCCTAAGTTTTTGGAAATCGGAATCGTGCTCATCGAAGTCTGTTTGCTGGTTTTCTTCTCCTATCCTATCTGGGCGAAAGTGAAGACGGAGTTTCCAAACGAAAAAGACGCGATCCGAATTGATGTCACGGCAGAACAATTTGCTTGGAACATCCATTATCCTGGAAAAGATGGTGTATTCGGAAAAACTTCCATCGAAAAAATCGACGGAACCAATCCGATTGGAATCGACCGTGAGTCCGCAGAAGGCAAAGACGACCTTTTAGTACTCAATGAAATGAAAATCCCCGTCAATAAACCGGTGATTGTCACGTTGCGATCAAAAGACGTGATCCACAGTTTTGCGATTCCCGTGATGCGCGTGAAACAAGACGCCATCCCCGGAATGGATATTCCGATTTGGTTTGAAGCAAAAGAAACCGGCCAGTACGAAATTGGTTGCGCACAGTTGTGCGGAATCGGACATTATCGAATGAAAGCAAACTTCACAGTGCTTTCACAAGAAGATTACGACAAATGGCTCGACGAAGAACACAAAGCATTGGGCTTGGAAGCAGCCCCAACTGCAGCTAGCACGGAGACAAAGTAATGAGCGGACATGGAACTGGCGCGGGTCACGCGCACGAAGGTCATCACGAATTGCCTTTTTGGCGCAAATACATTTTTTCAACCGATCATAAAGTCATAGGTCTTCAGTACGGAATCACGGCGACGTTTTTTCTACTCTTCGGATTCGGCTTAATGCTTTTAATGCGATGGCAACTCGCATTTCCCGGCCAAGCGATTCCTGTCATTGGAAAAATGATTTCGGACGACGGAGTTTTAACTCCAGAACTTTATAATCAGTTCGGTGCAATGCACGGAACGATTATGATCTTCTTAGGCGTCGTGCCGATGGCCGTCGGAGCGTTTGCGAACTATCTCGTGCCTCTTCAAGTGGGCGCACAAGATATGGCGTTTCCAAAACTCAATAGCGCAAGCTACTGGGTGTATTTCTGCGGCGGTGTTGTAATGCTCGCAAGCTTCTTCTTCGAAGGCGGAGCAGCGGCATCAGGATGGACTTCTTATCCTCCGCTTTCAGACATCGCGAACAATGCACAATCAGTTTGGCTTGTGGGAATGGTCTTTTTGATCACGTCCTCTCTTCTGGGTGGTGTGAATACGATTGTGACAGCGATTCAGCTTCGTGCAAAAGGCTTGGGCTTTATGAACTGGCCTGTCCACGTTTGGGCGCAGGTGATTACAGCCTTCTTGTTACTTTTGGCTTTCCCGCCTCTTGAAGCTGCAGGCGTCTTGCAGTTGATGGACAGACTGGCTGGAACGAGTTTCTTCTTACCGAGTGGACTTGTCGTCAGCGGTGAACCTCTTAAAGTCAGCGGCGGTGGAAATCCACTTCTCTGGCAGCATCTTTTCTGGTTCTTAGCGCATCCTGAAGTTTATGTTTTGATTTTGCCGGCTGTGGGAATCATCGGTGAAATCTATGTGACCAACACCCGTAAGCCTTTGTATGGATACAAAACTCTTGTGTATTCGCTCATTTTCTTAGGGTTTATGTCTTTCATCGTTTGGGCGCATCACATGTTTATGACGGGAATGGGAGTCACTCTTTCTAACTTCTTCCAAACGACCACCATGATCATTTCGATTCCTTCGGTGATTATTTTGACGACGTATCTCTTAACGCTGTGGGGAGGTTCTATCCGTTACAATACGGCGATGCTTTTTGCCTTAGCGTTTTTGCCGATGTTTGCGATTGGAGGTCTCACAGGACTTCCTTTAGGCTTAACGGCTTCGGATATTCATCTGCATGACACCTATTACGTTATCGGACATTTCCATTACGTGGTGGCTCCTGGAACTTTATTCGCACTAATGGGCGGAGTTTACTTCTGGTATCCCAAAATCACGGGCCGCTTTATGAGCGAGACTTGGGGAAAAATCCATTTCTGGGGATCAATTATCGCCATTAACGGAATCTTCATGCCAATGCTCTTTATGGGAATGGCCGGAGTTTCCCGACGTTTATATGACCAAACGGTTTACATGCACGGAGCGGCTACCCAAAACTTAAACGTTTTGATGTCAGTTTCTGCTTGGATTTTAGCTGTGATGCAAATTCCTTTTGTCATCAATATGTTTGTCAGCTGGAAAACGGGTAAGAAATGCGAATCGAATAATCCATGGGATGCAACGACTTTGGAATGGGCTGCAACCTGCCCTCCTCCTCACGAGAACTTTACGACTCCCGTGGAAGTCTATCGCGACCCGTATCAATTCAACACGGCAAACCAAGCCATTCCACAATTTAAAGCATAGGAGCAAATTATGTCGGTGATTATCCCTTACGTCGATGAACCGCACCCAATGACCGGGGTCACAAATGCCAAATTGGCGATTTGGCTTTTCTTAGCGTCCGAAGTGATGCTCTTCGGAGCTTTGTTTTCGACCTATATTATCTTGAGACATGGATCGACTCATTGGCCGTCGGGAGAACTCAATGTTCCTCTGGCTACAATCAATACCGTCATCCTCATCACCTCTTCCGTCACAATGGTGATGGCTTGGGCTTCTTTGAAGATGAAAGAGTTCGGCAAGTTCAAAATGCACATGGCTCTGACGATTCTTCTCTCGTGCATTTTCTTGGTCGTAAAAGGCTTTGAGTACCACCACAAATTCGAAGTCGGTCACACTCCCGCTTCTCACACGTTCTACGCGATTTACTTTGCGATGACGGGGCTTCATGGACTGCACATTCTCGGCGGGATCGCCGTGAATGCTTATCTACTCTGGCCTGGCAGCAAAATGTGGTTAACCGAACCTGAAAGATTCACCGGACGAATCGAAGTCTCAGGTCTTTATTGGCACTTTGTGGATCTAGTTTGGATTTTCTTATTTCCAATGCTTTATCTTTTACCGTAAGAGGAGAAAAAATGGGCGGACATCAAATGTCGGTTGAAGAAGTAAAAAAGCACGTCAAAGGCTATTACATGGTCTTTGCTGCATTACTGGTTTTGACGGGTGTGACAGTCGCTGTCTCCTACCTGCACTTATCGGTCATGGGAGCCGTACTGGTCGCATTAGCAGTCGCTTCGACCAAGGGAAGTCTTGTCGCACTTTACTTCATGCATTTAATCTCTGAAAAAGCGATTATTTACGCGACGCTGGCGCTCACAGCGATTTTATTGCTGTCTTTAATGATGATCTCTTTGTATCTGACCGTGTTCTAGGTCAGTTGAAGATGATATCCTTGTATTTGACCCTATTTGAGCTAAGTTGAAGTTATGAGTCTAAAAGCGTTTCATTTCGCCCTGATTTTTGTGAGCAGCCTTCTCATGGCTTACTTTGGCGTCTGGTGTTTTAGAGAATATTCCGACTCTCAAGAGACGGCGTATTTAGTTTCAAGCTTCGGCTCTTTTCTTTTGACGATAGGCCTCATCGTTTACTTGGGTTGGTTTGTCAGAAAGCTGAAAGATGTCTCATACCTCTAAGATTTTACTTCTCAGTCTATTTCTAAACGTCGCGGCCTATGCGTGCCCAACGTGCATGGGAAATCCCAATCATCCTCTGACTAAAGCCACCAACGCAGGCGTTGAATTCCTAATGTACGTCATCGCAGCCGTCCTCTGCTGCTTCGCCGGACTTTTCCTTTTTTGGATGCGTCGGTCAAAGGCGCTAAGATCCGCTAATTTGAAGTAAACTGACACTGGTTCCAAACCACATGGCAGCCCTGGACAATGTCCCCGTAGTAATTGAAAACGGGAATTCTCCATGAGGCATGCTTATAGTTTAGATTTTCACACTCCATCGAATTGGAAATGTTGCACTCCACGGTGACATCGAACTCATGTGATTTGCGATCCGGATCGCTAAAGAGATAGTACTTCAGAACCACAGGCCCCGTCCCATCGCATTTACTCAAGTTATAGGCTTTGCAAACGCAATTCCCGTCATAAGCAAAAGCTTGTGCACTTGAAACCGCCAGAACCATTGCAACCAAGAATCGAAACATAGAGTCCTCCTCTGTTAAGTAACAAGGGATTGGAATGCAATAGGGATGCCTTTGCGAACAGCTCGGTCACAAAAATTAGAAATCGTGGAGCCTCTAATTCTAGAGAGGTTTTTTCGGAGGGCGTCGAAAAATGCCCACCTATATGAAATAGATGGGCACCTAAGAACAATGATTGAACGTGCAGGAATTTAATTCACTGGAACAAGCGTAAATGCTTGATTGTCTTTTCCGTGGCAGGGGTACTGAATCAAAGACATAAAATTACTTTTGGCACTTTCAGGGATATCGAGACACTTGCCGCTGTGGCGCGCGCTTATCAAAAATGTTTCGCTCGTGTTCTGAGTGACCTTAAATTGTTGATTCGCGGAACCGTGACAATCCCATTGAATTAAACCGATCGCGGCTTGAGAGCTTCCTGTTACATCTAAACATTTTCCACTGACTTCAGAGACAATGGAATAGTAACCTTCGCCATTGGGTTTTAAAGTCCAGATTTGGTTAGCGCTTTTTTGTTTGTGGCAATCAAACTGAATGATGCCCGCTCCACCGGCTTTTGAAGCTGCCGAAACATCAAGGCATTTACCGCTGTGATGAGCGACGATTTGGAACTTGCAATCACGAGAATCGGTTTCGCAATTTCCGAGCAAACTCGCAAAAGAATGCGC
Source organism: uncultured Bdellovibrionales bacterium (assembly GCA_937903155.1). Classification (GTDB taxonomy): domain Bacteria; phylum Bdellovibrionota; class FAC87; order UBA2466; family UBA2466; genus CALCZU01. The sequence goes on from CALCZU010000119.1 coordinate 55,857, forward strand.
GCTCATAAATAAAACACTCACTAAAACGAATGCGTTTTTCATTGGGATCTCCTTTTTTTGGGTATAAAAAATTATGCATTGATTTTAATCAATAGTCATGTCACAGCGGCTAAAAGAATTTCCGATGGGGGACCTTTTGGCTTCCCGGCTACTACGATGATAATGTTCACTGCCAATAAGGATGAAAGCCGTCGCGTCGCATCCTACTTCAACTTCACACGATAAAGTTCTTTAGTCGCTTTCCCGGGAGTTTGGAGAGCGCCGATGAGAGTGTTTCCATTAGAATTCATCCACACATCGTTTTGAGTCAGCGGGAAATATTGAGAACCTGGGAAAATTTGTGCACGTTTCTGTTCATTAGGATAAATGAGAGTAAATCCATCGTTGGGCCCCCAGGCGGCGATGGCGGGATTGTGATGATTCATTACAAAAGACTCACGTTCGCCGAAATTAAAATAACGGCAACCTTTGTTGTCGGATTTATTGGTCCAGATGAGGTTTCTTTCAGGATCGGTTGTTCTCACTGCGAACATTTTTGAACCTGCGAATTGGGAGACGCTTTTGACTCTTCCGGGAATTTTATGCACGTAGGAATACGCAAGGCTGGGGACGCATTTAAAAATAGGAGCATTGATGTGAATGTTCCAAAGACGCAAAGTCGTTTCATTCTCGCCGGCATTTTGGGTTTCGTACAAAAAGACGTTCGGAAAGAAGTGGCCTTCTCCGAGTCTTACTGTTCCTTTAATTCCTTTCAAATCACAGGTATTCGAACTCCATTTGCCTTGGCTCCAGCTGTAAACCGTCAGATTTTGTTTTGCGGATTCTTTATCTCTCCAATTCACCACTTCGAAATACACATCGTTGCCCAGCATTCGACGCCAGTATAAAGGCGTCACCGATGTGTTTTCTTCGAGATGTCCCAAGTATTTCCAACCCAACTGCGTATTGAATGTATCAAACAGGAAATGGAATTTCTCGGTCATTAGATATCGACCTCGTGAATCTATCATCTTCGACAATGGCAGACCGGATGCGGTTAGAAATTTATTCTTTTGCGAATTGAGATCCATCTCGTAAACGACTTCGCGATCGTTTCGATAATAGAGAGCGCCTTTTTTCTCGGCGATATTGAAATCTTTAATCGAGCCTTCCGTCGGCATTGCTTGCGGCACCGGGAGTTCGGAAGAAATGTCACTCAAAGCTAAAGGACCCGGTCCTTCTCCAGGGCAAACGGCCATTTTAATCGGACTCGCAAATATAAGATTCGATGCTGCAATAAACCCGACGAAGGCGGTTCTCATAAGATTTCCCCATTGTGAATTTTCACGTTCAAAACCATTCGATATCCATCGCTATCTTTTTCAATGGCGTTTTCAGGAACGCCCAGTTTATCCATCTCTTTTCTAAAATGATGGATATGGTAATAGACCAACTTATTATCCGCTTCGCCTTGGTAATCGCGTTCGTACAAAGTTTTGATCAAAGTTTCTTTCGAGATCGTTTCTCTTTTGAAAAAGAGTTTTAGGAGTTTTGCTATCGCGCTTTTGCTTTCGACTTCAATCTGTTTCCGTCTGTAACGCAGAACTAAGATATCTTCGCTCTCTTCGAATTCAAGATTTCCTACGGAATCGTTGTCCTTTAATTTCTTGTCTAACTCTGCAATTTGGTCGAGGAGTGTTTTAAAGTTTTTCCCATCAAATTTTTCTTTAAGTCCGCGAGAAATATCTGCCGCTAATTCCATCTTCTCTTCTTTGATGTAAAGCGAGGCGAGAATTATCCGGCAACTGAAATACGAATACCAATCGTCTTCCATCGAAACGTTTTTGATCACACCGTCTAAAATAGCATGGGCCTCTGAAAACTTACCCTCGTCTTTAAGAACCTTTGCTTGCCACACAAGCACCAAAGGTTTCAAGTAAACATCATCCGGTGTTTCCATCGAGTCAACGAGCTGACGACAAGACGCCGTGTCTTCGTGGAAATCATAGTACCTTGCTAAGAACATCTTCGCTTTAATTCTTAAATCTTTGTTTTTAGAGCGAGCGATGACGGCTTCGAAAAGCTCTTTAGCGATTTTGAAATTGATAAAACTTCCGGTCGAGTAGATTACCCCCACCTGGAAACCAAACTCCGGCATTTGCGTAATTGAATACAAGCGCTCCAGTTCACTCAAATAAAATTTTAGCTCGTACTCTTTTCCCAACTCGAGCAAAGTTCGCGCGAACATTCCGATATATTCCACGTGTTCTTGTTCTGGCTTAAAAGGCAAACGATCAAAATATCGACGAAAAATGGCATACGCGTCAGCAAGCTTCCAGGCATAGAAATGCGCCTTGGCTTTTTCGAGATCTTTTCGAAAGCGGTCTTCAGCTCCCTGAAGAGGTGAAGGGATGATGGCACTCAGTTGGATAAAATCCCCCTTTTATGAGTGGGGTTATTGAATATAAATCGATGACAGGATCAGGAAAGTATTACGCGAGGGGACACGAATCTACACTGGTGTGGATCAGAGATGAGTGGTCAGGTCTACTTATTGTACCTGATCTAACGCCACTTTTAATAGGAGCCGTGCGTTTTCGTTCTCAGGCTTTGCTGCAACATATAAATTTCGCTTATCTGGAGTCATCCAGAGATTTTCAGACGCGAGGGGTCGGCTGACAAATTTTTGCAAAAGGTCGACGCTTTTTTCTTTCCCGGGATAAAAGAGGGTCACTCCTCCTCCGGATTTGGTCATCGCAACGACGTGAACATTGGGATTCGGGATCAAGACTTCAGACGCGGGAGCATCGAAAAAAGTACACTGATCTTTTGCGCTCCACAAAAATTTCTTCTTCGGGTGATCAAGTTCCATTAGCCAAGCGTTGGTATCAGGATTATCCAAATCCCCGAAATGGTGGAGCGCTTTGACGGATCCCGGCATATGTTTGTTGTAAAGACCCATGTCAGTGAGTTCACAACGGTGGAGTTTACCAAAAATGAGTTTCTTTTCTTCAAGTCGCAGAGCGTACCGCTGAACTCTTACACCATCGGTCTTTTTCTCGGTCGTGTAGAGAAACAGAAATGGATAAGTATGTCCTGTCGCAATATGCATTTCAACATTTGCTGGGAACGACAATTTACAGCCCATGAATTCTGAAGGGCCATTTAAAGTGTGAATCGCGTACTGAATATGTTTTGTCGAATCATCGTACGGCGAGAGCGAGAAAACCCTCGACCCACTCCAATACAAATCTTCTCCCCTTTGGCTTTTTGTTCCGACACGGTACCAGGAGTGGTTTCCCGTATTAAACGCATTTAAGTAGTTTTTTCCTAAAACAAACGAGTTCCAGGGATCTTGAATCCGCGACAGGGGTTCAAAAAATTGAATCACCGGAACCGGATCCAGGTTTTTTGATTTCCAAACGGTGTTCTGATCGTCTTTGTAGATCAGTTCATTATTACTGCGAACGAAAAAGTCTTTGATCAAATGCTCCGTGGGAATCACTGCTGTCGAAGACTGGAATTCTTTCGAGATATTGGCAAACGGCGTCCCACTATCGCCGCCGCCCTTGCACTCCACGTCGGCGGATAAAGCTGAAGAGACGATTAAAATTGCGAAAAATATGGCACCCGATTTCATAACTGCTCCTGTAGAATGACTTGCGTTTTTAACTGATAGCCTGCGTCTTTGCTTTCAACAACGGTTCTCGGCAATCCCACTTGATTCAAAATATCGCGGACTCCGTAGATATGATAATAGACAAGCTTATCGTCTTTTTCAGACTGATAGGCCCGATGATAGACCGCTTGGATAATCATTTCTTTGTCCACAAATCCATTTTTTAGCATGAGACTTAATATTTTTTCTGCCGCATTTTTTTCTTCTAAGACGAACGAGCGTTGCCCACAACTGATCGTAGTTCTGTTATCTTCCACTTTCAAGTTGATTGGGCTTAAAGTCTGCGCGGACCACAATCGAGACTCTTGACGTTCAAACTGCATCAAGCAGGTTTTGAGTGGTTTTTCATCCACCATTTTTTTTATCTCGTTTAACGCCTCTTCGGCTTTTTCCATCTCTTTCATATCGAGGTAGGTTCCGCAGAGATAAACTTTTAAATTAAAAAATGTGTACCAGTCTTTTTGAAAAGACGGATCCAGACTTAAGCGTTGGATCAACTCGATCGCCTCGTTAAATTTTTTCTGAAAGCGCAATTTTTTAATCTGCCAAGTTTCCCAAAATCGTGCCAGCGCGGGATCGACAGGTTTTTCGATGTGGTTAATCAAGGTAATCATTTCATCGGCGGAATGATCGAATTTGTCGTAGAGATGTGCGAGCAAGAACTTTGCTTTCAATCGTAACGTTTCGTCTTCAGCGACGCGAATAATTTCTTCAACTTCTTTGATTGCGTAGTTCGGTGGATACTTTCCAAGCTCGGTCATCGCATAGACCGTGTGGTAGCGAACAACAGGATCTTGATTTTTCTTTGCGATTTTTTCGAGCTCGAGTGCATAGAATTGCAGTTCGGATTCCTTACCTAACTCATAAAGGGTACGAACAAACATTCCAAAATACTCGCCGTGTTCGGGAACATATCGAAACGGCAAACTGTCATAAAATCGTTTCAGCAAAGGATAGACTTCAGACAAACGAAGGGAATCGTATAAAATCTTGGCGTTCTCCAAGTCCTTTAAGATTCGATGATTCATTTTGATAGAAGGAGCTATTTAAAGCGTTAGTCTCTGAAGGAGATACTATCTAAGTTATCACAACAACTGAATCGGACAAAATGCACTAGGCCGTATTTCTGTTCCAATCGCAAAACGAACATTCCGGCTTCGCTTTGCTACGCCGGACAAGGCCCTTCCGAGTTAATGCGGCGCGTGATTGACCCTGTTTTTGATTTCCCATAAGAATTAATAAATATGAAAATTTTCACTTCTCAGTTATTGCTCTTCGCATTTTTCTTTTCCTTATTTTCCTTTGCGATTCCCACACAAGAAAGAATTTCGATTTTGAGATGTCCGATCTGTGGAACTGAAATTAAGCCAACTTCAAAAACTGTTTTTATGGGAGAGAATGACGGCGAAAAGGTTAAGTTTTGTTCTTTTGCCTGTGCCAGTAAATTTCATAAAAGGCACTTAACCTCAAACTTGTACGTCATGGACTATCTGACGGGCGAATTCATTCCCGCGAATACGGCGTCGTATCTTATTAAGAGTAGTAAAGTCGCGGCCCTTCTCAAAGAGGAAATGCCCCCTTATGTCATTGCCGTCAAAGATAAGTCCGTCGCCAAAGACCAACTCAAGCAATTCGACGATGGGGAGTACGTCGATGGGTATTTAAACGCGAAACAGTCCTTAGAATAAAGACTCGATATCTTTCAATTATTCGAATGATTTGAGATTTAATTGATTTCCCCCTCTCAACCTTGTAAATCTTACCTTCTGTATAAAAATTATAGGGGGAAGACCATGGCAGCAGTCGATAGCGAAGTCTCAAAAGAGGGTTTTTTAACCCAAGATCCAGCGATGCTGAGTCTTTTGCAAATGGTCGCAAAGATTGCCCCGAGCGAAGTCACCATTCTCATCCAAGGCGAAAGCGGTACCGGAAAAGAAGTCATCGCTAAACGAATTCACGATCAGTCTCGGCGAAAAAATAAAACTCTGATTTCAATTAACTGCGGCGCGATTCAAGAGACATTACTTTTGAGCGAACTTTTCGGGCACGAAAAAGGCTCATTCACAGGGGCAGTGAATCAGAAAAAGGGCCTTGTGGAACTTGCCAGCGAAGGGTCTCTCTTTCTCGATGAAATTGGTGAAATGGGATTGGAAGCCCAAGCGAAACTTCTACGATTTCTTCAAGAAGGCGAAATTTACCGGGTGGGTGGAAAAGCGCCGATCAAAGTAAACGTCCGAATCATTTCGGCAACAAATAAAGATCTCGAAACTCAAGTAAAGAACGGCAAGTTCAGAGAAGATCTCTACTACCGTTTAAATACCGTAACTTTGCGAATTTCCCCGCTTCGTAAAAGAAGCTGCGATATCCCGCTTTTGTTCAACCGCTTCTTAAACGATGAAAAGTTGGGCCCGAAAAAAACGCTCAGTCCAAGAGCCATGGAAGTTTTAAAGCAATACGCCTGGCCCGGAAATGTCCGCGAACTTCAAAACACCGCCGAGCGTTTTAAAATCTTAGTCGATGGCGATGTCATTCAAGAAGAGGACATTCCTTTTAACGTCAAAAACCAAGAACCTGAGACCGAAACGGACTACTTTGACGAACCCTCTAGTTTCCTTTTGCACAATATCGAAAAGCGCCACATCGTGCGCGTGCTCTCGTATTTCAAAGGCAATAAGACAAAAGCCGCGGACGCGATGGGGATTACCGTTAAGACCCTCTATAACAAGCTCGCGCAATACGAAAAAGAACGAAGTACGGCAAATCTCTCGAGCTCTTTTGACGATATCAACGCCTCTGTTTAATCGTTGTTGGGATATCGTTTTAAGAATTGCACGATTTTTTGCGCAATTTGAGTCTTCGAGGAAACTTGAACGCTGGTTATTTCCGATCCGTCTTTAAAAAACAATGTGGCTGGATGCTGAGATGCAGAAATCTGATTCAGGAAGTTTAAACATAATCCTTCCAGTTTTTTTTTCTTCATAATCTTCTCTGCATAGAGTCTATTTTTTTCGGCGGAGTAACTTGCTGCTTCCAACTTAAATCCAAATTTTTTTATTTTTGGAAATTTCTTTTGCACTTCATCAATTATTTTTTTTGTGGGAATTAATTTTATTTTCCAATATTTTTTTTTCGAACTGACTTTTCCCGTTTGTGATTTTTGTGGCACAAAATCTAAAACCGCTGCTGCGGGCAAAAAATAATGTGGCTTGAATGTTTCGCACAAACTCAAAGTCGCGTGGAGCATTTCTTCCACGGTGACGATTTGCTCAATTTTTTTTACGCCGAGTTTTTTTAGGTCGAACTGAACGGGGCCTGCGATCACAGCGACTTCAAAGCCTTGCTTCACGAGAAGCTTCGCGATTTCAGATCCCAATTCTCCAGTAGAATAATTCGAGAGATAACGAACCGAATCCAAAAAAGCACGCGTCGGCCCTAGCGTAACAAGCACTCGAATTTTTTGCGTTCTTTGGAGGCTCATTTTTTAATGCGATTCTCCGTCATAAAGTTGACTGCTTTTTCTTAATGCGCATCATTTTTTGAAATATTTTTCAAAAATACCGCACGATGTAAATTTACCGTTAACTTTGTTATGACGCAACGAAAAGCCCTTATTTACTTTGAAGATTGCTCGTCATGTCATCTTTCTATGACTCCACGAGTCTATTTTATAGACTCAAAGCGTTGTTATTTTTCATTAAATTAGATTCCAGATAAGTCGATGAAGTTCATGCAGACAGTTTATTTATTTTGGTAACACATCACCTGCAACTCGAGCGAAGGATAGTTCGAGTACAAGAGCTCTAATAACGGAGCACTTACAAATCCAAGGAAAAGGAGGTTCATTAGCATTTAGGAGGACACTTCAATGGGTCTACAGATTAATACCAATGAGTTGGCAATCGCTGCTCAGCGGAATTTGGAAAATACTCAGAAGAGACTGAGTACCACAGTCCAAAGACTCGCGAGCGGTTCAAAAATAGTCCAAGCATCCGACGATCCCGCCGGACTCGCAATTTCAGACAGATTAAACGCAACAATTCGATCTTTAGGAGCCGCCGTTAAAAACGCGCAGGATGGGGTATCCCTCATTCAAATCTACGAAGGTGGCACGACCGAGATCAATAATATGGCGGTTCGTATCCGCGAACTCCTCATGCAATCTTCCACTGACACTGTCGGGGATAGAGAGCGCTCGATGATCAATAACGAAGTCGTCCAGTTAAAAGAGGAAGTGGATCGCGTCGCACGTAGCACGAAATACAATGGTCGCGAACTTCTTTCTGGAGAAGTCATCCAGATGGAATTCCAAGTCGGAACTGAAAACAATCCAGAAGTCGACCGTATTAAATTTGCTCCCGGCGATACGAACATGACCCTGAGTGCATTAGGCATGGGTGATGTAGATGCGTCTAACAAAGAAGCCGCGCAAAACTCGTTAAGCAAAGTTGACGAAGCTCTTAACCGAGTGAACGACATCCGAGCTCGAGTCGGTTCTGCGCAAAATCGTTTGCAAACGACGATCTCCGCGCAGAGCATTTTCCAAGAAAACCTTTTGGCTGCAAAGAGTCGAATCAAAGATGCGGACTTAGCTGTTGAAAGTTCGAACTTAGCCAAAGAAACCATTTTACGAAAAGCCGGTGTGGCAGTGCTCACACAAGCGAACGAAACGCCAGCATTGGCACTTCAATTGTTACGTTAATTTAGCTCTCTTCTCTTTGAGCAAGGCGTAATCTTTGACAGATGATCCCTTTGCTTGCCTCTTCCTTTCTGCTTGCGGACTCCTCCATCCGACAATGATTCATCGCGTTATATCTTTTAGTAGTATAATTAATCTACTCCCCCAAAAAACCTAAAAAGTGAAACTCAAAATGAAAACTTCTTCCATTCAGCTTACTGGTCCTGGCACTTATTTATTTCATGACAACTCGAGACTGAGCTTTTCAATCGATAAAGAGCTCGCGCTTGTGTTCTCTGTTCCGACCGAAAAAACCGCAGGCGTCGTATTGTTCGATCCCGATCATAGTTTGCAGCAGCTTCAAACCATGATGCAGTCAATTTTACATAAAATGACCGTCGACCTAGGCATTTCGCCTGAGAAAATCCTCGTCAAAGTGTTTGGCTTATCGTCTTTCCGAAAGAGCGTCTTAGAAACCGCCTACCGCTGGCTGAAAGACCGAAATATTTTTATCACGGCAGAAGATACAGGCCGCAACTTCATCCGTCAGATTCTCGTCGAATGTGCAACTGGCAAAGTGGGTGTCTCTTACAGAACCAGCGAATACAGTATTCCCTATCTCTCGCAGCATACGGCCCGGGATCGCAATCCCTTGGATGAAATTCACGCCCAGGTCTTGGTTTTAAGCTCCTCCTCGACTAAAAGAATTCTCGCCAAACAATCGATTGAAGAACATAAAAATTGGGTCGCCGTTATTCCAGAGCTTCCTCAGAATTATCTTTCTAAAAAGACTCCGACCTTCAATTATGCAGTTGCCGTCATTTTTGACGACTTAAACGAACAACCTGAAAAAATCTGCAACTGGATTGAATCCATTCACGTTCAATATCCAGAAGTTCAGTTTAGATATTCTTGCTCGGAGATTCCGAAATTTCTAAAACATCTTTCATACGTTCGACAATTGCCCCCACTCACGCCGCTTCTACTCCCCGAGTTTAAAGGCATCTTGGCGCGCGCGATCTTCGATCACGAAGTTCACTCTACGGGTGATGTGATTCCGATGAAGCGTACCCGCTAAGACGAAGGGCTAACCCATTCAGCGAGCATCGAACCACGCCCAATCCATACCGAATGCTTCTCGCAAATGAAATGGAACTGGCTTCGGCAAAATACTTTGTCGGAACGCTCACCTCACCGATTTGAAAACCTGCCAAATGGACTTGAACGAGAATCTCGTTATCGAAGACAAAATCCTCACTATTTTCGTGAAACGGGACAGATTCGAGAGCCTTCCGCGAGAACGCACGGTATCCCGTGTGATACTCGGAAAGTTTTAATCCGAGGCAAAGATTCTCGAACAGAGTTAGAAATCGATTAGAAATATATTTATAGAGAGGCATGCCTCCGGTGAGAGCACCCTTCCCCAAAATCCGCGATCCCAACGCCACGTCGTAAATCCCGCTCGACACCAAAGTGACCAGAGCTCCTAGGAGTTTTGGTTCGTACTGATAATCGGGATGCAACATCACGACGATATCGGCGCCCTCATTTAGGGCGCACTCGTAACAAGTTTTCTGATTGCCTCCGTACCCTCGATTATTATCGTGGCGGATGATCTTTAAGGGGTATTTGATTTTTAATTCTTCCGCCACATGCACGGTGCGATCCGATGAACAATCATCGACCAAAATAAAACAATCAACGATTCCTTCAGGCACATTTTCGATCGTGCGCTGGAGAGTCCGTTCGGAGTTGAAGGCGGGGAGGACACAAACGATTTTTTTTTCTGAGCCGAAAGGATTTGCTGAAGTCCTTTGGCTAACCACTCTAGATTCCGCTCGAACCGGGATCGTAATCCCCGGGCGTCACACTGAGTTTTACGGAAATCGATTTTTTCACTTTGTCGCGAATATAGTGAATCGTAATCGTATCACCTACGTTTTTGTCGACTAGGTAGTCCAAAATATCTCGCATCGAGGTTACCTGAACATTGTCGATTCGAGTGATCACATCGCCTCCGACAGGAATTCGGTGAAAGCCATAGGCCAACTGCTTGTTCGCCGCTCTAAGTCCCGCTTTTGCGGCCGGTCCCTTCGTGTAAATTTCAGTAATCATGATGCCGTTTTGAGTCGGAATTCCCAAACTTGCAAATAGACGCGGATTTAAACCCACTCCGTGAATGCCGAGATCCGGTCTTAAAACTTTTTTAAATTGGATGAGTTGCTCCACCATCTTTTTGACAGTCTTCACAGAAATCGCAAATCCGATTCCTTCACTTCCACCACTTCTTGAAAAAATCTGCGCATTAAGTCCTACGATTTTTCCGGAACTGTCGAGCAAAGGGCCTCCTGAATTTCCTGGATTGATGGCCGCATCCGTTTGTATTACGTCTTTCACAAGCCGGTCAGTCTGAGTGCGAATATCTCGTCCGAGTGAACTAATCACTCCCACACTGAGTGAACCGCCCAAGCCAAAAGGATTTCCGATTGCTAAAACTTTTTCTCCGACTGCGAGGGTATTTGGATCACCCCATTCGAGAGGTGTGATTTTTTTCCCTTTAGGATCAATTTTAATGACGGCGATATCCGAATCGGGATCGGTTGCGATGACTTTTGCGGGAAACTGAGATTTATCGAAGAGCGTGACCTCAACATCTTGCGCATTTCCCACCACGTGTTCGTTGGTCACAATATAACCTTCGCCTCGGATAAAGGCGCCTGACCCCTGCCCTTTCTGAGGGATGATATCGAAAAAGAAATCCTGAGTCAGTGTCGTCGCCGTGATATTCACGACAGCGGGATTGCATTTTTGATAAATATCCACATTGTTTTGCTCATCGGGCAAACGCGCGAAGAGCAAAACTGAAAAACTAAACGTGAACAGAATCGATTTTTGAAGCAACGATAAAGTCATTTTCTGAAAGCCCATTAATTGCGTGAGTCCAAAGATCAATTTTAACCGAATTGTAGTGAATGAAAAGATCGGGATGATGGCCTTCCATTTCGGCGACGTCGGCCACCCGGTTCACAAATTTCATCGCTTCAACGAAGTTCGTAAATTTAAATTCTTTTAAAATATGCTTGTCGGTCAGGGTCCAATCCTTAATCTGCGAATTCAATTTTTTTGCCTCTTCTTGACTCAGTGCAGGAATCCCGCCTTCGCAAGGTTTACAGTGTTTTTGAGTGAGATCGCATTTCTCCATTTTTCTCATTTCCTCTCTCTATAAATTGACGTTTTGCTTTATAAAACATACTCTTCAATGCGATTTATCACAAGATACTGGAGTCATTATGAGCCAAGGCGAAAAAATAACCTATACAGGTCCGAGTCAAATCAATGTTCCCAATTTTCCAATCATCCCTTTTATTGAAGGCGATGGGACTGGAGTCGATATTTGGAAAGCTTCCGTGCGCGTTTTTGATGCTGCCGTCAAAAAATGCTACGGCGACAAAAAGAAAGTCGTTTGGAAAGAAGTTTTAGCCGGAGAAAAAGCGTTCAACCTCACCAAGAACTGGCTTCCCGAAGAAACCATCACCGTGATTAAAGAACACGGGATTGCCATTAAAGGTCCGCTCACGACTCCTGTCGGCGGCGGAATCCGATCGCTCAATGTAGCTTTAAGACAGATTCTAGACCTCTATGCATGTGTGAGACCGGTTCGTTGGTTCAAGGGGGTTCCATCTCCCGTAAAAGAACCTCAAAAAGTCGATATGGTAATTTTCCGCGAAAATATCGAAGACGTTTATTCAGGTATCGAATGGAAGAGCGGTTCTCCTGAAGCTAAAAAAGTGATCGACTTCTTAACGAACGAAATGGGAGCAAAAATTCGTCCATCCTCCGGAATCGGGGTGAAACCGATTAGCCCTGAAGGAACAAAGAGACTCGTCCGACAAGCCATTCAGTACACGTTGAAACACCGACGTGAAAGTCTGACTCTTGTTCACAAAGGCAATATCATGAAGTTCACCGAAGGCGCCTTCAAAGAGTGGGGTTATAACCTCTGCAAAGAAGAATTCGGCAGCCAAACGGTAACCGAAGATGAAATCTGGAAAGACCACGACGGAAAAACTCCGTCCGGCAAAACTTTGGTCAAAGATCGCATTGCAGACAATATGTTCCAACAAGCACTTCTCCGTCCTTCGGAATATTCAGTGCTTGCGACCCCCAATTTAAATGGCGATTACTTATCGGACGCTTTATCCGCTCAAGTCGGTGGATTAGGCATTGCACCCGGTGGAAATATCGGCGATTTCAATGCGGTTTTTGAAGCGACTCACGGAACTGCGCCTAAATATGCGGGTCTCGATAAAGTGAATCCCGGTTCGGTGATCTTGAGCGGTGTCATGATGTTTGAATACATGGGCTGGCAAGAAGTCGCAGACACCATCACAAAAACGATGGAAAAAACGATTGAAAATAAAACCGTCACTTACGATTTTGCACGCGGAATGGACGGCGCTAAAGAAATTAAGTGTTCCGAGTTCGGAACAGCTCTTATCGACAATATGTAATTCACCTCTGAAAGGAAAATTCCCTAATGAAAATTCACGAGTATCAAGGAAAAGAGCTTTTTAGAAAGTACGGAATTCCCGTACCGAATGGCAAGCCTGCCTTCTCCGTTCACGAAGCAGTCGACGCCGGAATGAGTTTATCGCCGAAAGGACCTTGGGTCGTAAAAGCCCAAATCCATGCAGGCGGCCGAGGTAAAGGTGGCGGCGTTAAAGTTGCAAAAACCAAAGAAGAGCTTCAGCAGTTTGCAAAAGCGATTTTTGGAATGACGCTCGTCACTCACCAAACAGGGCCCGAAGGCAAAGAAGTGAAAAGACTTTTAGTCGAAGATGGCGCCAATATTTCCAAAGAATATTATTTGGCAGTCACTTTAGATAGAGCGGTCTCAAAGCTCGTTGTGATTGCAAGTCCTGCCGGCGGAATGGACATCGAGCACGTCGCTGAACACAAGCCCGACCAAATCTTTAAAGTTTGGATCGATTCGACCATTGGCCTCAGAGATTACCAAGCTCGCGCGCTCGCAACGAAGATGGGTTTTGTCCCAAGTGCCGCGAAACAGTTTCCGGATATTTTGAAAAAGCTTGTGAAACTTTATTGGGAACAAGATTGTTCACTCGCCGAAATCAACCCGTTGATTGAAACTAAAGAAGGCAGTTTGATGGCGTTAGACGCCAAAATTACTTTCGATGAAAGCGCACTTTACAGACATCCCCAGCTAATGGAATGGCGCGATCCGAATGAAGAAGACGCGGCTGAAAGTGAAGCCAAGAAGTTTGACTTAAGTTACATCAGTCTCGACGGAACGATTGGTTGCATGGTCAACGGAGCCGGCCTTGCGATGGCGACGATGGATATCATTAAACAAGAAGGTGCAAGCCCTGCAAACTTCTTGGATGTCGGCGGCAGTGCGACCGAACAACGAGTCAAAGAAGCTTTCAAAATCATTTTAAAAGATCCGAAAGTAAAAGCGATTCTCATTAATATCTTCGGCGGAATCATGAAGTGCGATGTGATTGCATCGGGCGTAATTGGAGCGGCGAAAGAATTAAATCTCACCGTTCCTGTGGTTGTCAGACTTGAAGGAACGAATGTGGATCTCGGACGTAAAATGCTTCAAGATTCCAACTTAAAAATGATCACGGCAAATGGGATGCAAGATGCAGCCAAAAAAGTAGTCGCCGCAGCGAAGGGAGCATTATGAGTATTCTCGTCAATAAAAACACAAAACTATTAGTTCAAGGGATTACCGGCCAAGCAGGCGCTTTCCACGCCAAAATGTGCAAGGAATACGGCACCAATGTCGTCGGCGGGGTCACCCCTGGCAAAGGCGGAGAAAAAGTCGAAGGCATTCCCGTTTTCAATTCGGTGCAAGATGCCGTTGATAAAACACAAGCCGATACCACGATGATTTACGTCCCGGCTCCATTTGCCGCCGATGCGATCGTCGAAGCCGCCGATGCGGGTGTAAAAGTGATTATTTGTATCACCGAAGGCATTCCCGTCATGGATATGATCTGGGTTAAGAATTATCTCAAAACCAAAACCTGTACCTTAATTGGTCCCAACTGCCCCGGAATCATTACTCCCGGCGAAGCGAAGATTGGAATTATGCCAGGCTATATTCACAAACCTGGGAAAATCGGCGTCGTCTCTCGTAGTGGAACCTTAACGTACGAAGCCGTTCATCAGTTGACCCAATTGGGTCTTGGACAATCGACTTGCGTCGGAATTGGTGGCGACCCCGTCAATGGCTTTCAGTTCTTGGACGTCTTAAAACTCTTTAACGAAGATCCAGGCACTGAAGCTGTCATCATGATCGGAGAAATCGGCGGAAATGCTGAAGAAACCGCAGCCGAATGGGTGAAAAAGAATATGAAAAAGCCTGTCGTCGGATTCATCGGCGGACAGACGGCTCCCCCTGGAAAGCGCATGGGACATGCCGGTGCGATTATCGACGGTGGCAGCGGCAAGGCTTCCGACAAGATAAAAGCGCTTGAGAATGCGGGAATTATGGTTAGTATGTCGCCCGCCACGATGGGTGAGACCATGGTGAAAGCGCTTAAACGATAATAAGGAGTTTGAAATGAAAGAAAAAACATTTGGAATGATCAAACCCAATTCGGTCAAAAAAAACCAAATTGGAAAGATCTTAACCATTGCTGAAGAAGCTGGCCTCAAAGTGGTTCAGATGAAATACAAGCATTTGACTAAAGCAGAAGCTGAAAGTTTCTATGAAGAACACAAAGCGCGCCCCTTTTACGGTAGCCTTGTTTCTTTTATGACAAGCGATCCTTCTGTCGTCGTCGTTTTCGAAGGCGACAATGCCGTCGCTAAATGGCGCGATTTGATGGGCGCAACGGATCCTTCGAAAGCGGCTCCTGGCACGATTCGCAAACTCTTTGCGGACAGCATCGAAGCGAATTCCGTACACGGATCCGCAGACAAAGCTTCCGCAGACCGCGAAGTGCCTTTTTTCTTCAAAAACGAATTGTAAGAAATTTCGTTTTGCTCGTTGGAGAAGCGGACACCCTTTGAATAGGGCTGGAGGCCGAATGAAAATTTTTGCTCGTTTTTTAGCGTCGTGTTTTTTACTGCTGCCAGCCACGCTCGCAGCCGACACTCATGACAGCGAAGGCTATGGGAGCCGACCAAAAATTGGAGTCGAAGCCGGGCTGACCCTCGGCGCCCTCTCAGCCCCCAACGGTGTCAGCGCTTCTCCATCGGGCGGATTTACTGCCGGAATCGTTCTCGACAAACCTCTTGTTTTCTTTTTATCTCTTCGACCCGAGGTTTTATTTGTTCAAAAAAATACTTCTCTCATCGGAAATGACGGAAGTTCTGCGAAATTAAAATACAATGCTTTGCAAATTCCCCTTTTTGCAAAATTAGCGACAAACCAGTTTATCTCGCCCTATCTTTTAATAGGACCTGTCATCATGTTAAATCTCTCAAGTCAGAAAGAGGTTCAAATCGCGGGAGCAGCAAGTGCAACGACGGTAAATACGTTTGAAGCAGGTGCTGCGATTGGAGCAGGACTCGAAATCGGCCCTCTCTTCACAAATCTCCGTTACCTCTGGGCGCTCTCCAATTCGAATCAAAGCGCTACAGATTTGCGCGCACAAAGCCTAGATATTTTAGCGGGCGTCCGCTTTTAGTCAAAACGATCAGAGCAATCCACCAGATTGCAATTCCATGAATCAGACAGGTAATAAACGACGTCATATCCAATGAGAGACTGACGAGCGGAAGCAAAGTGGCAACAAAGCGATAGTCGATACTGTTCAAGTAAAAAGCGAGAAAACATTCCAAAGCGTAGAGCACGAGAGCGAGAATCGCTGCGGTAAAAAGCACCCCTTCCATTCCAAACCTTAAATACCCTTCTGCGACAAAACCTAAGGCGACGCTCGTTTGAAGGTCGTCTTTGGAAATCACGCCCATCTGGCGACCGAATCGATTCCAAAAGTTTCTTTCGGGTTTTTCTGACCAAAGAAAGCGGGGAACGAAAATGTGCGAAAGGTCCACGTAAGGTCCCGGCAAATAGAAATTTTTTAAAGCTTCTTTCTTCTCTAGAACTTGCATTAAGGAGTCGTCACCGATTCGTCCTATGGAATAACTTACGTAGTTTCGAGGGGAAATCGCATTCGCCTCGTCGGCTGCGGACTGAGGAATCTGAAAAGTGAGTTTGTAGTCTTTCTCTGCAAGGCCGAAAAGGCGTTCGACCTTTTCGACGAAAGTCGCGGCGGGATGATGAATCAAATACATTCGGTAGCGAGGCTTTAAACCTTGGGCGAAAATCGCGGTCGCAAGAAAAAAAATACAGAGGATTTTTCGTTTCTGATCTTTTCCAACAAATGCAGTGATGAAGAGTGGGATTCCCGCCGTGAAAACAAAACTCAATGCGCCTGTTCTCAGAAAACCGAAGAGGATGATCGAAATCAAAATCAGATCGTAAGTCAGTTGTTTTAGAAACGAGGTTCGAGGCTGACAAAAGATAAGAAACACCGTGAAAAGCCCACCTAAACTCATCATTGGAATCACAAGGTTTGGATGAAGGAATGCTATCCGTTCGTTAAAAAAGAAGAGCGACGCTAATAGGAAGAACGCCGACGTTGAACTGATAGAAACTCGCTTTAGAGTCGAAAAACCTGGAAGAGTCGGTTGGAAGCTCTTTCTAAAAACTTGGGAAAATCCGATCATCAGAAGGGATAAAACGGTCAGGTAATTGTAATTAAGCTGTCGAATGAAATCGAAAGAGGTCGCTTCGGGGAAAAATACTTTTTTAAGTTCTGAGATCACCACATAAAAAAGCAGGAAGAGCGAAAGCATGCCTTCTAAAAGTCCGGCCCGCTTACGACGCCATGCCACTCCGATCGGAGTCAGAAGAACGAGAACCAGTACGCCGAGAGAGAGTTTTTCCATGTTTGAAAGTTAGAGTTACCTCAGCTCTCCCAATAAAAAAAGGCCCACTGAAAAGTGGGCCTTTTTCGGTAAGTTAAATCAAACGCTTACTGCATGTCGTGAACGGCAGCCACGCATTTCAAATCTGCGAGTTTGCGAGGACCTCCAAAAGTTTGTGTTTTGAGCGTTCCAACGACTTTGTTCGTATTGTGAGGTGTGAACAGATAAACTGTTAAACCTGCATCAGCGACGTTTTCAGCGGTTCGACAAGAGACCACAGGGCTGCCTTCAGGTCGCAATTGCTGAGTGAAAATATTGAGGCATTTCAAGTCCCCAAACATTAAAGGCTGGTTATTCGCATCGGTGACTTCTGCCGAGGTTTGTTGTGAGTTCACGGCAACACGGTACCCGTTTCCTTCACAATAAATCGGCGCTGCCGATGCGTTTGCGGTTACGATAAGACCTACGATTACTGATAAGATTTTTGTCATGTTTGTACTCCCTATTATTTCTTTTCTGCGAATCACTTTCGCAGATTTGATGTTCAAACCACTCTTAAGCATTTCGTATGCCAGCAAATTCGTGCTCAAAGCGGCTGAAGCGACTGGTTCCAATTTGGGATCCAGTTTCACAATGGTGATTTGACCTCTCAAGGCCCCTAAACTAAAAATAAGGAATGGGAAAATTATGGGTGCTTGGGATACTGGTTTTTACGAGTTTAAGTTTCGCAGAAATCCGAGTCGCTTTCTTCCGCTGCTTTGATTCTCAAGGAAAATTAGTAGAGTTTGTGCCGGGCGGGCAGTTTTGCCATGTCGCGATAGGCTATCGCGGGGGCTGGTTGCATGCGCATCCTGTCTATGGCGTGGAATGGAAACAGGGTTTGGAAGAAATTAAAGTAGCGAAGTATGGACTCACGCTCCTCAGAAAGTCAGCGTTGTCTTTGTCCGAGAAACAGGTGAATCCCTGGTTAGGCGTGCCCTACGATCCAACTTTTCGCTGGGATACGGAGCGCGCTACCTATTGTTCTAAATTGGTCGGCAAGTTTTTAAACATTACGCCTAAAATCATGACTTTTGAGACACCCTATTGGAAGAACTTTAAAAATCTACCAGAAAACGAATTAGGGATTTCACCCGATGCAATTTACTCGGAGCTTGTACGACGGGGTTACGACACTTATTGAAAGAGGTTTCTGTCATTGTGAGGGTGCGCAGCACCCTCGCAATGACGGGTTTTCGGCTGTTTCAACAAATAAACGTCATGAAGCCTACTAAGCGGCTTTGGTGAATCTTTGGCGAGCGGAGTGAATCGCGTTCGTGAATACTTCTTTGTTTAAGGGAAGTTTGAAAAAAGCATCGAAAGGGACTTCGGAATAATTCTTGGAGTGAGGGTTTACAGCCGGTTGAGCGAGAAAGAGCGCCATCTCTCGAGTGAGAAGATCCGCTTTGAGAATATTTGCCACTTCTTCTTCTGAGATTTTGCCCAGGTTTTCGCACAAGATCACAGCGACTGGGAGATGGTAGAAGGCATAGGTAATCGCTTCGACGCCATCTTTTGCAAAGTGGACTTTATAGCCCCAACGACTCAAAACTCCATACTGTTCGTCTCTCTTTTTTTCATCCGGTTCGGCAACGATAATCGTATTTTCTTGCAAAAGAGGAGCGTCGGTGCGGCTGACCACATGGGGAAAGAGCACATTAAAGGTTGAGCCTTTGCCCTCTTCGCTTTCCACCCAGATATTTCCATCATGCAACGTCGAGATTTGCTTTGCGACGGTGAGCCCGAGTCCGCGGCCTTCGTGACGAGCTTGATCTTTGACTTGGGTAAACTTATCAAAAATCTTTTGAAGTTCATTGGGGGGAATCCCCTTCCCTTCGTCTCTTAGAGATACAACGACCATTGGATACGGCGGATCATTTTTTCGACGACCCGTAAATGGCGTGACATTGAGATAAATATTTTTTTCAGGCGCTGTGAATTTTAACGCATTCACAAAAAGATTTTGAAGAAGCTGACGGATTCTATCGGCATCCGCAAGCGTTCTCCAATCCGGAACCGGATTGTGGTAATGAAAGTGAATCTTTTTCTGTTCGGAGTGGAAACTGTAATCTTTGTAGAACTCACTTAAAAAATCGTGGAGGTTCAGCATGCCGTACTGAGGTTTTAAACCTTGTTCATACGACATCACATCCATGAGATCATTGACGAGCGTAATTGCTTGTCCTGCTTGTCGTCTTGCACGTGTGATTAGTTCTGTCTGAAATTCGGTGAGTCCGTTTTTTGCAGACAAAACCATAGTCAGACTGGATTGGATCAAACCTAAGGGAGATCTCAAGTCGTGTGCGCAAACGCCTAAAAATTCTTCTCGTTGTTTCAGAGTTGTTTCAGTTTTCGCGGATTGAATCGATTGCTCTCGCGTTTTTTGTCGTGCTTTGTGAAGTTCTGAAATCTGACGATGTCGTAAGTTGAGTCTTAAAACTAAAGCATCTGTTTTTTCGAGAAGCGAAAGACTTTCGTCGATCCCGGTTTCCAAAAGGACCGCGGCTTTTTTATCGACTTTTTCTTCGACTACGAAACAGACACAGGGAGCGGGATATTCGGGCGTCGCAAGCGCACGTACATTATCGCATACCGACTTTACGAAATTTGGATCTGAATCAGATACAAAAACAAAACT
Source organism: uncultured Bdellovibrionales bacterium (assembly GCA_937903155.1). Classification (GTDB taxonomy): domain Bacteria; phylum Bdellovibrionota; class FAC87; order UBA2466; family UBA2466; genus CALCZU01. The sequence continues at coordinate 75,774 of CALCZU010000119.1, forward strand.
CAGCTTAGAAGAAATATTTTTTTGAACCCAATCGGAAGAAGCTAAAACCTCTTTTGGAAGCGATTTAAATTCGACTTCGAAATACGAATGCGACAGAGCTGTAATAAATTTTTTCTGCTTAGGGGTGATGGCTTTTTTCTTTCCCCGAGTGATCCATGTAATTGAAGTCATATCGTTTTTATCCGTTTTCCTACCCTTACTTTTCGGTTAGTTGCGCGCGAAGGTGTAGGGGGAAAAGTTGGAGCTAGGCACACTGAGTTATCAATTACGATAACAAGTCTTTACTTGTGTCATGTAATGGCGAAGAAACGGCGCCTCTACCCGTCGTTGCGAGGAGCGGAGCGACGAAGCAATCTCGATGCATAAAGAAGAACGTCCTTCTGCAGCGAGATTGCTTCGTCGCTCCGCTCCTCGCAATGACGGCTTTCTAGCAAGGCGATAAAAAGATCAACAGAGTTTGAGTGAGTCGCTCACAAAGTGCATACGTCTTTTTGAGCACACATCCTTCCAAAACTTTGTGTGGAATATGTTTTGCACCTCGATCGGGTTCAAAAGTTAATGTGGAATGCGGTTTTTTTAAGGAGCTGAATATGAACCTGACTTCTCTCGTTTGGATTGGACTCTCTTTGTCGATATCGATTTTAAGAGCAGAAAATAACCATTACTCAACTTCATTTTCTGAGAATACATCACAAGGCCGACAAGAATACGGGTTGCCCGTGAGTTCCACTCTCTCAAGTGCGCAGTTGCATTCCTATATGACGGGAAATCAACAACAGATTCAAAATTATCTAAGCCAGGGCTACTTCGTTAATTCTCCGGTATCTCTGTCGGAGTATAGCGTGGATGGACAGCCGGTGTTTAACCAACCCACTTTAGAATGCTTAAAGCAAAGTTACGGAAATAATCTTCCTGCCTCCATCACCGTAGGCGCGATGATGACTTCTTTAGAGACTTTAAATGCGCAAGGCTCGGGTAGCCGCTGTGCTCAACTCGTCTCAAATAGCTTTAACGTCGCGATTTCGGCCAATATCGCTTCTTCGATGGGAGCGCTTCCCTCGCTCAGTCAACCGAGTTCGGAAGTCCCCCCTTGTATCGAAGTCGAAATTTGTAGCCCATTTTTCGTTCGACCAGTTTTTCCAGTCTTGAACTTCGCAGCGCGAGTCGTGTTGTTTCCGTTCAGACTCGCAGGCAATATTATTGCGAACGGGATCGCTTTCAGACAAGGTCTTCGTTACGATAGACAAGCTCTCGGATTAGACGTCGCTTCAGTGCAATCCATGCCCTACTTCTGGGATAGAGTTGCGGCTCGAATCGAAAGACGTCAACTTGGACTGTCGTTAATCCCTTTCGGTCCTCGGCGAACAGCGAACCGCCTGTTCGGTCGGTAAGCTTTTCGAGAGCGTAAATAGTCACCTCTCAATCTTTCTGTCTAAAAAATTACGGCCACTCTTGGAATACTCGCTTGTATTCATGCGAGAAACAGCCGGCATAGGGTTTGCGTATGCTGACTGTGTGGAGAGAGTTTTACTCTCTTTGCTTTATAAGAGGACGTAGTATGAGATTAAATATTAAATCAGTTCTGTTCTTAGCGATTTTTTCGCTCGGAATGTTCGCCCCTGTGGAAGCTTTTGCTGGAGGCATGCACGGAGTTGCGCGAATGGGTGTGGCACCTTGTCGTCCCCGTTGTGCGCAGGTCGTTAAGCCTTGCAGACAAGCGTGTGTGAGACGGGTTACGATGATCCGTTGTGTGAAGCGTGTCGGTTGCGGCAGACGCATGTGCTAGTCGAACTGAGGGTTAAGGGAATTAGGAATTAAGGGAGTAATCCTTAATTATTCTTCCCCACCCCTACCTGCGAAGAAATCGTTGCCCTTGTTGTCTACGATGACGAATGCAGGGAAATCTTTGACTTCGATTTTCCAGATCGCTTCCATTCCGAGTTCTTTGTAGTCGAGAACTTCGACTTTTGTGATGCAATCTCGGCCGAGCCGAGCTGCGGGTCCTCCTATGGATCCTAAATAAAATCCTCCGAACTTTTTACAGGCTTCGGTTACGGCTTTGGTGCGATTGCCTTTTCCTAACATGACGAGCGAACCACCGTTTTCTTGAAAAACAGAAACGTAGGGATCCATTCGCTGCGATGTCGTCGGACCAAAACTTCCTGAGGCATGGCCCTCGGGCGTCTTTGCGGGCCCCGCATAATAAACAGCAAACTGTTTCATGAAATCGGGTAAGCCTTTTCCTTGTTCAATTCTTTCTAATAATTTTGCATGAGCAATATCGCGCGCCACAACGAGTGGTCCGGTCAGCATCACCCGAGTTGAAACGGGAAGTGTGCTGAGTTCCTTTAACACGTCTGCCATGGGGCGATTGAGGTCCACTGAAACGGCTTTCCCCTCAACCGATTTTTTAGAAGGTAGAAACCGAGCGGGATCTTGTTCGAGTTGCTCGAGAAAGACTCCATCTTTCGTAATTTTGCCTTTGATTTGCCTATCTGCAGAGCAAGAGAGCCCTATCCCTACGGGGCAGCTTGCTCCGTGGCGTGGTAGCCGAATCACACGCACGTCGTGAAGAAAATATTTTCCACCGAACTGCGCACCAATTTTAGTTTCGCGTCCCCATTGCTCAATTTGTTTTTCGAGTTCTAGATCCCGGTAAGCACGACCGGTGGCATTGCCAGTCGTCGGAAGCCCATCGTAATAACCGCAGCTTGCGAGTTTGACCGTTTTCAAAACATACTCCGCACTCGGTCCCCCGACGACAAAGGCGAGATGGTACGGCGGACAGGCCGCCGTTCCTAAGTGGGTAATCGTATCGATGACAAATTCTTTCATCGATTTGGGATTGAGAAGCCCTTTCGTTTTTTGAAAGAGATAACTCTTATTGGCGCTTCCTCCACCTTTTGCGATAAAGAGAAATTCGTATTTACTCCCAGGTTCAGAATAGATTTCAATCTGTGCCGGAAGATTATTTCCCGTATTTTTTTCTTCGTACATCGAAAGCGGCGCCATTTGCGAGTAACGAAGATTGCGTTTTTTAAACGTGTCGAAGATGCCCTTACTTAAAGCTTCGGCGTCGTCGCCTCCGGAGAGAACCTGTTCCCCTTTTTTGCCCATGACAATCGCCGTGCCCGTGTCTTGGCACGAGGGATAGACCCTTTCTGCTGCAATGACGGCATTTTTTAAAAGCTCTGTCGCAACAAACTTATCGTTATCGCTTGCTTCGGAATCTTCTAAAATTTTCGCGACTTTTTCGAGATGGCTGGTTCTTAGCAAATGTGAAATGTCGTCGAAAGCGGCCGCACAGAGCGAAGCAATCGCTTCGGGGGTCACTTTTAGAAATTCTTTTCCATCCCAGGTTTGGGTCGTCACGCCAGTGACATCCAGTTTACGATAAACTGTTTTATCTTCACTTTTTTCAATTAAAGGTTGGTATTTGAAGTCACTCATGATTTGGCTCCGGCAAGCTTGTCGTAGGCTTGATCCATTTTCTTTAGATAGTTATGGGTTCTTACTTGAAGTTTATCAGACGGCTTGATGTTTTTCTTAATTTCTTCGTAAACACCCTGGGCCGCCTTTTTATCAGGAATCGTCGTATAAAGCTGAATCAGAAGCGTTGCGACTCGGATCTTATTATCGCCGTATGCAATGGAGTAAGCTTTCTTCGCGGGGACTAATGCTTCATTAAATTTTTTCTGCCCTTTTAAAAGAGAGGCCGCTTTGTAATGAAAAGTAAATTCCACAGGGAATTTCTCTCGGTAATCGGTCGCTAGCTGCAATGCCTTTTCGGACTCTCCACTCGCTTCTAATGCGGAGATTCGTTCAATCGTAAAACCTCTTTCGGGATGAGCCGTTCCCAGTTCCTTGGCTTTGGACTCGAGAAGAACTGCCGCTTCCTTCCAAGCAGCTTTTGATTCTTCTTCTTTACCAATTTTACCTAAAAGCTCAGCGCGCATCTGCGCTCGGTCGGTTTCCGAAAGGCCGAGTTCTTCATTTCGAGAATCTTTTTGAAAGTTCGCGTAGTTTTGAAGCATTTTTTCAATCAACTCTTTTTTTGCCTTTTGCTTCACGCCTGACGCCAATTCCCAGTAGGTATTCGCCCAAAGTAAGGCTTGTGGAGAATCAGGCGATTTTGTGAGGAGTTGTTCGTAGGCAAGATACTTTAAATCTTCGGTCGCAGAATTCTCGGCGCTGTAAGTCTCGGCTAAATCATATTTCGCAGTTCCGGGTTTAAGAAGGGGTTTTAACTGCAGGAGCGCTTTATTTGTGCAAGCGACATCTTTGCGTTCCGAGCAAACCGTGGCACAGCTCCAAAGATCGTCTTCCGATCTTCCGGCACACGCCTTTTTAAAATCCTTACTCTTTGAAGTCAGAACTAAGTTCATGACTCGGAGAAATTCTTTTTCGGCTCGAAAGCCTGTAATCCGATAAGATTCTTTTCCGTTTGAATCGGTGAAAACAATCGTCGGATAGCCTCCGACTTGATAGCGATCTTTTAACTTCCAGGAAGACTCTTTCTCGGCGTCTACTTTCAAGAGTTTGAAGGCTTTCGATTTTTCGAGAAACCCTCTCGATTCGAAAACGATGGCGTCTAATTCGTTACAGGGAGGACACCAGATCCCATAAAAGTCGATAATGATCGGTTTCTTTTCTTTCTTCGCTTCTTTAAACGTCTTGTCGATGTCCGATGAAAAATTTGCTGCAAAAACAACCGAGCTCAAAAATAAAAGCAGATATTTCACGTTTTTTCCTTTCGATCAAAAATCAATCGTTTGATATTTCCAGTATGACGAGCCAAAACAATCGAAGACACTCCCGCGATCAAAAATAAAATCGGCTCTGGGGGTTCGGTCTTCCAAAGAAACACAACACAGCTGAGAATTCCTGCAAGAGAGCCCAACGCACTGATTTTTGAGACAAGAACGACGACGGCATAAACTCCGATAGCGATCGCACCACATACGGGACTTAAAACCATGACGGTTCCAAGACCCGTCGCGACGCCCTTCCCTCCTTGGAATTTGAGAAAAATACTAAAGCAGTGTCCAACGACTAGACTGATAGATGCAAACGTCAGAAGCCATTCTTGTGCAGGATAAAAACGGTGAAGAAGAAAAATTGGGACGTAGCCTTTCGCGAAATCAATCAGAAGCGTGACGATTCCGGCGTACCAACCAAAAACTCGAGTGACATTGGTCGCACCAATATTCCCACTCCCCATTTCGCGGACATCCATTCCATATTTTTGACGAGAAAGAACAACGCCTGTCGGAAAACTTCCAATCAGATAAGCACCCAGAAAAATAAGGATTGAGTGAAATGAAGGACTTTCCATTAACTCACTGTAATAATTGGAGAAGTCCGAGATTGCAACTCTTTAAGGCGAGCTTCGAAAAGGGCTATTATTTCGCAGAGTCAGCTCATCGCGCCGCTTTTGAATTTCATCAGTAGATTTTTGTCGTTCACTTGCAAAACATTTTCGAAAGGCCGCCATTCCAAGCGTCCGCTTTTGTGACTCGCACTTTTCTGACCACGCTTCACGTTGATTGCGATTGTAGGAGATTTCATCGCCGTAGTACCGACTTTTGCCGGTGATGCTTTTTGCGGATTCGGCTTGAGGTTTGGAATTGAAAAAGTCTTTATCGAACGGTTTTAAGAGAGTTGGGTTCGCGGGATAGAAGTAAGTTGAGTCCACCGGAACGACGACAACGGTCGTGTCGGAGTGAGCTAAGCTGCAGAGAAATAATAAACTAAGAATTTGTAACCACTTCACGTGAGAACCCCCAAAATACGTAGACTGGGAGTGCACGGGCGATGCCAGCCGGTCCAGGCTTGGGTGGGATTTGAGAAGGGACGTGGTTTGGCTTTTTTTGCGGAATTTTGTCAGGGGGTGCGAGAGTCCGAGCTTCCGTCTCCGCTAAAGCTGCGCCGGACAGGCGGGCGAATGCTCGGGCTTCTCGGGAAGCCCAAGCATCGCCCGAACGCGTGGGGTGGCGGTGCAGAGAAAGGCGTTTTGGGTGGGGACGGGAGTCGGGACTTTGCGGAGACCTCGGATATGGAGTTGGGTGAGGCGTGAGTGTGGTGTGATTGCAGGGCACGTAACGTGAAAGTCTTCGCCCGCGTGGAACCCTCGTCGTTGCGAGGAGCGTGAGCGACGACTTGTCCGGCGCAGCTTTAGCGGAGACGGAAGCAATCTCGCTGCAAAAGAGCGCGCGAGTTGAGGGCTGGGAGTAGTTCACTTTGCACGTGCAAGGTGAGACGGTTCTGTATTTTATTTTTAATGGAAAGTGCCGTAAGCGTGTTGCTTCCTTGTTTGAGATTACTTCTCCCCGTCATT
>CALCZU010000120.1 GCA_937903155.1 uncultured Bdellovibrionales bacterium
ACGAAGGTAGGATTCACGATTCATTTGTGAATTTTGGAGAAGAGAAGAATTCTACCTTCTCTCGTTTAATTTATTCATCTAAGAATTCGCTGTGCGAAATCGACAAAAAGACATTGTCCCAATGATCCTAGCTATTAAGTGATCGGTGATGAACCAATAGTTTAATAGCTGAAGTCCTGTAGCCTATTCAGCATTCTCTCACGCTGCGGCGAGATTGCTTCGTCGCTTCGCTCCTCGCAACGACGGGGTTTTGCGACTTTTGTTTAGAAACTGGAGAAGGATACGGATTAATAATTATACGACAATCAGTCTTTCTTCAGAACAAAATACAAAAAAACACATAGTGGAAGGGGGGATCAGACTCCGCGTCTATACATTCCGCCGGTTTCGTAAAGGGCTTGGCTCATTTGGCCGAGAGAGCAGTAGCGAGAGACTTCCATGAGTGTTTCGAAGATGTTTTTGTTCTCGCGGGCTGCTTTTTTGAGCTTTTCGAGCATTGCGGGGGCAGTCTTCTCGTTCCGCTTTTGAAAGGCTCTGAGCTTTGTAATTTGCTCGTCTTTCTCTTCGTAGCTCGCGCGTGTCAGTTCTTGCGCGGGCATTTCATTCGCATCTGCACCTGTTGGGCTTTCGAAAGTGTTTACGCCGATAATGGGAAATTCGCCGGAGTGTTTTAACGTTTCGTAGTAGAGCGATTCTTCTTGGATCTTCGAGCGCTGGTAATGCGTTTCCATTGCGCCTAAGACGCCTCCGCGTTGAGAAATTCTCTCAAACTCGGTCAGGACCGCTTCCTCGACAAGGTCTGTTAGTTCTTCAATGAAAAAACTTCCTTGGAGTGGATTTTCATTCTTCGACCAACCCAGCTCTTTGGAAATAATCAATTGGATGGCTAAAGCGCGTCTTACGCTCTCAGCCGTTGGCGTTGTAATCGCTTCATCATACGCATTTGTGTGAAGTGAGTTACAGTTGTCGAAAACGGCGATTAAAGCCTGAAGGGTTGTTCGTATGTCATTGAAGGAAATCTCTTGGGCATGGAGTGAACGGCCTGACGTCTGAATATGATACTTCAACTTCTGACTGCGATCGTTGGCTTGATAGCGGTCTCGCATTGCAATCGCCCAAATTCGTCTCGCGACTCTGCCGATGACGGTATATTCAGGATCTAATCCATTGGAGAAAAAGAAACTGAAATTCGCTGCGAAGTCGTCGATTTTCATCCCTCGTGAGAGATAATATTCGGCGTAGGTAAATCCATTCGCAAGTGTGAGTGCTAGCTGAGTGATCGGGTTCGCGCCCGCTTCTGCAATATGGTAACCCGAAATGCTGACCGAGTAGTAATTTCGAATTTCATTTTGGATAAAATAGGATTGGATATCTCCCATCATTTTGATCGCAAATTCAGTCGAGAAAATGCAAGTGTTCTGAGCTTGGTCTTCTTTCAAGATATCCGCCTGCACGGTGCCACGCACTTTTTTAAGCGTGTCTTTTTGAATCGACTGGATTTCTTCGGGGGTCGCTTTGCGCTTGGAAGAAGCTTCAAAACGATCGACGGCTTGATCGATTGCAGTATTAAAATAGAAAGCGAGGATCATCGGAGCGGGGCCGTTAATCGTCATTGAGACCGAAACATCCGTGTCGGTTAAATCAAAGCCGCTATAAAGCGTTTTCATGTCATCTAAAGTACAGATGCTGACGCCACTCTCACCGATTTTGCCGTAGATATCGGGACGTTTATCGGGATCTTGTCCGTATAAAGTCACGCTATCAAATGCTGTAGAAAGACGTTTTGCTTTTTCGTGCTTCGAAAGTAAGTGGAATCGTCGATTGGTTCGAGCGGGTGTGCCTTCTCCCGCAAACTGTCGAGCAGGGAGTTCTTCGTGCCGTTTAAAGGGAAACACTCCGCCGGTGAATGGAAAAAAACCAGGCAGATTTTCGCGACGGAGAAATCGGAAAAAATCTTTCTGAGACGTAAATTTCGGCGGCACGACTCGACGGATCTTCGTTTGACTCAAACTATCGACGGTGAGGCTCACTGTGTGTTCTTTGTCTCGAACCTTGTAATGATAAACGTCGCCTGTGTAGTCTTTTTGAATCGTTTCTTTTTGGTTTAAAATCTCTTTGGATTCCGGTTTTAAGAGCTTATCCAAAGACAGAATCTGCTTTTGAATTTCTTGTTTGGTGGAATCCGAGAGTGCCTCTTTTGAAACCTTTCCAAGTGCGTCGATTCTATCGACGATTTCGGATTCGGACTCGGTTGTTTTGTGGTAACTGCGGACGGTTTGGCAGATATCTGAAAGATACTGAATGCGATCTTTTGGGACGATAGAAAGTGTGGTCAGCCGGTCGGGATCAAAACCTTCGTTCAGACTCTGTCTTTTAAACTTTTCGCCTTTGATTTTTAAAAGGTGGCTAAAGACCGCGTCGACGCCCGGATCCGCAAAGCGTGAAGCAACCGTCCCGAAGACCGGATAAAGTTTACTGTCTAATTTTTCAAACTCGCGGTGGTTGCGACGGAATTGTTTTCGCACATCCGTGAGTGCATCCTGGCTTCCGCGTTTTTCAAATTTATTGATGACCACAAGATCCGCGTAGTCGAGCATGTTGATCTTTTCGAGCTGGGTGGGGGCTCCAAACTCTGCTGTCATCACATAGAGATTAATTCCGCCCATTTCGACGATACTCGTATCCGATTGCCCGATTCCGCCCGTTTCGACAAAAATCCAGTCGAAATTCGAACGGCGTAAAACTTCCACGGCATCCAACGTCGCGCGACTAATCGAACTATTATCCTGACGAGTCGCAAGCGATCGCATAAAGGTTCGCGGGCTTGAAAGCGAATTCATTCGGAGTCTATCGCCTAAAAGCGCTCCGCCCGTTTTTCGATGGGTCGGATCAATTGCAAGAAATGCGACGGTTGACGTTTTATCGTGTTCTAGAATTCGTAAAATGAGTTCATCGGTGAGACTCGACTTTCCAGCACCTCCGGTGCCCGTAATCCCGATGACCGTTCCGGAAGTTGGAAGCGGCATTAAATATTTCTTAAACTGGTCGTAATCTTCGTTTTTTTCGGTGATTTCAAGAAGACTTAAACTTTGAGGAAGGGCTTCTCGGTCTTTGGAGAAATTTTGAATCGTTTTCCAATCGGCTTTGGGAGGATGCACCGAGCTTGCAGTCGCAATCATGTCATCGATAATCCCTTGAAGGCCTAATTGGCGGCCATCTTGGGGAGAATAGATTTTTTTTACACCATATTTTTCAAGATCCGCAATTTCGTCGGGAGTGATTGTTCCGCCCCCTCCGCCAAAGACCGAAATGTGACTCGCATTTTTTTCTTTGAGCAGATCAATGACGTACTTAAAAAACTCAACGTGGCCACCCTGATAGGAGCTGATGGCGATGCCGTTGGCATCTTCCTGAAGAGCCGCATTGACGATATCTAAAGCCGAGCGGTTATGGCCTAGGTGGATAACCTCAACCCCGCTGCTCTGAAGGATGCGTCGCATTATATTGATAGAGGCATCGTGGCCGTCGAAGAGAGAGCTCGAGGTCACAAAACGTAAGGGTTTTTTCAAATCTCTATCTATTTGCTTCAACGGTAAATTCGGGGTTTCTTTCATAGGATATTCCTCTATATAATTTAAGCTGAAATGAAGCAAATTCCAAAACTTGTTATTGAAAAAGAAGAGTTAACGCAGATCGTTGAAAAACTCGCCCAATGTGACCTGATCGGTCTCGATACTGAGTTCATTCGAGAATCAACTTTTTATCCCAAGATTGCGTTGATCCAAATAGCCACTCGCACCGAGGTCTTTTTACTGGACCCGCTCGCTTTCGAGAAAGAGGACCTTGAAGACCTCTTTAAAGTGCTGGCCGATCCTAAAATTCTAAAAGTAATTCACGCGGCCTATGCCGATCAAGAATGCTTTTATTGGGAGTACGGAGTGACCGTAGCGCCTGTTCTCGATACCGCGGTTGCAGCAGCCATGCTTGGGATGGGCGATAACATCGGGCTTTCAAAGCTCTTAAAAGACGTTTTACATGTCAATCTGCCTAAGGGAAGGGCGCGGGCGAAGTGGCTTGCAAGGCCGCTTTCGAGCGAACTCTTAGAGTATGCTGTGAAAGACGTCGATCATTTGGTCGAACTCTCTGAAAAGCTTATTGATAAACTCAACAAAAAAAATCGATTTGACTGGGCGGTTCAAAAAAGTTTTGTCGATCCTTCGGAATGGGATGAAGATCCGGAAGTTATGGCAAAGCGAATCACCCGCAACTCTCACCTAGATGCCCGTGGGCGTGGCGCTTTTGTGGAACTAATGATTTGGCGAGAAGGTAAAGCGCGCGACATCAATCTGCCGAGAAATTGGATCGCATCGAACGAAACGCTGCTTGCGCTCGCAAAATCAAAACCCACGACGATTGAAGATTTGCATTCCTTTCGCGGACTTTCTAAAAAAGAAGTCGAAAAAAGCGGACAAGAAATCATCAAAAGAATTGTCGCGGGCTCGGAAAAGCCGGTCGAAGTCAAAAAACACGCGCCGGAAAAGACGGTTAAAAACGAAAGTGCGAAAATTGCGCTCCTTCAAGCCTTTGTTCAGTTAAAGGCTGAAGAAATTGGAATTGCCGCACGCATGCTTTTAACTCAAGACAAAGCCGCAAGCCTTTTACGAAACTCTGATGGCGGTAAAAAGCATTGGTCGAAATTAGGCATTCTCGATGCATCGAGCGAAGACATGATAGGCGGCGATCTCGAAGATCTGATTGCCGGAAAAATCGTTTTGAAATTTGAAAACGGCGAAATTAACGTTTCGAGAATCGACTGAAGTCCACAGAAGGTCGATTCGTCTGAAAGTAGCAAGTTTGACTACAATCAATCGGATCTTCAGACAGATTCAAACAGCTTTCTAGGCAGCTAAACCGTTGGCAACTCTTCGAGCCACCGGGCGAGCAAATCCGCACATCTTCCATTTTTTCTTCTAATTGTTCTAAAGATGTAACCGGGGTATCTGCAAATGTGTGTAGGGGGAGTATCAACAAAACTAAAAGCGACAGTTTTTTACAGACGTTCAGCATAAAGACTCCTTGGAATTGGGGTCGTTCTTACACTTTTAGTATACAAATGAAATGTGATGGAAATATGTTGATTGTTTCGTTTGTGAAATCAGCGTTTTAGCTGGAATATTCAACCCGAATTGTGATCCCAAGCATTTTCAGAAGTTCTTCGTATCTTTCGTCAGTCATTTGCGCCTCCCTCTCGCTAAGAGACGCGAGATTAAGAGGCAAAAAGGCTCATTTATTTTACTTCCAATTCATTTTCTGGAGTTGGTGATCGGGAAGGTCATCGATGTAGTGCGCATTCATGGGGCGGCCACACATTCCCACCGCAAAACCGAGAGGTTTTCGCATGGGCTTGGTTTTGAATATGAAGTCCCAACGGAGTTCGGTCTCAGTTTTTAACTCACTACAAGCCGCAGGGAAGACTTTTTTATCTAGGAAATGGAGATAGCGAAAAGGCCACGCGGCTCTTCTTTGATCCGAACGGATCTCCTCAGTCATTTCTTTGACCAAGATATCTCGCATCGATTGAACCGGTGTGGTGGGTTCTAAAACCGAAACTTGCCAAACGCTGAAAATATACGCAAGCTCCAACGCCTTACAGAGATTTTCGTCTGAAATATTTGAGATCCGTTCTTCCCAGGCGTTCTTTTCTTCCGCGTTCCAAGTTTTGAAGTCCCAACTGTCAAAAGGGCGCGTGGCTTTAATATCGTAAAAAGCAAACGCTGCTTTTAACGGTTCTACAATTTCGTTGAGGAGTCTGCGTTGTCCTTCGCAGACGGTCTCTTGGTTTCTTCCGTAAACACAAGTTTGTTCCTCTCTTTCGAGAAACAATCGCAGCGAGTGGATTTCGCCATTGGGATCTTCTGGAAGAACTGGTCCTCTCGGAGGCAGAGCTGCCAGAAGAAAGGTGAGAGGCAAAAACAGCGTTGCAAATAGAATAGCCTGCATCTTTCATGCGATAGCATGGGGTATTTTTAATGAAAATATTTACTTCTCGGTACTTCGGATAAGCTTTAACAGTTCGTCTTCACTTAGAAGAGGCACTCCCAGGTCTTGAGCCTTTTTAAGCTTGGAACCAGCGTCCGCGCCCACGACCAAATAGTCTGTGTTTTTTGAGACACTGCTTGAAACCTTTCCGCCATTTTGTCGAATCAGATCGGCCGCTCCGTCTCTCGAAAGAGTCGGAAGCGTCCCCGTAATGACGAGCGTTTTTCCGGAGAAAAGACTCGATCGGCTTTCCGAGGCTTGCAGCGCTGTAGGTTCGACGCCGTTTTTTCGGAGGCGTTTGATTTCCTCTTGGTTTTTCGGATCGTTTAAAAACTCCGCTAAAGAGCGCGCGATTCGTTCACCCACTTCTTCCACTTTTGTCAAATCTTCCTCGGTCGCTTTTAAAAAGGCATCGAGGGTTCCAAAATGGATGGCTAAGAGTTCTGCCGTTCGTTCTCCGACAAAGCGAATGCCCAGAGCGTAGATGAATCTATCTAAAGTTACTTCACGGCTCTTTTGAATGCTTGTTGTGAGCTTCTTCGCAAGCTTTTCACCTTGGCGTTCCAGTTTTAAAAAATCGGACTCTTCTAAAAGATATAAATCGGAAAAATGTTGAATCAGCTTCGCTTCTAAAAGCTGTTCTATCCATTTATCCCCAAGACCATCAATATTCATCGCGCGCTTACTTGCGAAGTGCTTCAAAGATTCTGCCATCCGGGCAGGGCAGGCCATATTGTGGCAGCGGTGTGCGGCTTCTTCGGGATCTTTGACGATGGGACCACTACAGCTCGGACACTTTTTAGGAAAACTAATTTCTTTTTCTTTTCCGGTCCGTTTTTCAGTAATAACGCTTTGAAGATTAGGGATCACATCGCCCGCACGCTTGACGACAACCGAATCTCCGATTTTTAAATCCAATTCCCGAATCTGATCTTCGTTATGAATGCTCGCACGTTTGACTTCAACCCCACCAATCCAAACCGGATCTAAAACTGCGACGGGAGTGATGGCACCCGTTCTTCCCACCTGGAAAAGAACATCCTGTAATTTAGAAATGCCTTCTTGCGCTTTAAACTTATAAGCGACGGCAAATCGAGGAGCTCGAGCCACATAGCCAAGCTCTCTTTGCTGACGATAATCGTCGATTTTTAAAACAATCCCATCGATTTCGTATTCCAGACTGTTTCTGGTACGGTCGAGCGTTTCATAAAACTGAGCGACATCCTCAGCACTATGAAGCGCTTTGCGGAGCGCATTCGTCTTCAAACCCACCGTTTGTAAATAACTTAAAAGTTCAGAGTGCGACTTGACTTGAATGTCATCGGAAAGCGTTCCGACCCCATGGCAGAAAAGATCCAATTTACGAGAGGCTGCAACCTTTGGATCGAGCTGTCGAATGGAACCTGCGGCCGCGTTTCTCGGATTGGCAAAAAGTGGCTCGCCGATTTTTTCGCGTTCGATATTGATCTTCTCAAAGTCGGATTTCATCAAAATGATTTCACCACGAACTTCCAAGAGTTCGGGGGGCTTGCCCCGTAGAACGAGTGGGACCGAACGGATCGTTTTAACATTTTCGGTGACGTCTTCGCCTGTTTCTCCGTCGCCTCGGGTGGCGGCAATGACAAGCCGTCCTTTTTCGTAAACGAGTTCGACGGCTAGCCCGTCAAACTTTGGCTCGCCGATGAGGGTAAATTTCTCTCCTAGGCCTTTCTCACACCGTTCGTAGAAATCATTGAACTCTTCAGCGGAATAAACGTTCTGCAAGCTCAACATCATTTGGCGATGTTTATACTTTCTAAATTTATTCAAAGGCATCCCGCCGACTTTTTGGGTTGGCGAAAGCGCATCAAAAAATTCGGGATGTTCGGCTTCTAGTTTTTCGAGTTCTTTAAAAGTTTTGTCATATTTTTCATCTGAGATTACCGGGGCATCGAGCACATAATACCGATAAGCGTGGTCTTCTAACGCTTCTCTGAGTTTTTTGATTTGGTTAAAGACTTTTTGATCCATGACAAGATTTTAGGAAAAGTCCGAGTTTTTCATCTGGAAGATACGAAATGCCGCTTCGCGGACGATATCTTTCGACATTTTCGAATAACCGAAACGTCGATTTACAAAAAGGATCGGCACTTCCACGATGGATAAACCTTTTTTAAAAGCGCGGTACTTTAATTCGACCTGAAAGGCATAGCCTTTCGAGCGAACGGTCTCTAAAGAAAGTTTTTTTAATGCAGAACATTTCCACGCATTAAAACCACCTGTCATATCGACGATCTGAGTTGAGAGAATAAGCTGTGCATAGACATTTCCCCCGCGACTAATCACCTTCCGAGGCCAAGTCCATCCAGCCGTGCCACCCCCAGGAACATAGCGCGAACCGACGGCAACATCGTGCTTTGCCAGCGCTTCAAACATGCGCGGAACATCAGACGGCGAATGTGAGAAGTCCGCATCCATTTGCAGTAAAGCTTCATAACCTTCAGCCATTGCATTTTTAAATGCATGCAAGTAAGCGGGTGCTAAACCCTCTTTTTTCTCGCGCTTAAGAATTCGAACTCTTTTTTCAGTCTTCGCCATCTCTTCAACGATTTTTCCCGTTCCATCCGGCGAATTATCGTCGACAACCAGAACATCGGCATCCGTGTGTTTCAAGACTTCAGGCAAAATCTTCCCGATGTTTTCAACTTCGTTGTACGTCGGGATGATAACCAGTTTTTTCATGTCTGTTTTACAGCTCTAATGCAGTAAAAGGCATTGCGTGCGCTTCAGCAATGGGCTGAGAAAGCAATCGGCCTTCATGGGTGTTAAATCCTCGTCGAATTGCAAGATTGTTTTTTGCAGCGACGAGAGGCCCTTGATCCGCAATCATTAAAGCATAGCGGAGGGTCACGTTCGTCAACGCAAGGGTTGAGGTTCTTGAGACGGCTCCCGGCATATTGGTCACGCAGTAGTGGATGACGTCATCCACAATGTACGTTGGATTTTCGTGAGACGTCGGACGGCAGGTTTCGACACAGCCTCCCTGATCGACCGCGATATCTACAATCACCGAACCTTTTGCCATCGTCGAAACATTTTTACGAGTGACAAGCTTCGGGGCTTTCGCGCCCGGGATCAAAACGGAGCCGATTAAAAGATCTGCTTTCGCAACGCTTTCTTCGATATTATCGATATTCGACATCAAGGTAATAATTCGACCGTCAAAAATATGTTCTAAGTATTCGAGTCGACGCGCATCTTGATCGATGACCGTCACCATCGCGCCCATTCCGAGCGCGACCTTTGCGGCATTCGATCCGGCGACGCCTCCGCCTAAAACGACCACGTGACCTGGGGCCACACCCGGAACACCGGGAAGTAAAATACCTTTGCCAGAATTGGTTGCTTCCCAACTCGATTGCAAATAAAACGCACCGATTTGAACCGACATCCGTCCTGCCACTTCACTCATCGGTCTTAAAAGGGGGAGGGAAAAATCCGCTTCTTGAATAGTTTCGTAAGCAATGCCAGTGACTTTTTTCTCGACTAATTCTTCAGTCAATTTTCTTTCGGCAGCGAGATGCAAGTAAGTAAATAAAATCTGTTTCGGTCTTAAGTATTTAAATTCGTCGACGAGGGGCTCTTTTACTTTAATGACCATGTCCGCCGCCCAAACATCGCTGGCAGATGAGACGATTTTTGCCCCGGCTTTTTCGTAAAGCGAATTTGGAATTCCGCTTCCGATTCCGGCATTATTTTCGACAAGGACCGTGTGTCCATGATTGACGAAAGCCTTTACACCTGCGGGAACAATCCCGACTCTGTTTTCACGATTTTTAATTTCTTTTGGGACACCGATAATCACGTTTTTTCCTTTGCAAAGGTAATGTCTAAAATATCATTCGCATCCATTTCAAATTCGCCTTTTTCAGAAGACGCAAATTTGATTTTTCCGCGAATTTTGCCGCCTGAAAGCCGCACCCAGGAATCAGTGACGCTGCCATTGTAATACTTCCCCATCTTGTCGATGAGAGTACAATTCAGCTTTGATTCCAAAGCCTTATCGATTTTATCGAGAAGTTGAAACATCGGGATAAAGATATAACAGAAGGGTGGGTTCTCGTCGATGGGAAAGGAATTAGTAGTAATGCGCCGCGTGCATTCCCACGATCCTCTAATTTTTCATCCAAATTGAAATCAGAAGGAGGAGAACCACAAATGTCAGCATTGGTTTTACAATTTTTTCGGCGTGTTTATGTGCGAGTCTCTGTCCTAGAGCCACGCCGACAAACATCCCACTCCCAACCATCAGACCCACCCAGTAATTAATCTTATCGAGCCTTGCATATTGGGTGAACGCAGTGGTGGCTGAAAGGGTGTTCACGAACTTCGAAACTAAGATCGCTTGCATCAGGGGAAGTTTTACGAAGACAAGGAGGGCGAGCAACATAAACGTTCCGCCACCCGGCCCCCACATCCCATCGTAAAGTCCGCAGGCCACTCCACTTAAAATGCACAAACCGAGATGGCTGCGTTTTGCGGTCGTTGTGATCCAGAGCTTTCGACTCCAGACGAGTCCCAAAATGACAGGACAGCTTATGGTGAGAAGCCAGGGAAAAACAGATTTGGGGACGTAAGGGTTTAAGCTGCTTCCCGCAAACGACCCTAACGCTACCGCCGCGCCAAACGAATAAGCCTCTTTTTTTGGAAAAGAAGTTTTCCGGGAATACAAGAGAAACGCGAGGCCTGCGGCAAAGGATCCGGGAATTTTATTGGTTCCAATCGCAAGGGTGTAATCTGAAAGGGCATGCGTCAGCACAGGGAGTGTGATGAGTCCCCCGCCCCCGGCAATGGAATCGATGAAGCCCGCGAGCGATCCCACCAAAATGAAAAAAATATTTTCTAGCACCGCAACGCTTTGTTAGTCGCATTGGTTGCCTCTTTCAAGGGAAGGTTTGCGAGTCAGTCCCAGTAATACGCCTGAGGAACGCTGCCGGGTAAAGGAAGGCCCGTCGATAAGGCATCGGGGCAGGTGATTTGAGTCGGAAGCACGCTTGAGTCTTTGAGAGTGGAAAAACCGTGTAGCGTTTCTTGATTTGAAAACTCAGAAACCGACTCCAGAAGGTCGAGTAAAGAAATCTCCCAATTCCAAGCTTCAAGATTTTCGCCGAAATCTCCGTGATGAATCAGTTTCGAACGGGGAATGTGAAGTTTGCAAAAAGTGGTTTTCGAATTAAAAAAGTCGATTTCTAAATCTTCGATCCAGATCGCTTTTTGAAGAGACTGAAAGGTAAAGGGCGTTGTGACTTTTGGAACTAGAATCGAATGATAAAGTGCTATCTGAGGTTTGCAGCGGTAGCTCATACGTCTGCCGTGGCCTGTGCGGGGAAGCTCGAGCTCCTTGGCAACGGATTGGTTGGTGGCAAGCCCGGTAAATTTCCCCTCTTGAATCAGCGCGAATTGCTTCGTTTTTTCTCCTTCTTGGTCCTTTTGGTCTTTTCGTGGGCATTCGAGCAGAGAAAAACAAAATTTTCGAGACGGATTCTCGTTATTCAAAAACGAGCGACTGAGAAGTAGGTTATCGGCTTCGAGCCCGCGAACGAGATGGAGAAGAATTTTTGAAAGCGCGCGGCTTGAAATAAGAATCGGGACTTCGCCTTCGGGTAAGGGCCATTTCGCTTGAGTCTCGAAGCGCGCCTTGAGCTTTTCCAGAAGCTGATTCTCATTAAATGAAGACTTCCAAAATCTTTCAATTTCAGTTTGGTGGTCATGCTGGGAGAATTGTTGATCGCCCAAAGAAAAAGACGCATTTAATTGCAATTGCTCGTCGTTCGAAAGGCTTGTTTCCCCTAACGAATTAACGATCGCAAAGTCGCGTCTTCTTTGGGTGTATTCCATCGAGAAGTCAGGGCAAAAAGCTTCATATTTTCGAGAGAGTGAAAGCAGTTTCTCGTGGTTTTCTCGAGCAAAACCCGAGTCTGGAACTCTTGGGTCGACAGTGAAAAGGCCCTTTTCCTCAGGCCCTAAAACTTCGGAAATCGATTCGGGGCAAAGGTCCGAAAAATAGTAGGTTTTTACGCCTTCCTCGTTGCCGCAAATGAGGTGACTCCCGCTCGAACGCGTTTTATCGGTGCGGTAATGCTTCCCCTCAAAGCGGAGAGTCGTCACACTGTCGCGTTCAAGGTATAACTCGACGCGGCTATGCCCTTGGGCGCGTGCTCTCGCAAAAACCTTCTCTATGTCTAGAAAATTCAACATTATGTTTGGGAAGAATGCTATTAAGCGTTAAAATAATATCATGGAAATACGAAAAAAGTTAGCTCCCTTGTTCACGGCCTTAGCATTAGCAGGCTGTGCAACGACCGCACCTAATGAGGATTCTAAGTTAATCAACCAGTTGAACGAACTCAATCAGGAGTTAAAAATTCAGCGTGAAGAAATCCAACGTCTTCATTCGAAATTAAATAAGATTGAAACTGTCTCCAAAACGAAACCGGTGGCTCAAGTAAAGCCTGTGAAAAAGAAAACGCTGAAACTTTCTAAACTCATCAAAAAACCAAAACGCGAAACGCAAGTGACGCCCGCACTTGAAAGAGTGCCCGCAAACCTCGAGGAAGAGGCGACGATTGCAGATTCTTCACACGAGGAACTTCATAAATATTTCAAAGGCGTCGAACTTTTAAGAGATAAGAAGACGGACGAAGGCTTGATTTTATTGAAAGAATTTATTTCGGAAAATCCGAAACATGTTTACGCTGACCGAGCGCAAGTGCTTATCGGAGAGACCTATCTGAAAAATAAAGAGTATGGTCTTGTGATTGCTCAAACCCACCAGTTAGAGAGAAGTTATCCTCATAGCGTTAAGATGTCCGAAGCCCTTTATCAACGAGCTTCCGCGTTTTTGGCGCTCAATCAAAAAGAAGATGCAAAGATCACTCTTGAGAGAATTCTTTCTGAGTTTCCGAAAGATAAGTTTACTGAACTCGCGGGTAAAAGACTTTCGAGTCTACAAACCCCGCTTATCACGGATCCTCAATGAAAAAACTTCTCATCTTGGCGCTTTTGATTTCAAGCGTGGGCTTTCCTGCAAAGAAAAAACACAAGCCACGCATTCCCCGCAAGGCGATGATCGAAAAAGATGCTTCCGAGTACACCGTCCAAGAAGGGGACTGGCTTTCGAGTATTGCGGATAGCTATTTCGGCAATAAATCGGATTGGAAAAAGATCGCTCAGAAAAATCCGGAGATCCGAAATCCTAATCTCATCCATCCCGGAGAAATCGTTTCTTTAAATGAGTTGAGAGAGATTCGAAATACGGCTTCGTTAGAGCAGGATCTTCCCACACTTACCCCCTTCGATAAGCGAACCCGGGCAAAAGAAATTGATATCGAACAACCTTTGATTCATGAAAAAGCTGCGAGCATGAAAATGCGGATTCGACGTTTTATTGTGGGGCAAGAGGAAGTTTGGGGGGAGATCACAGGAAGCACGGAAGAAAGAAAGTTTTTTCTTCCGGGGGATAAAGTCTATGTCAAATCGGTCGACCTTTCTAAGTTTCAGATTGGAGCGAAACTCAGCGTCGCAAAATCCGAAGGGCCCCTTGAAGACCGGACGGTTTCGAAGAGTCAAAATCTCGGAGATTTGATGGAGCTCGTTGGCGAAATCGAAGTGATTGAGCATGGCGAAAACTTTGTGAAGTGTGAAGTTTCAAAAGCGTATGGAAAAATTGAGCGAGAAGATAAGATCCTTACCTTAGTTCCCTCCGTGACGATCGGGGAAAAAATTAAACCCCCCTCGGACCTAACCTTGAAAGTCGTGATGATGGACGAACTCGATTCGAAGTTCGCGCATCACGGTTCATTGATTTTACTCAACAAAGGTTGGGAGAAGAAAGTCGCACCTGACCAATATTTCCGAATTTTTTCGGATATCGATCCCGTGACGGACACTCATAAAAAAATTGAACCGGAGTCCAAAGGGGAAGTGCAGATTATTTACGCGGGTAAGACAGCGAGTGTGGGACTTGTGACTCGTGCTTCGAAGTCGATTCAGCTGGGCGATGCCCTCGTGCCGTACCAACATTTTTCGGATCCCAAACCCGCGCCGCAAAAGCAAGTGGAGACGATCGAGATCGATTAGGGTAGAAAGCCGTCGCTTCGCTCCTCGCAACGACGGGCTTTCGCGCTCCACGCTCCCCTTAGAAGCTTGTCTTTCGAATTTGCGGTCGGTATTTCTCTCCGATGAGTCTTGAAGCCATTAAAGAGTTTTGTGAACGGTTTGGGGTAACTATCCTAAATCGATGTGATTTTCCGGAACTTCTCCTGCAAATCTCGGATCCCCCAGAGCGCTTATTTATCCAAGGAGATTTGAGTTGTTTGACGCTTCCCAGTCTAGGCGTTGTGGGAACTCGTCGACCCTCATCTTATGGAATGCGATCGGCCACGAGTTTTTCGAAGACGCTTGCCGAACTGGGGTTTTGCATCACGAGTGGGCTTGCACGTGGAATTGATTCTTGTGCCCATCGAGGAGCGCTTCTCGGACAAGGAAAAACGATTGCCGTTCTCGCTCACGGTCACGATGAAATTTATCCAAGAGACAACTTAAGGCTCGCGCGCGAGATCTTGGAAAAAGGAGGGATTCTTTTGTCCGAATATCCGCCCTTCACCGGGTGTCGAAAATTCCACTTTCCGGCTCGCAATCGAATCGTTGCTGGACTGTCTAAGGGCGTTTTAGTGATTGAAGCGAGTGAGAAAAGTGGATCGCTCATCACCGCCGAGTTTGCGAGTGATTTTGGTCGCGAAGTCTACGTCGTTCCTGGCCCCTACGACGATTCGAATTTTTTAGGAAGCCATCGACTCATTCAAACTGGGGCAAAACTGGCGGGATCGACTGCAGACATTTTGGTCGAATATCCAGAAATTGTGAAAACCCTAATTCCGCAGGCTTTAACCGAAACGGACCGGGTTTTAAAAGAAAAACTTAAAAAAGAATTTTCTTTCCAGGAACTTTTTTCGGTCTCGTTAGAAGGTCGTTTCGAAGCGGGTGTTTTACTCAAAAAATGGATGGAATTCGGATGGGTAGCTGAGATATCTCCACAATTTTATACCTGGTTAAATGAGGCGAGTTGACCCTCTGCCGGAGCTCTGTGTTAGTTTTTTTCGCATTTTAAGCGCTTGCCATTTGCTGAATATTTCCTAAAAATTGAAGTTGTATCCACCTCAAACAGAAACAGGAAAAACTTGAGAAACCGAACACTCGATATTCTAGGTTTTTTATCTCAATCTCTCGAAGACGAACGGGATCTTTTTTATGATTCCGAAGAGATTTGGGAAGAATTGCAAATCAAAGGTTATTCCGAAGGGGATATCCAAGGAGCTTTGCAACATATTGAAAAAACATCACTTGAAGCTCCCGGACCTTTCTTTAGCGATTCCGTTCCTGTGCACCGCGCTTTCAGTCACCAGGAAATTTCTTATCTCTCAAACAAAGTTCGTGGTTATCTCTGGAAATTAAAAGTGCGAGGGATTATTGATCATGCTTTAGAAGACGAAATCGTTCAAAAAGCATTGAATTTAGAAGAACCTGCTACCTTAAGAGAAATAAAAACGGTTGCAGCACTTACTGTTTTCGGCTATGAGCACAAAACTCAAGGGTCGAAGAAGAGCTTTTCAACTCATCTGCACTTGAACTAGAGAAATTATTAAAATGGAAAAAGCAAAAGCCAAATCGAAAGCAACGAAAGCGCCTGCGAAAAAAAAAGCGATTTCCACCAAAAAGACGATTTCAGAAGCCGGCGCGGCTGGTAGCCCCACTGGGCGTGGTTTGGTCATTGTTGAGTCTCCTGCTAAAGCAAAAACTTTAAAAAAGTATTTAGGCCGAATGTTCGATGTCAAAGCAAGCGTCGGACATATTATGGATCTGCCAAAGAGTAATTTGGGGGTGGATCTCAAAAATGATTTTAAGCCTTCCTATGAACTGATCAAAGGCAAACAAAAGGTTGTTGAAGAGCTGACCAAAGCGGCCCTGAAAGCAGACAAAGTCTACCTCGCAGCAGATCCGGATCGCGAAGGGGAAGCCATCGCTTGGCACGTTGCCGATCTCTTGCAACTGCCCACCGAAAAGACCGCGCGCGTTCTTTTTCACGAGATCACAAAAGCTGCGGTTCTAAAAGCCATTGAAAATCCGATTACCTTAAATAGGGATCGGTATGAATCCCAACAAGCTCGCCGAATCTTAGACCGGCTGGTCGGTTATAAAATTTCTCCTATCCTTTGGACCAAAGTTCGAAGAGGTCTTTCAGCAGGCCGAGTCCAGTCCGTTGCCGTTCGAATTATCTCGGAGCGTGAAAAAGAGATTAAAGCCTTTATTCAAGAACCGTATTGGAGTGTTCAAGCCGATCTCCATGGAGAATCGAAAGATTTCAAAGCGAAGCTCGTCAAAGAAGACGAAAAACGCATCGATAGACTGACGATTAATACGGAAGACTGGGCGAAAGAAATTGTCGCAGCTTCTAAAGAAGCGGCCTGGCGCATTCTTTCGGTCACTCAAAAACAACGTCGTCGTAATCCGGATCCGCCATTTATCACTTCAACGATGCAACAAGAGGCTGCGAAACGCCTGTATTTCAGCGCGAAAAAAACGATGACGCTCGCTCAGCATCTTTATGAAGGTAAAGAACTCGGTGAAGCGGGTGCTCAAGGGCTCATCACTTATATGCGTACGGATTCGCTCCGTCTTTCGGATGAAGCGATTAAAGACGCGCGATCGGTCTTAGAAAAAACGCTCGGAAGTAAATATCTTCCAAAAGAGCCGAATGTTTATAAGAATAAGAAAAACGCTCAGGACGCGCATGAAGCGATTCGTCCCACTTCGATCGAGAATACGCCTGAAAAAGTAAAACCCTTTCTCGATGAAGATGAATTTAAACTCTATGACTTAGTTTGGCGTAGATACCTCGCAAGCCAAGCCGAACAGGCGATATTCGATCAAACAACGATCGAAATGGAAGCGAAAGCGAAAAACTCGAAGACATACATTTATCGTTCGACCGGAAGTATTTTACGCTTCGATGGATTTCTAAATTTATGGAAAACTTCCGAAGAGGATGAGAATGAAGTTGATGAAGGAAGCCAAGCGCTTCCCGACCTCAAAGAATCTTCGAAGATCGATTGCCAAAAAGTAGAGACTGAGAAGCACATGACTCAGCCTCCGCCACGCTATTCTGAAAGCTCTTTAATTAAAGAGCTCGAAGAAAAAGGCATCGGCCGTCCGTCCACTTACGCAAATATTCTTTCAACGATTCAAGATCGCAAATACGTTGAGAAAAAAGAGAATCGTTTTTACCCGACGGAACTCGGGGATCTCGTCACGGACCTTCTCGTTCAAGCCTTTTCGGGCATCGTCAATGTTGAATTTACGGCCAAAATGGAAGAACAGCTCGATCAAATCGAAGAAGGCAGCCGGAACTGGATTAAGACTCTCAGTGAATTCTACGATCCTTTCGAAGTCACTCTAAAGGAAGCTGAAGAAAAAATGCGCAATATCAAGCGCGAGGAAACCGTCACTGAACTGGATTGCCCGAAATGCCAGAAGAAGCTCATTATTAAATGGGGCAAAAACGGAAAGTTCGCAGCTTGCCAAGGTTACCCCGATTGTAAATTCACCAGTGAATTTACCCAAGAAGATGGTGTTTTAAAACTCGTCGCGCAGCCCACGACCGATGAGAAATGTGAAAAATGCCAACAGCCGATGATGGTAAAAACAGGCCGCTTCGGAAGATTTTTAGCATGCTCCGGTTATCCCGAGTGTAAGAACACGAAAGCGATTACGACCGGAATCGAATGTCCCGAGTGTCATAAGGGTGAGCTTTCTCAAAAGAGGACACGTTTTGGAAAAATTTTCTATTCTTGCGTGAAGTATCCCGAATGCAAATACGCGATTTGGGATAAACCGATTAAAGGCGAAGCTTGCCCTGAGTGCAAACATCCTTTTGTCGTTGAACACTACACAAAAAAAGAAGGCGCTTCGATTCGTTGCCCTAATAAGGAATGCGGATTTAAAAAGGAAGCCCCCCAACAAGCGAGTGCCGCGGAATAAAATCGGCGTTGCCTTGTGACGCTCTGCACTTATTTCGTTCGCACGCTCGATCGGTAATCATCTTGCCAAGATCCCGGTCGCACGCTTAAATGGCCGGATGAGTAAAAAATTCTTCTTTATTTTAGGGCTCTTGCTTAGCGGAAATATTTTCGCAGTCGATGGCTATTACCTCGGAGTTTCGGCGGGACACGTCGCTTTAACCGGAAAATCCTCGGGCGGTCGTAGCGGAACCTTGGGAGTCAATCTGGAAGGAGCGATTCGAGCCAATCCGATTTTAGATATCGCTTTGAATATCCATTACAGTCCTCATCCAGGGGGGCTCACAATTTGGGGCGAAATGATTTCAGCTAACTTCCACATTTGGGAAGTGAACGATTTTGATCTGACGATTGGCGGAGGGCCCGGATTTTATACTTTTAAGACTTCCGACAGCGAAACGCTATTTGGTTTGCACATCGGTGCTGCGGGCGACTTACATCTCGGCGACAACGTCCGGTTGGGCCTGGGTGTGAGATATAACGGAATTTTTGGCGGCAAAGATACAGGTACCGGAGATAATTTTGCGACCGTGATGGCAAGATTAGGTTTCTTTTTTCCAGTAGAATGAAAGTGACGAGAGATGAAAAGTATTAAAAGCGAAATGGCGGGAACGGTTTTGGAAGTAAAAGTGGAAGCGGGCGACACCGTGACACAAGGTCAAGAACTTGTGATTATGGAATCGATGAAGATGGAAGTTCCCGTCCTTAGCACTCAAAGCGGTAAAGTTTCCTCAGTTTCTAAGAATGTCGGAGATTTTGTCAACGAAGGCGAAACCTTGGTAGAAATAGAATAGTGTCAAAAATAGAAATCACTGACGTCACTTTAAGAGACGGACTTCAGGCTGAAAAAACGACATTAAGTCTTGATCAGAAGACAAAGCTTTTCAAAAAACTCTTGGCTTGCAAACTTTCGCGGCTCGAAGTGACAAGCTTTGTGAATCCCAAGTGGATCCCACAACTCTCGGACGCGAGCGATTTTTGCGAAAAACATTTTTCAGATCCAAAGTATTTCGATCAAGTGATGGCCTTTGTACCGAACGTCAAAGGAGTCGAGAAACTCGTCCAATACCAAATCGGCTGGGTCAGTTGCTTTATTTCATTGAGTGAAACGTTTAATAAAAAGAACATCAATAAAACAATTGCAGAAACGCTCTTAGAATTGAAAGAAATTGTCGAGGTTTCGCACCAGGCAAAGCGCAAAGTTCGAATTTATATTTCGACTGTCTGGGGATGTCCTTACGAGATTACGATTGACGAGAAAAAGCGCAAAGAAGTCTTTAATGAAGTGATCTCACTTCATCCCGATGAAGTGGCTTTGAGTGACACCATTGGTGTGGCACTTCCTAAAGATGTCAGTCACGTCGTCAAAGACTTTGGACAGCGATTTGGTTTGAAAAAAACAGCCCTCCATCTCCATGACACCTACGGAATGGCGCTGAGTAATATTTCTGCCGGATTTCAAGAAGGCATTCGAAAATTTGACGCCTCGATGGGCGGGATTGGCGGTTGTCCCTACGCCAAAGGTGCTACAGGAAATGTCGCAACCGAACTTGTGAGTTATTATTTTGAGCGGTCGGGCCATTATCAATTTCCAAAGCAGGAATATCTCGAAGCGCTCGCATTTTTAAGAACGGCCGGGTTGAAGTTAAACAGCAAACTTGCTGACATCGATGAAAAAGGGGGTCTCTGGTATGGCATCCAATGAACTATTAGTCCGTAAGGAATCTGGAGTCTTAGTCGTGACGCTAAATCGTCCCGATAAGATGAATGCGCTCAATAAAGACATGTTCGACGCTTTGAAAAAACTCGTCGATGTTGTTGAGACAGATAAAACCGCGCGGGTGATTATTTTGACCGGCGCCGGAGATAAAGCTTTTTGCGTGGGAGCGGATCTCAAAGAGCGCCAGGGGATGAATGAAAAAGATGTCGCTTTGAGAATGGATTCGGTTCGACAACTTTATCTCAGGCTTGAACGTCTTCCCGTTCCGATTATTGCGGCGATCAATGCGACAGCTCTCGGAGGCGGACTTGAACTTGCTCTGACCGCCGATTTAAGAGTGGCAGGAGAAAACGTCATGTTCGGTTTTCCTGAAACCGATTTAGGAATTATTCCCGGTAATGGCGGAACCCAACGTCTTCCGAGGCTCATCGGCATGCCGAAAGCACTCGAAATGGTTCTTCTGGCCAAAAGAATTCCTGCGGGCGAGGCTTTAAAGCTTGGACTTGTTCAATCTGTCGTGGCTCCGGGGCAGGCGATGGCACATGCGATGACATGGGCGAATAAGATCCTAGAAGCCGGCCCGATTGCGATTCGTGCTGCGAAAGCAGCGATTCGCGGCGGGATGGAGCGCAGTTACGAACACGGATTGCAATTCGAACTTGAGTCCTACAAAGCGTGTCTTTACTCAAAGGACAGACTCGAGGGACTAAAAGCATTTAGCGAAAAAAGAAAACCAGTCTACAAGGGCGAGTAATGGAAACGTTTTCAGAAGTAAAATCGAGAGTCTTAAAAGGGGGTTCCCAAAAGAACCACGACAAAAACACCCAAAGTAAGAAGCTATTCGCTCGCAAACGAGTGGATCTTCTTTTTGATAAAGACACTTTTATCGAAGATGGAATGTTTGCAAACTGTAAAGACGCAGAACTTCCTGCCGATGGTGTCATTACTGGCCTTGGAAAAATTGCAGGTCGAGTAGTCGCCGTCATGGCGAATGATTCTACCGTCAAAGCAGGATCCTGGGGCGCAAGAACGGTCGAAAAAATTATTCGCATTCAAGAGACCGCCGAAAGATTGATGTGTCCGCTTTTCTATCTGGTCGATAGCGCGGGTGCGAGACTAACGGATCAAGTCGAAATGTTTCCCGGTCGAAGGCACGCCGGCCGTATTTTTAGAAATGAAGTCCATTTATCGGGCCGAGTGCCTCAGATTTGCCTTCTTTTTGGGCCGTCAGCGGCCGGTGGCGCGTATATCCCTGCCTTTTGTGATGTTGTCTTCATGAATGACGGGAACGCGTCCATGTATCTCGGATCCCCGCGTATGGCGGAAATGGTCATTGGCGAAAAAGTGACGCTCGAAGAAATGGGCGGCGCGAAGATGCACTGCTCGGTGAGCGGATGCGGCGATTTCTTATGTGCTTCCGAAGAAGAGGCCATCGAAAAAGCCAAAAAATATCTGTCGTACCTGCCTTCGAATTGGACCTCGAGCACCGTAGCTTCAAAGTCCATAAACCCTGAAAAAAACCCGAGCGAAATTAAAACGATTTTACCCGAAAGCCCTACTCGCGCGTATGAAATGCGAACGGTGATTAAATGTATCGTCGATAAAGACTCGTTTTTGGAAGTGAAAGAACTTTACGCAAAAGAATTGTTAACTGGCTTTGCACGACTCAACGGACAAAGTATCGGAATTGTCGCCAATCAACCTTTGGTGAAGGGCGGAGTTCTTTTCGTAGAGTCTGCCAATAAAGCGGCAAGATTTATTCAAATCTGTAACGCGTATTCGATTCCCCTTTTATTCTTAGCCGATGTCCCTGGATTTATGATCGGATCTAAAATCGAAAAAGAGGGAATGATTCGCGCAGGTGCGAAGATGATCCACGCGGTTTCTTCAGCGCGCGTTCCAAAAATTTCTCTCATTATCCGTAAAGCGTTCGGAGCAGGCCTTTACGCCATGTGTGGTCCTTCGTATGATACTGACGCTGTGCTAGCACTTCCCAGTGCGAGTATCGCAGTCATGGGGCCGGAACCCGCAATCAATGCGGTTTACTTCAATAAAATTCAAGAGCTCAATCCTGAAGACAAGAAAAAGTTCATGCAGGAAAAGATCGAAGAGTACAATAAAGACATCGATCTTTACCGACTTGCCGGAGAACTGATTATCGATCACATCGTCGATTTCGAAGAAACCCGCACCGAACTTATCAAACGTTTCGATGCTTACTCGCTTGCGGCTCGAAAACTCTCGAGCCCGGCCCCGATTCTTCCCATGTAATAAAAAAAGCGTTCTCTTTTTAAGGAGAACGCTTTGTAAGTGTTTTGAAATTTATTTCGCCGAAGTGATGCATTCAATCCATTCGCGGATACCGGCGTAGTCGACTCGCGAGTGCAAGTTCTTTGCGTTTTTGGCTTTACCCGTCGTAGCGACTTCGTCTTCGCTGAAGAGGGCCATCGAAGCGATTCCGTAAACGACGACTTTATCGTCAACTAGTTTGAAAAGGGGCCCCCCAGAGTCGCCCTTTAAGATAGCGCTGAATCCGCTTTTTTCATCGTAATCTGAGAGAGTGACGGTCTGAGTAACAGAGTCCAATTCGGCGATTTCTTCCTCTGTCATGGTCTTTAATTCTTCGCCAGTGAGAACCGCAGTTTCTTTAAAGTCGGCTTTACCGATATTCAGTAGACCAATGGCTGCGACGGACTTATCAAACTGGTCAAATCCATAGCCCCCGACATAAAAGCCTGTCTCACCCTTCTTGATTTCGTTCGTTGTTACTGTGGCAGGCGTTAATTTTTCGAGTTCTTTTCCGAATTCACCCGAGAATTTTAATAGAGCGACATCGTCTACACTTGTTTTCACACCTTTCACGAGGATTTCTCTCTCGGAAGGAGCGATAAAAACTTCTACTTCATCCATTTTGGATTCACGAGTGCTTCTGAATTCGTTTGGAGCTTTAATTGTAAACACAGGTTTGTCTGTATCTGTGAGTTTGTGAGAAGCGACACAGTGAAGTGCTGTGATAATAAATCCATTTCCCAGATAGGTTCCCGTGCAGAGACTTTTTCCGTCCATGAGCAGCGCTACGATTGAACCATATTTTTTTGCTTCTGATTTCAGAGCACGATTTCCTTTAACGACCTCTCTCGTGTTGGAATTTTTAACTTGTTTGGGCTGCTGTGTGCAGGCAACTAGAGTGAAAAATAGGAGAAAGACAGTCAGTAGGTGCTTTTTTGAATACACGAATTCTATACCATTGCTCAACAGTTTCATTTAGTTACCCCTTGTTTGTGATGTTCTACTTATAAAATTTTTTAAAAACTGCGTCAAAATGCGAATTTGATTTCTGACGCTTTTACTAACCTTTGTTAAGGCTGCGTCATTTCTTTGCCAGAGTAGAAGCGATCCATTCTCTAACATTTTTCTTATCGATTCGAGCGTGCTTATTGGTTCCGGTTTTTAAATCTCCCGAAATTTTGAGTTCATCTTCGTCGTACTGAAAACCCGACGCTACTCCGTAGACGATCATTTTATCTTTTACGAATTCGAAGAGAGGGCCTCCGGAGTCGCCCTCCCAAATCGCGCCGCCTTCTTCTTTATTGTTGTAGCTCGATAAGAATTCACTTTTAGTAATGTGAACTACGTTTACTTTTGCGGTGTTTAAATGTGCAATCGAGGCAACCTCGGTATCGAATTGATCGAGTCCGTAACCTGCGATCGTAAATTTTCGGTCGGTAGTAATTTGTCTAAATCCGAATCCCTTGCGAAAGGATTCGTCACTCTCTAATAATTCTTCTTCAGCTACCGCCGCGACGGGAATATTTTTAAGCTCTTTTGCGAACTCGCCTTTGAATTGGATGATTAAGACATCTGATTTTTCGGTCACCGGAAGGGGATCTAATAAAGTGGTCTTCACGATGTCGGGTCCGAAAGAGAATTCCACTTCGTCTGGCTCCGAAGCTCGGCTCGAACGGATCCGGTTTAAAGCAGAAACTCGAAATGTAGGTTTATCATTTTTGTCGAGCTTGTGTGTCTGGGCCACGCAATGGGTGGCTGAGAGAAAGTAGCCATTTCCTAAATGGGTTGCGGTACAGAAACTCTTTCCGCTGTCCATTAAAAGACCGACGACAGGAGAAAACTGTGAGAAGTCTTTTCTGAGGACGCGTTTACCGTTCACAATCAGACGTTCTTGAGAAGACACATTGGACGTAATTTCAGTTCCACAGCCTGTTAACATTAAAGTTAACGCGGTCGCCGCGATGAGAGTGTGATAACCCAAGAAACGTTTCGCACTAATAATCAATAAATTCATGCTATTACCCCTCTGTGTCTGATCCAGTTATAGAAAGTATGCATGACTGCGTCAAAGGAGAATGCGTTTCTGTTAACGCATTTGCTAACATTTGCTAAGAGCAGGCTCTTCTATTTGAATTCTTTGCCAATCGAGAGCGGTGGTCGGCTCTTTCCCATGAATCCTACGAGAACGAGCAGTGTAATGAGGTAGGGAGTGGCCTGAATAAACTGGACGGGGAAGTTTCCAGTTAACCATTCTGCACTTTGCAATCGAATTTGAAGACTGTCGGCGAATCCAAAGAAAAGGCAAGCAAAGAGCGTCGGAAGCGGCCGCCATTTTCCGAAGATGAGTGCTGCGAGCGCAATAAATCCCCGTCCTGCAGTCATATCGCGCGTGAACTGACTCGAGTGCGAAATCGAAAGAAATGTTCCGCCTAATGAACAGAGAAGTCCGCCGATAAATAGAAAAATAAAGCGCGTCCGTTTTACATCTCCACCTAAGGACTGCAAAGCCTCGGGGGCATCGCCTGCAGCAAGTAATCGAAGTCCCCATTTCGTTTTATAGGCGATAAAATGCGCCGCAAACGGCAAAATCAAAGCCAAGTAGACGAGAGGCAGTTGCGAGAAAAAGATCCTTCCTACTAGCGGAATCTCAGACAAAATGGGGATCGAAATCGCGTGGAATCGATGTTCAATCGCAATCGCCGGGGAATTCGTCGGCGAAGAGAAAAAGATCTTATTTAAGAATGGCGTGACCCCTGCGGCAAGCAGGTTAACGGCAACCCCACTGACGATTTGATCGGCTCTGGCAAAAATTACAAGGAGCGCATGGAGAGACATTGTAAAGCCTCCTGTGAGAAGGCCTGCAAGCGTTCCGAGCCAGGGATTTTGCGTGTAATAGGTGACGACGGCGGCGGACCAAGCGCTCGTCAGCATCACGCCTTCCAGGCAAATGGTCGCAACGCCTGAGCGCTCGCAGAAAAAGCCCCCAATCGCGGCAAAGAGGAGGGGGGTCGAAAGTCTCAGACAGGATTCTAAAAGTTCAAACATGTTTTTTTCCCCGGCGCGAGAGCACTTCCGAAATCACTCGTTCGCTAGCGACAAAACCAATCATTAAAGCTTGTAAGATAAAAGAAAGTTCTTTGGTGACTTTCTCTGACATAAACTCCATTTCACGAGTCGCGTTGTGGAGACTTCCGAATAAGAAAGCGGAGAAGAGGATTCCGATGGGGTTATTGCGCGCAAGAAGAGCAACGGCGATTCCTGTGAAGCCGTATTCGACTGAAAATCCTTGAATCAGTTTGTGTTGGTGGCCCATGATTTCATTGACCGCGACCCCGGCTGTCAGCGCTCCCGCAATCACAAAAGCTAAGATCGTGTTTTTCTCGACTGAAATGTGGTTGAACTTAGAAGCTTTTGGATTAAATCCGACGGCTCGGACTTCGAATCCTTTCTCCGTCGAAAAAAGGAAGAAATGGACGAGAAACGCGCATAAAACCGCGAAGAAGAGAGTGACATTGACTGGGGTCGTGGAGAAAGTTTCAAGACCTACAAGGGCTGACAGATCGGAAAGCAAGGGGAGACGGTAGCTTTGAAAAATTTCTAAGCTTTCGGGATTTTGCACTTCGGGGTTTCGAAAAAGATAGAGAATGCTGTAGTCGGTAAGACTGTACGCAATAAAATTGAGAAGAATGGTCACAATCACTTCGTGACTTCCCATGCGCGCTTTTAAGAAACCCGCAAGTCCTCCCCAGAATCCTCCGCCCAGCATGGCCGCGAAAATGGCTAAAGGAATTGCGAGGGGAATGGGTAGGAGAAGGTGTGTCGCTACGAAAGTTAAGGCGACGCTTGCGATGTAAAGCTGTCCTTCGGCTCCAATATTGAAAAGCCCGCAGCGAGCGGCCACGGCGACACTCAGTCCTGTAAAAACTAAAGGGGTCGAATAAAAAAGTGCATAACCTAAACCAAAGTGCGTGAAAAAAGTATTATAGAAAGATTCAAGAAGAATCGAATATCGTTCTCCCGCTGCCACCAAAATCAATGTGCAGATGAAAAGCGCTATCATGAAGCCGCAAAAGGGGAAGAGAAGGGGCTTTAAGCGATTCATGCAGTTGCTCCCGTCATCCAAAGCCCCAACTCGCGCTCCGTGGCTTCGCTCGCTATTTTCTCTCCGGCAACCGATCCATGGTAGAGCACGATGACTCTATCCGAAAGGGCGAGGATTTCGTCGAGTTCCGACGAAATGAGAAGAATTCCTTTTCCCTGGTTTTTAAGCGAGATCAAATGACTGTGAATAAATTCGATCGCTCCGATATCGACCCCACGAGTGGGATGACAGGCTACGAGGCAGGCAGCATTTTTTTCGGATTCGCGGCCCACAACTAGCTTTTGCTGGTTTCCTCCCGAAAGGCCCGAAAAAATCGCTTTGCAGTTTCGAGGACGGACGTCAAAAGCTTCCATTACATTTTTTGCAAAATCCGAGATCTTAGTTTTAGAGAGAAGAACTTTTTCACGAAAGCGTGGAGATCGCTGTAAACCTAAAATTGCGTTTTCTTCTACGGTAAATTCTAAGATAGCCGCTTGGGCGTGCCTATCGGGTGGGATCATTGCAAGGGGTAATGTCTTTCCCGCGACCGCGGTTTTTCCGTCGTAGCACAATTCTCCAGACTCTGGAAATCCGACGCCTGCAAGCAAGTCGGCAAGTTCCGCCTGGCCGTTTCCGTCGATGCCCGCGATCCCGACGATTTCTCCTTTTTTAACGGAGAACGAGAGATTTTTCAGCTTGTCATAGCTAACATTTTTTAATTCTAAGATGGGATGGCTATCCGAAACATTCGTTTGGGTTTTTGGAAGCGGCTTTTGTTTGCGTCCAATAATTTTTTCTGCAAGTGAGTTCTCAGTTAAAGATTTTGTCTCGACGGTTTCAACGACGGCTCCGTGCCTCATGACGGTCACAAATTCTGTCCACGAAAGGATTTCTTTGAGCTTATGGGTAATCAGTACAATCGTTTTGCCTTGTTGCTTTAGCGTTTTAAGCTTTGCAAAGAGCGAATCGACTTCCTGAGGGGTTAAAACGGCGGTCGGCTCGTCTAAAATCAGGGTTTCAGCTTTCCGATAAAGAAGTTTTAAGATTTCGACCTGCTGTTGAATCCCCACCGAAAGATCTTCGATCGTTGCTTCGAGGTCTAAATTGAAACCAAATTCTTTTTGGAGAAGCGAGAGTTCGGAAATAATTTCGCTGGGGTGAAGTCGAATACCTTCGGGCTCGGACCCTAGTACAATATTCTCCCAAACTTTTAACGTAGGAACGAGCATAAAGTGCTGGTGCACCATGCCTAATCCCCGTTGAATCGCATCTAAGGGAGATTTGAAATGTACTGGCTTTCCCTGGAAGAAAATTTCGCCTGAGTCGACGGGGTACATCCCGTAAAGAATTTTCATGATCGTCGATTTGCCGGCGCCGTTTTCGCCGACAATTCCGTGCAGGCTGCCCTGATGAATAGAGAATGAAACGCCGTGATTGGCTTTTACTTCGCCAAACGTTTTAGAGACGTTTTCAAATCGTATCAGCTCAGCCACAGGAATAATTGCTTACTTCTTATTGGTTTCGTAATAGTCCGGAACAATAATTTTCTTTTCGATGATTTTCTTTTTCAGGTCGTTTGCGACTTTTTCGATTTCTGGAGTGAGAATCTTTCGGTTGTGTTCGTCGAGCGAATAGTCGACCATGCCTTCAGCAAGACCCACGGAGAATTCCCCTGCTTTAAACTGGTCTTTCATCGACTCTTCAATCGTTGTGCTGACGGCTAAATCTACTCGCTTCACCATTGAGGTGAGAATCTTACCGGGCTTTACCCAGTTTTGATTTGAATCCACTCCGATAGCGAAAACTTTCTTTTCTTCAGCCGCATCAAAGACTCCTAGGCCTGAGGCGCCTGCCGCTTGAAAGATCACATCTGCTTTTTTTGAGATTTGAGAAAGTGCGAGCTCTTTTCCTTTCGTGGGATTTCTCCATGCATCCGTCGAAGAACCTACGTAGTTTGTAATGAGCTGAGCTTTCGGTTGGGTTGCAAGAATTCCGGCTTTGTAACCCATCTCGAAGCGACGGATGAGGGGAATATCCATTCCTCCGATAAATCCAACGACTTTTGTTTTCGAAGCAAGCGCTGCGATCGCGCCCACTAAATAGGAGCCTTCTTGTTCTTTAAAAATTACAGACCGCACATTTGGTAGCGCTACGAGAGAATCGATAATCAAAAAGTGTGTTTTCGGAAATTGTTTTGCGACCTTTTCAATCGGGGTTTTCATGATAAAGCCGATTCCGATTACCAGGTCATAGCCATGTTGAGCAAAGGTTCTTAGGGAAGGCTCGAGGGCGGTATCATCGCTTGACTCAACGACTTTTAAATCGAAACCTAACTTTTTTTGAAGATCATTGGCCCCATTATAGGCGGCGGAGTTGAAAGACTTATCGTCACGTCCTCCTTTATCTAAAACTAGACCTACCTTAAATGGCTTTGCGGATAGAGAAAAAGAAAGGAAAAGAAAACTAACGAGAATTAAACGCATTGAATGCCTCCAAAACAGTTCTGAATCGAGTGATTTCCGTCGCCAACTTAGGGGGAATCCAGGGTTTCGTCAATAAATTCAAACGCTCATCTCCGCGCAAAAACCCGTTCTCAATTGACATGACTCAATGGGTCAATTTTGCGGGGACGGAGGTAGAAAAAGACGGTCTTCGTATTTGCCATTGGGTGGTGGCCTCCAGGCCTGCTATCATCTAGCAAATGCCCGAACATGCTCTTGAATTACATCAGATCCGCTTTTCATTTCCAGAAGACGTTGTACCGGTTTTAAGTGATGTGAGCTTTCGCCTCAAACAGGGGGGTAAAGCCTCACTCATTGGGCCCTCGGGCTCTGGAAAGACCCTGCTTCTGAAAATTCTATCGGGCTTGTATGAAGTCTCATCAGGGACGGTAAAGCTATTTGACCAAGATCGGTCGACTCTTTCCAAACCTGAAAAGAAGCGAATTCATTCGGAGCTTTCAATGACTTTTCAAAGAAGCGGACTTTTTGATTCTTTGAGCGTTTCAGAGAATCTCGATTTTCCCTTAAGGGAATTAACTTCGTTATCGCGGTCCCAACGGTTGGAAAAAATCGACTGGATTTTAGCGGAGGTAGGTTTGTTGGCGCAAAAAGCGCTCTTTCCTCATGAAATCAGCGGTGGAATGCAAAAGCGACTGGGGATTGCGCGTGCCCTCATCCTTTCTCCGAAGTTACTCTTATGTGATGACCCCACGGCCGGACTCGATCCCATTACTTCGAGCCAGATTCTGGATCTGATTTTAAAGCTCGTTGCAGAAACGCAATCGACGTTGCTCGTCAGCACAAGTGATTTATTAGTCGCTCGAAAACTCAGTGAGCAAGGGGGAGAGTTGCATTTTCTTTTTGGCGGAAAGGTTCAATCTTTTCCGGATTGGAAAAGCCTATGGGAGAGTACGCTGCCGGCTCCGAAGCAATTTGTTCATGGTGAAACAACGGGTCCTCTAACGGAGAGAATATGATTGAGATTCGGGAGCTCTCTAAGAGTTTTGGAACTCGTAAGGTATTGGATAAAGTTTCATTTGAGGTGGGAGCTTCGGAAGTTGTTTTTGTCTTAGGGAAAAGTGGCGTGGGAAAGAGCGTTTTACTTAAAAACATCGTCGGTATTTTAGAGCCCGATTCGGGGAGTGTTCGAATCGAATCGAAGACGGTCACATCGGATCGTGCCGTTTTGAAAGAAATTCGCAAAACTTGCGGGATGGTTTTTCAATTTCCGGCGCTGATCGATTCTCTTTCGGTGAAAGAGAACTTGAAACTGGGATTGAGAGGCCATCAAACGTTAGATTCTGAGGCATCAATGAATGAAAAGGCGATTTCGACATTGAAGCTTTGCGGGTTGCCGGAAAGTCTTCTTGAAAAGTTCCCTGCGGATTTGAGTTTTACGATGCAAAAACGAGTCAGCGTGGCTCGCGCCTTGGCGTTGGATCCTAAATTTCTTCTCTTTGATGAACCGACAACAGGATTGGACCCAGTGTTAACGGCGCAAACCAATGAGCTGATTAGGCATTTGGCGAAAGTTTCGCGGGTCGGAATTATTGTCGTCTCTCACGATATGACGAGTGCGATTCATTTTGCACATAAAATAATTTTACTAGAAGAGGGAAGGGTTGCGTTTTCGGGGGGTGGAGAAGAATTTCGAAAATCAAAGGTGCCGCTCGCTGTTTCGTTTCTAAAGGAGGCTCATGTCTTCTAATTATTTTGTCGCCGGAATTCAGGAGATCGGTCAGGTCGCGATCTTTTTTACCAGGCTGACAGGAATTTTTTTTAGAAAAGGCGTTCGTATTCGTGACATTGTTCACCAGATGTTTGAAGCCGGGGTTCGATCCGTTCCGATTACAGTGACTTCAGGATTGTTTGTCGGCGCGATTATGGCCATTCAAATCAATGAGCAGCTAAAAGATTTTGGAGCTCAGAGTTTTTTAGGCGGGTTGACGACGAGCGTGACGATTCGAGACGTGGGTCCCGTCCTCATTGGGTTTTTACTTTCTGGTAAGGTCGGAGCCTATACGATTGCCGAACTTGGAACGATGAAAGTGACGGATCAGGTGGCGGCTTTGGAGTGTCTCGGGATCGACGCGCTTGAGTTTATCGTTCTTCCTCGTTTGGTCGCGGTTTTTATTTCGAGCTTTTTACTCTTAGTTGTGGGTTTGACGTTAACTGTTTTTGGCGGCGCTTATTTTTCGATGTTAGCTCTCCAAATCAACGTTCAGAATTACATGAATAATGTGCCGCAACTGATTACTACCGCGAGTATCGTTGTGGGCGTCGTGAAGAGTCTTTTGTTTGGAATGCTGATCGGAGTGATTAGCTGTTATAAAGGTTATACGACGGTCGGAGGTGCGGAAGGCGTTGGAAAATCAGTGAAGAACGGATCGGTTCTCATCCTTGTTTGGATTGTGATTTTAGATTTTGGCATCTCTACGCTGTCTCGTTTAATCCAAGAAATTTTCGGGGTTTTGTAAATGAGTGCTTATTTCGAAAGCTTAGGAAGACTAGTAATCGAAATTTTGACTCCAGTTTTTCGTTTTTTTGAGATTTTTATCGAGCTATTTGTGATGCTTCCTGGCTTCTTTCTTAGAATTAACCGGCGCTTGGAACTTTTAATTCATGAGGTTTACAAAATTGGGGTCGAAAGCCTTCCGGTGATTGCGCTTTCTCTGACGTTTGTTGGGATTATGCTTATCTTAGAATTTTCTTTTCATATGAAGTTAGTTCTAAGACAGGATGAACTTGTTCCGGCTTTTTCGACGGTATTACTCTTAAGAGAAATTGGACCGATGGTGACGTGTCTTTTGCTTTCATCGCGTGTGGGTGCGGGAATGGCGGCGGAAGTTGGGATGATGCGTTTGACTGAACAGATTGACGCTTTGAAAACACTTTCGATTCATCCCGTCGAGTATTTGGTCGTTCCGAAATGGATAGCGACTGTTTTCTCGGCGGTCGCGTTATCGGTGATTTCGGTGGGAGTCGCCATTATTGGAAGCGCTTCGCTTGCTTCTTTCAGCCTGAGCTACACGATGGGCGAATTTTTTAACACGATGTTTACTTTTGCGAAGTTTTACGATCTTATAGCATGTTGCGTAAAGGCATTTGTTTTCGGCTCGATCATTCCAATTGTGGCCTGTTATCAAGGGTTTTACTGCAAGAGAGGCAGTGATGGCGTCGGTAAAGCAGCGACACGATCGGTCGTAGTCAGTTCGATTCTCATCATCCTTCTCGATTTTGTTTTAACCTATCTGCTCTACGCAGTATAATAAGAGGAGTCCCTTCCTTTAAGACATCCCAAAAAAAATGAGCACAAACACTAACAAACTGAGTAGAGAGTTTTGGGTTGGTACCCTTGTCATAGCGGTGATCGGATTAATGCTAGGTTTCGCCTGGGCGATGGGAGTCGTGGGCCCGTTTAAACGACAAGTGCGTTTTTACGTCTATTATAATTTTGCCGGTGGCGTTGAAGTGGGATCTCCGGTTCGGGTTTCGGGCGTTAAAGTCGGAAAAGTTTCTAAGATCGAATTTTTAGACAACGAAAATCTCAACAATGAAAGAATGGCTTTAAAGCTTTCCATCGATGTTGCAGACAATGCCTCGCGAATTGTTCGAAGTGATTCGAAGTTTTTTATCAATATGGCGGGGATTATCGGGGAACGATACATTGAGATCAGTCCTGGAAGTGCTGAAGGCACCCCCCTTGCTGAGAATACTAAAGTGCGCGGCGAAGATCCCCCACGAATTGATCAGCTTCTCTCTCAAGGGTATGGGGTTTTTGGTCGAGTGCAAGACTTCATGGAGCAAAATGAAGGCACGATTAAAAATTTCTTGGGTGAGCTCAATCAATTCATGGTGGATGCAGGTAAAATCATGAAGGGTAAAGATAAGGATCGTGTGATCCGATTGATTGAGAACCTCGCCAACGTCACCGAAGATGTGCATAAGCTCGCGAAAAAGATCGAGGACGAGCGGACGCAAAAGACCATTAATGAAATTTACGATCTTGTGCATCGGGCCCACCAGATAGATAGACCGATGCTTAAGCAATTCCTTCAGGAAGAAGGAATTCGAGCTCGTATCTTCTAAGGGGAAACCATGAAAATCTGGCTTTGCTTGGTAGTGTTATCGACACTTGCGTTTTCTGCTTCTGAGAATTTGGAAGAGATTAAAATGAAAAAGCGATTCGGGATTGGATTTAGCGCTGCGGGTCCCTTGTCGGTCTTGGGAATCGAAGCGGATATTAATCTCACAGAAAATATTTCAGTCAGCGGCGGGATTGGAACAGGGCTCGATTACTCCACTTTGATGTTGAAAGCGAAATACTTTTTGTTGGGAGAACAAGTTTCACCTTACTTCGCCGCAGGCGTTGCAAGATGGTGGACGGACGGCACCAAAGAAAAATCGATCGGGCCCTCGGTGCTCTCCAATAAATTTTTAGAGAGTGGTGATTACTCTAAAGGATTTAACGTCTGGATGGTTTATCCGGCAATTGGCGTCCAGTTTTTACACCCCCTAGGTTTCTCGGTGTATGCCGAAGCGCAATATCTTTTTAAGCTTTTTAATTTCTCAAGCGGAACTTACGCGGGTCTCGGAGTTTACTGGTACTTCTAATGTGGAAAAACTTCTTTTCATATCTGAAAAAAGGTCGAAGGAGTCTTAAGACTCAGCTTGCGATCTACTTTCTTCCGATCTCGATTATTCCGATTTTAGGGATTAGTTTTTACGCCACTCGTGCCTACGAAGATACGACGACAGAATCGCTTTCAAGACGAGCAAAGTCTGAGCGCGATGCGATTATCGCAGAAATTGATAATTTTGAGTTGGATAATTTTGAAAAAGCCCGAAAGCTTGCGAAGCAAAAACGAATCGCCACATTTTTGAAGTCAAAAGATCTAGAAGGGCTTAAAGAACTTATCGATTCAAGCCCGAGTGAGGCCTTTGTTCGGTTTTATAGTAAAGAGGGAAAGTTTTTGATCCGTCGTGAGTCAGAGGCAGATAAACAGGTTCCTTACCTCAGTCGCGAAGCGAACCGAAAGGTGATGGAAGCGGGCGAGACGATAAATCGTTTCTTTATCGAGAATAAAAAGGGGTTCAGCACGATTATCCGCGTTGCGGTGAAAGAAAATAATCAAGTTGTGGGAATTCTTGAAGAGGAAATCTTGTTTGCCGAGAAGGAGCTGGAAGAAATTAAAGTCAGAAGAAATCTGGATTTAGGAATTTTGAGTCGAAATTTTGAAGCGATGGCTTCGACGATTGAAATCACTCCTGAAGCAGATAAAAATCTCCAGAGAAATTTCTTTCCCGCAACTCCCTCGGGTCTTTCGGTGGGAAGTACACTCACTCTGAAGGATGCACGTTATACGGCATACCTTTTTGATTTACCTTCGCACCTTTCAAAAGATAGGTATTTTGGATATCTCGCGATTTTTTTGCCTTTGAATAATATTGACGCGGTTTCGACTCGTTTGAAATTGAACATGATTTTTGTGACGGTGTTACTGGTACTTGTTTTTGCACTTCTGATTTTTTTCTTTTCTAACCAAATCGTGAGCCCCATCGAAGTGCTCGTAAATGCGATGAAGAAGTTTAAAAGCGGGAAGGTGGAAGAGATCACAACGTTTGAGACGACGTACGAGATTGACTATTTGGTCCGAACGTTTAACGAAATGACAAGAAATGTCGTCGCGACGAAACGCGCGTTGGAAGTGAAGTTAGAGGAACTTAAAAAGGCAAACATTGAGATTAAAACGACTCAGACGACACTTGTGCAATCGGCAAAGATGATTTCTCTGGGACAAATTGTAGCGGGTGTGGCCCACGAGCTGAATAACCCCATTGCTTTTATCTACAGCAATATGCACCAAATGTCGGAATACGCCGACCGGATGCAAAAACTGATTGCTCAGTACCGCGAAATTCAATCCAAACTGAATGAGTCGGACCGCAAAAAAATCCAAAACTTGGAGACCGAACTTGAAATCGATTTCATGTTAAAAGACATGGAAGATATTATTCGAAGTGTCTTAGATGGAGCGAACCGTACAAAGGAAATTGTGACCGGTCTAAGAACGTTCTCTCGAATCGAGGATGCCCATTTTAGGCTTTCAGATGTTCACGAAGGGATTCGAAGCACCCTAAAACTTTTATCCAGTGAACTGAAAAATCGAATTGTCGTACACGAAGAGTTTAAGCCTCTCCCGCAAATCGAGTGCAACCTATCTCAGCTCAATCAGGTCTTCATGAATATCCTCTCTAACTCCGCCCAAGCGATCGCCACCCGTGGTGAAATCTGGATCCGCACGCTCCAAGACGGCGAAAACATCCGCCTCGAATTCGAAGACTCCGGAAGCGGAATCCCCGAAAACACCCTAGAAAAAATCTTCGACCCCTTCTTCACCACCAAAAAAGTGGGCCAGGGGACGGGGCTCGGCCTCAGCATCGCCTACGGCCTCATCCAAAAGCATAACGGCACCATCCGCGTCGAGAGCCGGATGGGACAGGGAACAAAGTTTATTATTGAACTTCCCATTCATCAGCCAGGGAAACATTCTAAGGTTCAGACCGCTTGATGAGTGTGTGACCGAACCTATATTATTGAGACAGGGGTAAAACCAAAAATGAAGAAAAGCCAAAAGATGAAACTTAAAAAACAAATTGATAAAGCGTCGAAAGCTGCGAAAAATGCAGGTAAAAAAGGGGCTACCAAAGTTCACGAGTTTTTAAGCAGTAAAGAGGGGAAAGCGTTCGTACAAGGAGTTGTGGTAGTGCTTCCCATCATCCTAAATGCCCTCCCAGCGACCCGAAAAGTAAAAATCGTCCGCTCCCTCATCTCAAAAATCTTTTAACCCGCCGGGGACGGAGGCAATTTTCCAATCCTAAAACTATTCAAATCCGCGCTCCCCTATGAGTGTTGCATGAAACTCGATTCGATGAGTATAGGATTTGGATATGGCGAGAGTGCCCCGGAAACTATGTATCATCGAAAACTTTAGCGTTCATAAAGTGTGGCGTGGTCACAATAAAGAATTCAACTTAGGAACCGCCAGCCAGAAAGAAAAATACCTCGAATATCTGAACGACGATATCGAATCGGAACGATTTAAAAATGCGTGCGAACTACAGGCATTAACATTGATGGGTAACCACACTCACGAAGTAGATAAGATTTTAAGTCAAAAGCTTTTCTCAGAGCACATGAGACGCCACCACTCTCGGTATGGAATGTACTTTAATCGTAGTAATGATCGCTGTGGCAAGGTTGCGCAGGATAGACCACATACTTGTGTTCTAGAAGACTCCGAGCATGAGATGCTGACGGTATTTTACGTTCACGCAAATCCCATTCGAGCCAATATCGTCGGCGATGCGAGAAACTACTACTACTCAACTCACAATCTCTACGCTTTTGGAAAGCGAAAACCTTGGATGAAACATGTTGTGTTGCCAGCTTGGTACATGGCTTTAGGAAAGAATATGACCGAACGGCAAAAACGATACCGAGAACTTTTTGCGAAGTATTTGAGAGACTACGGTCTTTATAAGCGCAATTTTTTGAAGAGACATTTCTTTGGTACTTCTGCATGGATGGATGCTCACGAAGATTTGGTGAAACAGTGGAGAAAAGAACATTCTTCAGCGTTTGGTTAGAAGACTCCATCTATTTTCTTGTGACGGTTAATTTATAGTTAGCGAAGCCCTGCCTTTTTTATCTAAATTTCATTCCAAATTTGTAAATGATTGGCGAAAATGACCTCGGAGCCCGTTTAACAACTCTTCATCCGACCAAAATGCTCAATAGGCGTTGGCTGAGGACTTTGATTGAGGGGTTTTGGGGGATTGATAAGAAAATGTGGGGGGTTGAGCGGGGAGAGCCTCCGTCCCCGGGCGTTTAGGGGTTGGGCAGTTGTGTGGGCGGGATTTGTTTTTTTGGGTGGGTTCTGGGGGAATACAGTGCGTGGGGGGGCTGGGGTTTTGTGGCATGGGTGTTGCTCTTTTGGTGGGTTGTGTGCCGGGTTTTTGGCCTGTGGCAGTACCCGTTATTTTGGAGTGATGGTTTTGGCTCAGACGCGGAAAAAAATTTTGGTTTTGTCTTGTTTGACGGCGCTGATTTCAACGACGATTGGAATTGGTATTTACTTAAAGCACTACTATGCGGCTTCGGCCTTTCTCGCATGGGTTTTGGTGGAGATTCTTCTGAAGAAGATGAACTCTATCGACTTGTTTCAAAAAGTTCGAGCTCTTCGAAAATCGGCGGCGACTGATGTTCTCATTCAAGAATACCGTAAAAATACGCTAGAAGCCGATCAAGCTCTCGAAGAATTGATCTTAGAACTTAAGCGTGACACGAATCAAACGCGAGAATCGGACAGATTCTCAAGACACTTAAGAGCGCTTTCGACCTTTCGAGCTCTCCAGATGGGCCGAACATCTCACAATCATAAAGTCAAAACTTTGCGGGCTGGATTTACGTTCTCGAAAGCGAAAAATAAAAATTTTGAGTTCGATGAAAAATTAATTCGGATTATCACTCTGCAGGATCTGATGGACTCTGCCATGGCGACCTCCGAGAATTGTTGGGAAGTTTTCGATGCTTCGCTTTCGGACGTCCCCTGGGTTCAAAAAGAAGCCCAGGCCCTGCTTTCCGACTCCTTAGGATTTGCTTATCAACGAGAAAAAACATCCGCCTTTTTAGAACGTCTCACCGACTGCATGAAGCGTGACTATGGCTTGCCGTTTTTTATCTTAAATCTTATTTCCCACGGAAAGTACGAAGCCACTAAAACGCTCGGCGAATCGCTTTTGACTTCGCGCTTTCAAGTTGAAGAAGAACTCCGTTCAGTTCTTTATTGGGTTACCGAAATTCACTGGTTTTTAAATCGCCGTCAGGAACCTCTAAAAGACCACGAATCGATTATTCGCCATCTTTATCATCTCTGTTTTACAAATCCTGAACGCGGTGGTTTTTTAGAAATCGACAGTCAGTTCTTCTCTGAGTTCGAAACTCTCAATGAGCTGGCGCGTGAAGCTTTTGTCTTTAAAGATGACCTCATTGAAAGCATTCTCCTGCTTTGGAAGGACTACGAAGGTTTTTTCGATTCGAGCTTAAAGAAATCTCTCGAAACTTTAACGGGCCATCACAGCAAAATTCACGAAGATTTTAAGTCGTGGGAACTTTTTTGGAGTCGCGAAGGTGAAAACCTTTCGAAGGAGTATCTTTATCTCGTTGAAGGCAATTTAAGCTTTAAAAGCGGCGACGACGAAGAAGCTCAAATCTACTTCGAAAAAGCGCTTTCCTACCAACCGACCCTCCGTCCGGCTCTTTTTAATCTTCTTTTTGTTTATGCCCGTCTCGAAAATTCCGAAGCGCATCGAGCACTCATTGACCAAATTCTCTCTGTTCCTCAATTAAAGCCATCTTCCTATTATGTCATCGGCAATTCGTTTGAGCTCATGGGAAATCTTGCGGAAGCGGATCACTTTTATAAAAAATTAACGGATCATCCGACTTGGGAAAATAAAGCCGACTACATCCGATCGCAGTTTTGTTTTCAACATGGGCTCATCGAACGTGCGCTCAAGTTTGCTACCGCAGCGCAACAAAA
This sequence comes from uncultured Bdellovibrionales bacterium, assembly GCA_937903155.1. Taxonomy (GTDB): domain Bacteria; phylum Bdellovibrionota; class FAC87; order UBA2466; family UBA2466; genus CALCZU01. Next base: position 38,349 of record CALCZU010000120.1, read on the forward strand.
AAATCCGAACGACTCGAGTATTAAGTATCATTTGAGTCTTTGCTATAACGCTGTGGGAGAGAATTCACGAGCGCTCGACCTCATTCAGAATTTCGGAGAAGCGCCTATCTGGATGGATTACTATCGGTTCAAACTCCAACGCGATGCGGGTCTCGTGGAAGAAGCCTCAAAAACCCTTTTAAATATCCCGACGTCTTACTTTGAAGATGAAGAGGAACTCGAAGAAGCGATCGAATTCGCCAAAGACGAAAACAATCTTACCTTACTCCGGCACCTGAAACACCGCTCTTAACCCCTTGCAGGATGTTTTGTTTCACGATAAGAAACAAGACTAAATTTAAGGATAGGGGAAAAGCATGGATGCACAAGCGTATGACGTGATTGTGGTGGGTGGAGGTCACAACGGCCTTATTTCAGCCAATTATTTACAGCGAGCCGGAAAAAAAGTTTTAGTCCTAGAAAAACGCCACATCGTCGGCGGAGCGTGCGTCACGGAAGAAGCTTTTCCAGGTTACAAAGTCTCGACCAACGCTTACGTCTGCAGCCTCTTTCGCCCAGAAATTATCAAAGAGCTCGAGCTGAAAAAATTCGGATACGAAATTATCGAGAGAAATCCATCTTCATTTTCTCCATTTCCAGATGGAAAACACCTTTTCTTTTGGAGAGACCAGAAAAAAACGTGCGAAGAAATTGCAAAATTCTCTAAAAAAGATGCGGCAGCGTACCCACTTTTTGAAAAGAAACTCGAAGAGCTTTCTCAATTCGTACAACCTCTTTTAACGATGGTTCCGCCCGATCCAACAAGCCACGCGCCTAAAGATATTTTAGGATCTCTAAAGCTATTAATGCGGGTCAAAGGTTTAGGCTCGGACATCTATGAACACTTAAGAGTCTTCTCAATGAGTGTGGCAGATTATTTAGATCTTTGGTTTGAATCGGAACCCCTGAAAGTTCGAATGGCTTCAGATGGGGTCATCGGGGCGTGGGCAGGACCTTATTCTCCGGGTACGGCTTACGTTCTCTTTCATCACGTGATGGGAGAAACCGATGGAAAACCCGGCGTCTGGGGCTATTCCAAAGGCGGAATGGGAACGATCACTCAAGCGCTTGCAAAGTCTTTCGAATCGGTTGGCGGAAAAATCTTAACCCGTGCGGATGTGGATAAGATTCTTGTGAAAGAGGGAAGAGTGCGCGGAGTCGCTCTTAAAGATGGAAGAGATTTTAAAGCGAATATCGTGCTTTCGAATGCGGATCCACATCGAACGTTTTTGAATATGGTCGGTGAAGAGAATTTAGAGTCTGATTTTTCCATGGGAATTAAGGGCATTCGGATGCGGAGTGGCGTTATTAAAATTAACGTTGCACTCAATCAGCTTCCTGATTTCAAAGCCTATCCGGGAAATAAAGAAGTAGGTCCCCAACACCGTGGGACGATTCATGTTGCTCCGACGATGGAGTACATGGAAAAAGCCTTCGATGACGCAAAACACGGACGACCTTCTGAAAATCCAATTATTGAAATGACGATTCCTTCGTCATGCGATCCGACGGTAGCTCCTCCTGGAAAACACCTAATGTCGATGTTTATCCAATACGCGCCCTATCAAAGAAAAGACGGAAAGTCTTGGGATACGGCCGGCAAAAATGAATTTGCGGAGAGAGTATTTAGTATTGTGAACGAATATGCTCCGAACTTTAGGTCGGCCGTTGACGAATTCCAAGTCATCAGTCCCGTTGATTTAGATCAAGAGTATAGTCTCACGGGTGGAAATATTTTCCACGGCGAGATGAGCTTAGATCAAATGTTTTTTATGAGACCGCTTCCAAAACATGCGGATTTCAGAACACCCATTAAAAATCTCTACCTGTGTGGATCGGGATGTCATCCAGGAGGAGGTGTGATGGGCGCTCCAGGTTACATTGCGGCAAAAATTGTGAAGAAGGATTTGAAGTCGCCAAGAAATTGGTTCAATTAAAACGCTTTGCGTTTTTCTTCAAGTTGGCTTGAGTGAAATGAGAGAATGTCGGCTTCGACTTGCTTTTTGCGCGCCCGTGCGCGAATGAATTGTGTCACCATTACAAAGGAAAAGTTCCAAGCGATCCAAAAGCCCAGAATGTATAAAAATTCCCAGTAAATAATTTCTTTCCAAAATGACATAGAAGTGAGTTTCCCCGGCAAAAAGTGTATTTTATCTATCGTCAGGGCAGCGAAAATCTTGAGCGGAACAGGCAGGTTATTTTGCGATTTTATCGGCGAGGTCTTGGAGGGACTGAATGCTGCGACGGGCTGCAAAGTACGGTTCAAAAACGTTTTGCTCATTTTCCTGGAGTCTATCCAGAATTGCGCGTTTTCGAGGGGCTGTTTGGTCGGTGATGTTGCCTCGGAGAGTTTCTTCGAGTGCACTGATTTGATGGCGGAATTCTCGTTGTAAACCGGCGGCTAACTGTTTTCCAAACTCGCTTGAGGCCTCGTATTTAAGTTCCGAAAAAGTTCCCGAAACATTTCCTGCGACATCAAATGAGTAAATTCCGGTTAACACATTTCTTAAAACTTCCTGAACCTGTTTGAATCGGGACTGTACATCGTAACTCACATCTTTAAATCGAAAATTCCAATCCATCATCACCTTTTGATCTTCAAATTTGCCTGTGAAATCGACCGAACAGCGGGCTTTATCGACTTTAAATTTCAGATCTTGCTGTTCGGAGATCATCCAATCGCTCAGTTGAAAATTTTCGATATGCAGTTTGAATTCTTCTAAAGGAACGCTTCCTAAATGGTCGACCGACAGTTCTGCATGAATTCCCTTAGTATTATAAAAAGGAAAATCCATGTCGAGTTGAAGCGTGGTTGGCTTTCCTAAAATCGGCGGATCTAGTGTAAAGTTATTTAAAACTCCGCGAACTTTTCCGAGGGTTTTATCTTCACCTAAATCAGATTCGAAAGTAATCGATTCGATGAGAAAACTTGGATTACCGGCGTTCTTTCCGTAGTGAACAAGAAGTCCGGGGTCACGAGGTTGGGCGACAATCGAGCTATGGCCAAAGGTCGAACCCGTCGGCATTTTCTTTCGACTCTGGTCAATCCAGTACGAAACTCGCTCAAGATAACCCATGAATTTTGTTCCAAAGACGAGGCCAGTCAGATCGTCTCTTTTCAATTGCGGGATATCGAGCTTTGCGCCAAGAAGTTCGATGTCCTTTTCAACAAAGACTTCATAGCTTTGAATCGCCTGTTTAATCGCATTCAGTTCTGTCTCAACTTGGGTTGCGAGCGGAAGGACTAGAAGTTTTTGTTTATCGAAATCGTCGAGGACAGGGTCGGTCACAAGACTCGTCAGGCTTCGATGATTTCGTTTTTGGACAAGCAACTCTTCCATCTTTTTTTGAAGGGTGGCAAGTTGAGATTGAGAAGGGAGATCGGATTTTCTCAAATCCCACTTATTAATGGCTGTCTCCAAATTCGCACGCGTTTCATTGAGGCTTGCGACCGTTTGCAGTTCTCCTAAAAGCCCTTCGATTTTGCCTTTAACGTTTAGACCCGATGCGAGATTGCCCAGATGGCGCAAAGGATTACGATTCAAGTCGGTTCGAATCGTCGAATAAAGTGTCGAGACCCCTCTATCAATCAGGCTGGGAGGCGCATACGTTTGATCGGCATCGTAGGGACGGATCCCGGAAGTCTCTCTTTGGGTTCCGTGGTGAATCCCTTTAACGGTCATTCCGTAGATAATGAGTTTTTTACGGAAGAGAGGCTCCATCTGAAAATAGAGCTTAATATTATCGATCTCAACAATGTTTTTCATCGCGTTCACGTGATGCGCGACCTGGATTCTCTCGACTTCGACGCTTCTGGAAATCAGACTTGTCTTAATACTTCCGATATTGACTTGAGCCCCGTTGAGAAGCGCCCCATATTTTTCTAAGGAAATTTTTAAGTGATAGTCAAAAACAAATTTTGTGTAGAACCCAATCGCCGCAATAATGCCCACGAAGGAGAACAGTGCCTGTTTTCGAAAAATCCGAAGCTTCGGCTTATTTGCTGAGGTATCTGTAGCTTGCATAGGTTCTAAAGAGTTTAGTCGATCTCCAGTAGTAAAGAATTCGGTCTCTTAAGTGGCGAATCACAAAATAGCAAGTACACCACACGAGCGGAATTAGCGCTATCGCGAGAAGGGTACTTGCCGCATCGACCGTGTGGTTAAAGCTTGAGTATGGAAATATCGGAGCGTGGTACATCCACCGCCACAGCGGGAAAAGAGACGGCAGCGAAGTCAGGATAATAAGTCCCGCATCATGGAGTGGGGCCTCGATGGTACTTCTTAAAAGAAAGAAGCAGATGCTTGACCCTAAGACGGTAAAAATATTAAAACGAAAAAGCATTCCTAAACAGAGACAGAATACCCACTGAAGCGAGTAGGAAGGGAAAAGTCCGAGGCACATTCCGAGCACCACACTAAAAGAAATTTGTGCATTTGAATTTTCTTCGATCATCAAACTGATAAATCGAACAAACGCGCGTCCTAACATAGGAAGTCCCTTTGAGTGAATATCGTGATACGAATTTCAGGAAAGCTTTCGCCTTATTGCATTATAGAGTGTTTTTCAAAAAATAACACGTCACAGGTTGACGTAACGCTCAAGTAATTTGAAAATTGGGATACAAAAATTATGCAACACATTATCTTATCGTATCTTATCGTGTTTATCTCCTCCACCTTTGCGTTTGGCGAGTCGATCGAGCGCCATGCTTCCGGGCTGATTCGGTCTTATGAAACTGATGCTAATTCGACGCATCAAAAAGAGGTCGAGGCATTTCAAGAATTCAGCCGACTCAATTTTCCGTTTGTGAGTTCTCGCCACCAATGGAAAGAAGTTTTGAATATTAAAGACAATACCCACACGCATAAAACTTACGCGCTCTACTACGAAGGCCGCCGCATTAGCGGACAGTACCTAAAAACCCATTATAGTGCGAAAGGGTTTATCGAGTACGCATCGAGCAATATCAGTTCCAAGGTAGAGGGTTTTATGAGCCCTCCGACTCGAGACGCTCAAGTTTTTTGGCAAGTGAAGGCGAGAGAAGAATTTGAAAAACAATTTCAGCGTCCATTGAACGGAGCGGTTAGTTCTGAGCCCGTTATTTTCGTCGATGAAAAAGGAGAGTCTCATTCGGCGTTAGAAATTCGAGTCATTAATGATGCTCCGATGTACGTCCGAGAATTTACAATCGATGAAATGACCGGAAAAGTCTTAAAGGAAAATCGAACTTCTCGAGATGTCAGTATCGGCGCAAAGGTTTATAAAGTGAGTCCTTTTGGCGGATCGGCCGCAGAATCTGTTACTCTTACAACCGATTCCGCGACTCAACTGAGCAATAGCAATTTTTATGTTCGACGAGAGGAAAATATTTCTACTCCCACACTCGTCGATATCACACCTGCCGATTACACGGGTGCGATTAAAAGTGATCCCACGCAATATAATTACGCTTGCACAGGAACGAGTAACGATTGCCCGGACCAATCCTTTGATGGAGTGAATGTTTACTATCATCTGTCGCAATACCGTAACCGAATTGGAACGTACTTAAGTGAATTAGGAGCAAGCGTAACATTTCCCGGAGAACCTATTCCGGTTCTCGTAAACACACTCACTTTAGATGATAAAACCTATTCCCAACTTTCTAACAATGCTTCCTACTCGACCCATTGTCGGTCGGATGGCAGCATGCCACGTTGTATGGCGTTTTTAAGACCCGCCCTTATAAGTGCAAAAGAAAGTCAGGCGTCCTGTAATTCAACGACGGCCGTGAGTTTTCATGATTTTTCCAGAGAAGCAATAGTCGTCGCTCATGAATATCAACATTATGTGACTGATACGATCACTCAAATTGTCAACGGTTGCGATAGAATCACCCGCAAATGCGCTGTCGGAGATGCTATTCACGAAGCGATTTCAGATTATCTAGCCGCAACCTATGTTTCAGATCTCGCAGGCCGAGATGTTACACTCGTCGCCGAGTACGCGCTTCAAAATTGCACTCCTTTGCAACGGCAGTTGAATACTCTGAAAGTATACGAAAATACGGCAGCGACCGAAGACGTGCATTTGGCTGGACTCACTTGGGCGTCCGCGTATTGGAAATTGAAAACGGAATACGGTACGGCCGTCATCGATAAATTACTCATCAAAAGCCTTTTTTATGAGCCGACGAGTCCCAGCTTCGGGGACACTGTCGAAACACTCGTGAAAGCGGATAAAGCACTTTATGGTGGCGTTCATGCGGCACGTATTCGGCAACTTTTTTATGATGAATTAAAAATTTATGCGGGCCAGACGGGAATCTTTCGCGATTCCGCAAAAGGGATTATTGAAATCGGAACGAAGGGATGTTCCTCCGTAGGTCTCTCTCAAAGCAGTGGGGGATTAAGTATTTTATCTTTCTGTCTCTGGTTACTCGCCACATTAATCATCCCGCGGAAGTTTGGACGAAAAAAATGAAAAAAATAATTTGGGTTTCAATCGTTTTTTGCTCGATTTCGTTTGCGGTGGATTCTCATATGATCCGAGCGTGCCGAGTGTTTGAAAAAGTTGCAAAAAATGCCAAGACCGTTTGTAGCTTAAAATCCGGCGATGAAGTGGAAGTGATTCAACGAGATGAAAAAATTGCTTTAATTCGCTCCGGCTCGTGTCGGGGGTATGTTTACAATTCGTGTGTCGCTGAAGAAATTTCCGAAGTTTCTTACAAGGCGATGCCAAAAATTGAGAGAAGTCTTTTTAAAGTTGGGTTTACTCTAGAGGGCGAAGGCACTGCTGCAAAAGTCGGTTACAGTTCCGACTACTCTAAAGGCTACGGTTTTGGAATCGGGGGCATCGGCGAAGTCAGTATCTTGCCGTATTTGTCGATTCAACTGCTTCCGGCCTATCGTTATCAAAGAATCTCTCGACAGCTTGATGCCAGCGGATCGGTGAAAGATCCGGGCGCGACTTACAAAGAAACGACCTGGAATTTGAGTCTCAGCTTAAGAGCGGCGGCCGACATTTTTATGCTTTTTAAAAGCGAACGTCGACAAAGATGGACGGTCAGTTTAGGAGCTGAGGGACTTCTTCCTACCGGAACGATTCAAACCAACCCGCAAGGAGAAGACACGGATGTTCCTCTTCAAAAAATGGTGAATTTAGTCGTTGGAAGTGGCTTTGAGTTTCCGTTTTCAGATCTCCCCTTCCATCTCAAAGTGGGAGCGGACCTCTTCTATCATCTTACGGCGCAAGACTCGACCGGGCTCTATGGGTTGAGGGCAGGGGTTGCTTTCATGAAAAGCCTGTAATAAGTAAGTCCCCTATGAATGAATTTGAATACAGCCCGGACTCCCCGGTCGATCTCGAAGTTTTTGAAAATCCTGAAAAATCCAGACGTTACGACATTGAGTTCACGTGTCCCGAATGGACGGCTCTTTGCCCCAGAAGTGGCTTTCCGGATTTTGGAACCATCCACATTAAATATCAGCCCAAAGACTCGTGCTTAGAGTTGAAGAGTTTAAAGCTCTACATCAATTCGTATCGCTCACGTCGGATCTTCCATGAAGCAGCCGTGAATCAGATTCTCACCGATATGGTGAAGGCTTGTAATCCCTGGCGAATGGAGATTACGGGAGATTTTAACGTTAGGGGCAATATAAAAACAATTATACGAACCTTGTTTGAACATCCACTTTGATAAACAAAGAAAAGGTGGAAAACCCATCTGAAAAAACAAAACCGAACTTCTCGAGTTTTTGATGGAGTGGGTCCGCGCTCGGAATATCCAAAATTAGGTATTTCGAGACGGATTTTGAAAGGTACTGAATCAATTCGTCTTCAAAATGAAACTGGGTGAGCGCTTTCTCTATAGACGACCGACTCATTAAAATCATTTCGGCAGGCGCAAAACGGGAAAGATTCTTTTCATTGCAACAAAGGTTGCGAATCTTCAAGCGATTGGATTCCCGAAAGATCCTGTCGCAAACCTTTTCGTCCGGCTGGTGACTGATAAAATCGATTCCGATTTCGGACGCGTATTTCGAAAAAGTTAAATCGGCGCTGTGAAATTCTAAAATGCTGCGGGGGTGGAAGAGGTTGATCTTCTCTTTGATCCACGATTCCGAGGTCGTGATGGATGCAAGCGGTTCTTTCGGTTTTGTGTGCTTTTTCAGTAAATTTGTATCCTGAATTTTATTCACTTCTTTTAAAAGGCTAGCAAAGAAATTTTTTCGGTATTCGACCACTTCGTTGATCTCAGGAGTTTTGTAAAACGAGAAAAAGCCCCGTTTCTTCACTTGCTGATTCAAAATGGAAGGAAGAAAGGCAGACGAAAAAAGACCGGGACTGAGAGAACGCAACCACCCGGCTTCTTGTAAAAGGCTTTCGGGTTCAACGCCGTTTTCGTACATTAAACTTTGGTCGAATGGGATGTCGAGACGGATAAAACGCACGAGGGGATTAATGAAGCGTCGACGAAATTCGGCATGGTGTTTCCATGCATATTGAGTCATGTCGAAAGGTTCAATGATCGAGGGATTGATAAAAATAGGTTTGGTATGACGAAATCCGATATCTTCAGGATTGATTTCGGCGAGTTCGAGTCCGTCGGCTAAAAGCTCGGATGAGATTTGCAAGACAAGGCGCGCTGCCTCGACCCACATGCTGCTCGTCCACTGCGCGGGCGAAGCCGAATGCTCGAGCGGTTTCTGCTCCAGGAGGCGAACCTTAGTCGCGTCGGCCGTTCTTAAAAAAGGAGCAAAAATACCCATCAGATATTTCTTTTCCGTTCCGCGAAGGATTCTAAAAGAACTCAAATTTTTCTGCGTGAAAAGCTTTTTGAGGGAATAAGATTCTAAAATCGATTCAGTTTCGCTGTCAGAATAACTTGCGCGAAAGACTTTGCCGTTGAAAGCAATGACATCTTGTTGGCTCAGTCTCTTTTGGAGAACGGGTGGGTTATCTAGAGTTTTTATGGCGTGCAATTTCATGAATCGTTTTCTTCCTATTCCTATCGTCAAATTATGGAGATTTCTTGACAATGCAGATGCTGAGTTGCGTCGTATGGCGAAGAGGTTAAGGAACGAGGACAAGATTATCTACCGGAGCTCGGGTGCCATTGAGTTCGCTCGGGATAGACAGGTTCATGAGGCGTGAGATTACGGGGTTTAGGTCGACCAGACGAATAGGATAGGGGGACTGGCTTCCTTTTGCGAGATTGGGTGACCAAATCATCAATGGAATCTGTTGAACGGCTTTTTGAGCGCCTCCGCCGCCGCCAAGGTCCGCGTAGCCGGTCTCGTCGAATAAAAACGCAATGAGGTCACTCGAAGAGTCTTGCGCAAGGGTACTGAGAAGATCTTGATTCTTCGCCTTCGCCCACTCGAGCGCCGGCCCTTGAAGCTCCTTTGAGCGATACGTTCGGATGAATTGAGATCCGGTACTTAAATACTTACGCGCGTAGACTTCGCTAACCCCTTTAACCTGCCCAATTTCAATCGCAAGTTTTGAAATCTCAATCGCATCTTTGGTATTCAAATAAAACTTGAGCGACGTGTCGTAAGAGATCGCATCGACTTTTGGATTTTTGATGAAAGGTCTCAGTTCCAACGGCAAATTCTCAATTGATTTCGCTTCGGGGGCATTTTTCAGCTTTCCAACAATGTGAACTCCATTTTTAAAATTCGACTGCCACAAGGTTCGATTAAACTGGCCCCCGTGAGAGGATGTGACGACGACAAGAGTTTCTTTGAGGAGATCCTTTTTTTCAAGCGTCGTTAAAATTTTCCCAAATTGCTCGTCTAAAGTCTGAAGAATTTTAGGCAGAGCGATGGGAGAATCGTTTAACGCGGGAACCGGAATTTCATTTCCGTACTGGACTGTGAGTTTAAGAGATTCGTGAACGCTTGCTGTCGTCGCGAAAATCGCTCTCCAATCACTTTCTTCTTTCATCACTTCAAGAATACTGTCTGCTATCCAAGCGTCGCCTCCGAGGTGCGCCGGATCGTTTCCGAGGATAAAACGATTGCCGGATGGAAAATCTGAAACGCAATTTAAGAAAAATCTTCCGCCCGCAGGATAGAGAAAATAATCTGGAACATCGACACCCGCTGGGGCACAAAGGCCTTTCAGAGGACCTTGCTTCTTCGGAGCGCCTAAGGTGACTAAAAGATCCGAATAAGGACTTCCGAGCGCGTAAGCCGATGCTTCATCGTTTCCGATGGTAAACGTATCGCCTCGATGGCCTCTTTTTAATCTCGCGTGTAAATTGGTCGGAGCCGTATCGGTCAAAAGTCTTTCAAATTGTTTGCGAGAAAGATCTTTGGTGGAATAAAGGTTTCCCTTCGCTCCTAATTTTCCCGTGCTGTCTCGAAAAATCCTGTCTTGATAGGGAAGGTTTTTCGGTAATAGGCCCGTCGTGAGAACTGTGTGTGACGTTAACTCATCGCTTGAAAGATGACCGACAGTTGCGTTGTCAAAACTCATCGCGTTTTCTTTAAATCGCGCGAAGTTTTTCAGTGCGTATTTCTGAATAAAAGAATCTTGGAACTCATCGATTACAAGCACGAGAAGACGCTCAGGCGTCGCGGGAGACTTTTTCCAAGGACTTTCCTCAGTTGCAGAGGAATTCGAAACGACAATCGGAGCAGAACACGAGAGAATGCATGTAATTAATGCAACGCATAATGCTAAAGAGCCCGTTCTTCTCATATTCCCTGCTTCTTGTTTCAACGGTTTTGACGTAGTATAAACACAATCTAATGGATTTATTCAAGAATTTACGCGCGCAAAACAATATTTTAAATCTTCCGAATCTCCTTACGATCGCCCGTATTGTTTTAATTCCATTCATGGGTCTTTTACTCGATTACGATTCGGATCAGCCGCCTTTTGAAATGGATTGGATGTTTCGTTATTCGCCGGGGCGAGTGGCGGCCTTCGTGGTCATTATTGCGGGGATTACGGATCTTCTGGATGGCTATTATGCACGAAAATGGCAAATTGAGAGCTTGCTCGGAAAGTTCTTAGATCCTCTTGCCGATAAACTTCTTCTTCTCGTTGGCCTCATCATGCTTTTAAAGTTGGGACGCGTCGATGCCTGGATCGTCATGCTTCTGCTTTCGAGAGAGTTTTTGATCACGGGCCTTCGAGCCATTGCCGTCGCTGAAGGAATTGTCATCAGCGCCGGTCAGGGCGGAAAATGGAAACTGACTTTTCAGATGATAGGTCTTGGCCTGATGATGTGGTACGGAAGCGTCTTCGGTTTTCCCGCGATCACTTTGGGACGCTGGATCTTGTACATCGCACTCGGTATTTCCCTTTTTTCGGGATACCAATACCTGACCGATTTTTTTATCGCGCGTTCGGCGAAGTCTTAATTTAATGGCCGTCGTTGCGAGGAGCGAAGCGACGACGAGTATTTGCGGAGTTTTTTTTGAGGGACGTTAAAGGTTATTCAATCTCAGGAATTTCGCCGTCTTCGCTTATCTTTTTGCGAGGAGCGTCTTCATCGGGTTCTTCGGCATCGACTTCCTCGTTTCTGTTACTGGCCATCGACTGACCGAGATCCTTCGCGGCGTTTCGGAATTGGGTGTCTTCACTCGCGATCGCTCGCGTTTCCACGTATTCGCCTAAGATTTGCTTAGCGAGCGTGGGTTGTTTCAACCCGTCGACGAGTAAGTAAACCAAAGAGATTTTTCCGTAAGGATCCGTTTTGAACTTCCGGTTGATTTCGATGAGGCTGGCTCGAGCGGCATCGAAATCTCGTCCTTGAGTTTTTGCCACTGCAAGACCGGACAATGCTGTGAGATCGTCTTTTTCGATTCCCAGTGCCTTGTTGAAATTCTTGGCGGCTTCGAAACTATTTCGGTGTTTTAACGCCAAAAATCCGAGATTTGCGTACGCTTCTTTTGAAGGGTCTTGTTTCGTAGCCTCTTGGAAATACTCAATGGCGGCGTCTTCATGTCCTTCGTAAATGGAAACCACTCCTAGGTTATTCCAGATGTAGGACGATTGGTAGCCTCGAGCCATCAGGGATAACCAAATCACTTTCGCTGTGGGAATGTTTCCGAGATCAAGATAAGTCAAAGCCATCAAGTTATGAAGACTGGGATTAGTCGGATCTTGCGAAATCGACTCGCGAATCAGTCCTAAAGCCTTATCCGGTGAAACCTGTCTCATGAGATTTAGATAATTGAACGTTGAAACGCTTCTTTCACCCTGAGGTTCAGCCTTCATTGCTTGCTTGATAATTTGTTCTCGCTCTTCCGAGAGGATTCTAAACGTTAGCGGAAGTGGCATCACGTTTTGAGATTCGCCTCTGTCGATATTGCTGTAGAGCGAAGGCAGCGGTTTTGTCTGAGAGGCAAGCATGCGTTCAGGCGTTGTCTGACGGAACATTGCGACGGAGTGAAAGGGGTAGACATATTTCTTAAAATTTCCCACTTTCACAATTGATTTTTTCTCTTCCGGAAGTTTTAGAGAAACCTGGACCGGTGGAAGATAAAAAGTTCTGACATTGGGGAACCGTTTGGAATCCAAGAGCGACCCAAGATTGTAACATCGGGCGGTCCAGCTTGAGATTACGTTAAACTCTTCTGTTTTGTCCATGCACTGAGAAACAAGACCCAAAGCTTTTTCTTTAAACGGCGTTACGATCTGAGTTTCGATTCCTTTACGGTATTCATCGACTTCAGCCCCTTTGAGATCCGTCGGAATGGGAGCTTGGAGCACTTCCATCGCCATTCGGTGGTAAGTATTTGCGGTTTTAAAAATGGAACCTAAACCCCATTCGCCGCCTTGGAGGGATGCAACCTTGGCGTAATCTTTTTCAAGTTCTTTCAAAAGCGCTAATTTCTTTTGCAGATTGATTTCGAGCTGTTTGTTTTTTGCTTGAAGAGAGATTCTTGAAAAATAAGCTTCTTTTTGATTCGCATTCCAAAAGAGAATTTTTGCTAGCGATTCCACACCGCGTGGAGTGTTCATCAATTCATTCTGACTTCTGAAACCGACCTTTTGAGCTTCCTCCATGTATTGCTCGGAAAGGCGCGTGCTTTTGCCTGCAACGAGTTCTGCCATTTTTATCGTGTCAGAGACGTAAAGAGAAATGGGAATTCCGCGTTTTGATCGTCGAGTGATGTAGTATTTGATTTGAGAATCCGTTGCTCCTTGGGCTTCGTAGAGATCCATTAAATCTTTTTCGATGAGCGCAGAATCTTTGGGGTAGAGTTCTGCGTATTTGAGCATCGTATCTTCCGCTTTTTTCTGGTTTCCGCTGCCCCAATAGTAGAGACCTGCGAGTCTCAAAGCGTTTTGAGATTGTTCGTGTGTTGGATATTGAGTTGAAAACAGATCGAAATATTCTGCAGACTTATCATAGTGAGCTAAAGATTCGTGAGTTTTAGCCACTCCCAAGAGAAGGTCGCGACGCATTTCACTTTTTTGGAAACGTCTTAAGAATTGCTCTTGAACTTCGAGTGCTTCCACCATGAGCCCCGCCTTACTGTAATTGACCGTGGCGTTATAGAGTGCTTTTTCGTAAAGAGACTCATCTTCTTTTCCGTAGTTTTTCGTGTAGTCGACGTAATTTTTTGCCGCCAATTTAAATTCGCCCGATTCTTCGATAAGGGCGATCCGTTTTAATTCCGCTTTTCTTAAAACTTCCGCGACTTCCGCTTTAAATTCAACCTTCGTAAAGTACCGAGCCGTCAAAAACTTTTGGCAAGCGAGAATCAGTTTTGGGTAGTCTTTCTTACGATTTAAGATGTCCAAGACAAGATAAGCTGAAGGATAGGCATTTTGTTGATCGGGATATTGCTGTAAAACCTGCCAAAATCCTTTGTAAGCTTTAGGAAAATCAAAATGGATGTAATAGAGATAGGATGTGAGATAAAGGACCTGTGGGGTGTCTTTTTCTTTTGGATAGGTAGAAATATAATCTCCGCCAATTTCAAAAAATTTATTTTCAATCGCCGAGTAGGCCGTGACTTCTAATGCTTTATCCGTTGGGTCTTTAATCTTTTCTTTCGACGCGGCACTTAGAGCGGCAAGTCCTTGCTCTTTTCTTTCGGCATTCATTTGAATATCGAGGGCTTTAATCGCGTTGCTGATGGATTCTTTCTTTAAAGGACCAGGCGTCGCATTGTTTTTAAAGACGAGATAGTACTGATCTGCGGCGTCACTGTATTTTTTCTCACGATAAAGAATTTCAGCAAGGTAAAATCGGATTTGAGGGGACTGCGAAGTATTCGGGAAGAACTCGAGATACTTTGTGTAAAGGTCTTTTGAAGTATCATAGAGCTTTTCGTTATTTGTTTTTTGAGCTTCTGCATGAAACTCTAACGCATATTTTCGAGCGATTTCTTCAAACTGGGTTAGCCCTTGCTGAATCGTTTGAGGATCGTTCGAATTAATTTCATACCAAGTGGATCCCTTTGCATATAAAGGGAGTTTTTCGAAAAGGTGCGCGATGGCTTCTGTTTTCAACTCTTGAGAACGCAAAGCTTCAATGATTCTTGTTTCGTATTCAGCGTTCTTTGCATAGTTTTGATCAAGTTCTAAGAGTTTTGTGTAGAGCGAAATCGCATTTTTAAAATCGCCTTTTTCAAGGTAAAGCCCTGCGACGGCTTCAAGCCCTGACCGATATGCTTTATCTCCTAAATTCGAATAAAATTGAATGGATTCATCAACCCTTTTAAGATCGACAAAGGGAAGGGCGATGTCTCTAATCGCTTCGTTTCGGACACGAATCGGTACCCCAGCCGTTTCGGTATCTTCATTCGCGATGACATACTTAAAGAGTGCAATCGCTTCTGCAGGCTTTTGAAGGTTGTACATACACCATGCTTTTTTGTAGTGGACGTAGATCTTTAAAGGGCTCTGCTTTTCTCTGAGCATGAGATTATAAAAATTCAAAGCTTGCTCAAATCGATTATTGTCGAAATGATTGTCGGCGACCTGCAAAAGCGCCTCGGACATGTACTTCGAATGAGGATAGTTATTAATGAGTTCGGTAAAAGAACGCATTCCTTCTTCCGCATTGCCTCTATCCATCGAGCTCATGCCCAAAAAGTACGTGATTTCATCGCGGCGAGGATGCTTAGGATAACGTGCATATAAATCTTTATAGATCGCTCGCGCCTTATCCATGGAAGCATTGGCTTCGGCGGTCGAAAGCTCGGGCATTTTCTTAAAGGCTTTCGGATTGGCTTTGTATTTTTGCATTTCTTCATCGAGGGTTTTCTGAGCCCGGCCCATGTCGGCGCGGTAGTCTTCAGAATAAAGGGACGCGAGCCTTAGATTGAGTTCCACTCTTTGGGATTCGTTACGCGTTTCTTTGATAATGCCTTTGATATCTTGAATCAGTCCTTGTCGTTTCTTTTGAAGGAGTGCTGCTCTTTCCGAATTGTATTCTTCCGAGTCATCGGACTGCGTGTTGCGATTCAACGAATGAATTTTTTTTTCGATCTTGACTCTCTTTTTGATCGATTGCGCTTGCAGCGAAGAGCTGGCAATAAGCCCGATGAAAAGAATCCAAGCGGAGTGCTTCAAGGCTGTAGTCATAGTCATCCTCATAATAATTTCAACTCAGATTCCAGAGTCTTTTCTGAAACCCGGTTCTCGATTAATTTTACTGCAAAGGCTTTTAAAGAAATGAATTCGATGGCGATTCCTTTACGCTCCGAAGATTCGACTCGAACGACTCTTCCTTCGGCTTGAAAAGGAACTGCCAACTCCTCTGACTTTATCACAAGTTTGACCACCTGGCCTTGCTTCATTGAGGTGAGTTGCGAGAGAAAGAGTCCACCGCGGCTCAAGTTTTCTAGCGGCGCAGCAAACAAATGATCGTCATCATGAATGAGAGCGGTTCCTTGGAGAGAGATTCGTTCGTATTTTTGCTTTTTGCCGTGAATTTTTTTCGCTTTCATTGGACTCCTAACGCCATGTTCTGATTTCATTGTAGGATTTGCGAGGCCTCCGCGTCAAAAATAGCGAAACCGAGGGAAGTTCAATTTTTATCAATGATTTCAATATGTAAAATCGTGAAGAACATGTTGTGAAAAATAAGATAGTGCTTCAAATCGCAACGATTTTATAGACTTCGGACCCCATTGTTCGGCCAAGTTTTCACATGTGTTTGTAAGTCACCTGCAGAAAATCATAAGATGAAATTGTCGGTGATGAACGAGATGCAAGAGCATCGAAGAGAAAAAGAGAAGGCAAGAATTTTATGAAACACTTACTCATCATAGTCGCGGTAGCAACAACGTTAATCTTCACGGGTTGCAAAGAATCCATTGGATTTTATCAAAACACTTTTAGAAGTGCAGTTTTCACTCAAGACTACACCAGCGCTAAGTATGACTTTCTCTGGGTGATGGATAACTCAGCCTCGATGACGGATAGAAGAAATTTCGTCAAAGACAATATGGAGAGCTTTTTAAATACGCTGGGTAGCCGTAAAGCCATCGACTATCAAATGGCCGTCGTCACAACGGACTATTTCACAGAAAGAGGCGCCTTAGTCGCAGCTCCAGATGGAATGACGGTTGTTAAAAGCACTTCACCGAATCCAGTCGCTGATTTTGCTGCCATCGTCGCCAATATCAAAGATTCAGGTACGAGTTTCTGGGAACAAGGTTTGGAATCTTCTTATCAAGCGGTTTATAAAAACGGAAAAACCTTCATGAGAGAAGGCGTTCCCTTAATCGTTATCTACGTCACTGACGAAAACGACTGGTCTTGCAAAGACGAATGCTGGGGAAATGAACCTGAACACAATACTCACTGGGTTGCGTTCGATACCAGCCGATACATTAACTATTTTAAAAATGTCAAAAAGAGTGAGAACTCTGAAGTCTCTATCTTTCCAATCGTTGGAACGAGCGCAAGCCAATGCGAACTCGCATCGTTGGGAACAAAGTACTCAGACTTATCTTCACAAGTTGGAAACCTCGGCGTTTCCGGCAGCATTTGTAATTCAGATTTGGAAGCTAGCTACAATGGCATCGCGAGGGTCATTGCCGACAGAGGCACGATCTTCAAACTTGACACTGTAGCCAGTGGCCAAAGAATCAATGTGTATATAGACGGAACGTTAGTGCCATTCTCTCCTGAGAATTACATCTTTGATGTCGCTTCAAACTCGATCATCTTCACCGGTGCTGCTCCTAAAAAAGGGCAAATCGTTGAGGTGACCTATTCGCAAAAAGTGAACTAATTTTCAATGACGAAGATTAGTGTTTTTTCGGAGGTTATATGCGCTCGTCTCTCTATTCAAAAGTGTTGTTTACTGCATGTATTGCACTGGCACTTGCAAGTTGTGCCAAACCAAAATCCGGCTTTAATGCTGAAGAAGTTTCTGTTCTAGAAAACAGTACTTTCAGTCCCGGAGAAAAAATCAGTGTTCCGAGTTTCGAGGCTGAGTCGATGGCGGTCGCAAGCTCTGATTCTGACTCAAGCGCGCGCAATGCTTCCGATGGCGGTTTCATCGGCCAATCGGGAAGCGGTTCCGCAGGAGGCGATGGTGGATTCATCGGAAATCCGAATGCACCACAACCGACAACTCCAGTAGTTGTCACCCCAGCACCGACCACTCCAGTCGTTGTGGTTCCTCCAGTCAGTACGACTCCCGTGGTAGCTCAATCCGGAGGATCTTCGAGCACTCCTAGTAACTCTTCATCGAGTTCTTCGAGTTCCAGTTCTTCAACGCCTTCAAATAGTTCTTCCTCATCCTCGTCATCTTCTCCGAGCGTCGGAGGAAGTGATTCAGGATACATTGGACAAACAACTCCATCCGGTTCGGATAGCGGAAATGTTCCTCCGTCAAATTCTGGCTCGACTCCAGTCGTTGTTGGAAATAACGGAAGTTCAAATCCCTCTACCAATCCTTCGGGAAGTACAACCACTCCTAGCGGTTCTTCCAATCCAAGTCCTTCGGATTCAAATTCAGGTCAACAAGCCTCAAATACAAATCCGATTAATCCCGGTTCATCGAATGGTTCGAACCCAACCGGTTCCGCGACGACTCCCAGTGGTTCCGATGGAGGATACATCGGACAGAATACTCCTTCCGGAAACGATGGCGGTAACGTCAATCCTTCAAACGGAAACACAACGCCCTCGAATGGAAGTACGACTCCAATTGTAAACAACGGTTCGACACCGACGACTCCAATCGTTCAAAACCCTGATCCTACCAATGGGTCTTCGAATCCTTCAACACCTGTGACTCCTGGTAATACAAACCCAGATGGAAATAGTCCGACCACTCCGATTGCCGGAAACGACAATGGAAATGTGCCACAACCTCCACAATCCGGAGGCGGAGATCACGGAACAACTCCTGCGACCCCAGGTTCGACGGCTTCAAATCCGGTTGTACCTTCGGTGCCTGTAGTCCCAGTGACGCCTCCAGCTCAACCGACCACTCCGCCGATTATCGCGGGAGGAAACCCGATTATTCCTATCATTCAGCCTATTATCGATAAGGTCATTGAAATCGTAACGGGCACAACTCCGACAACACCCGATCATGGAAATATCCCAGTGGTTCCTTCAAATCCTCCGACAGATGGTGGAAGTGTTCCTCCAAGCACTCCCACAACGCCCATCGTACATGTTCCAACGCCAACACCGGCCACTCCTGTTGTCGTCGTGCCACCGGTTGTGATTCCTCCGGTCGTACCTCCCGTTGTCGTTCCGAATCCGACTCCTGTGATTCCGCCTGTCGTTGTGGTGCCAACTCCTACGCCGACGCCTGGTGTGATACCCGACACTCGCATTCCAATCGATATTGCGAGAGTTTGCTCCAAACAACGCAGCCAAGTCGCTTATCCTCGGTTCGTCTTCTTTGAAGAATCCAAACGACCGATCTTAAGCATGGAATCGATGTCGACTGCAGTCTATGCCGAATGTCAAAAAGTGGATTCTCTGATTGGGAATTTAAACTTCGATATTTCAGGTACGTATTGCGGAATGAGAGCGCCTTCAACGACTCTTGTTACGAAAGCCGACCTCAAAGGCCTCAATATGATCGCTGCCGCTAGAAAGATCGAAGTCGCTTACAACAAAGCCGACGTCAAAAATAAAATTGGGGCAGGGTGGAAGAATCAAGTCGTCGCTGTCACTGTTTGCGACGACACCAATAACAACGGAAAATGTTCGGATGAAAAACCTTCGAATATTCTTTCTATCTTGCCACCGTCTTATTACATGAAAAAAATTCCGGCAAAACTGGATATCGCAGTCTGGTCGGGACGTTCTTTCACCGAAGCAAACAATGCGGATAAATGTGATATCCAATACAGTCCGCTTTTACTTGACTTGACCGGTCAAGGTTTCAAACTGGACGGTCCTGCAGACGGGGTCTATTTCGATCTCAACGCAACAGGACGTAAAGTGGTGACCGGATGGCCAAGTGAAAACAATATGGGCTTCTTAGTGCGCGATCTTGATAAAGACCGTGGCATCACAAGTGGAGCTGAATTGTTCGGAAATGCAACGATGCTGAAAAACGGAACGCGTGCCGCGAACGGTTTTGAAGCATTGAAAGATCTCGACGAAAACCATGACGGAATCTTCAACCGATTAGATCCGGCTTGGGCGACCGTTAAGGTCTGGATAGACAAAAACCATAACGGTTTATCCGAACGACGAGAGCTCTATACCTTAAATGATCTGGATATCGATTCCATCAACTTGAACTATGCAACCGTGTTTGAAGTGGATGCGTATGGGAATCAAACCAAACAACGTAGCACTTATAAACGCACTCTGAATGCACAAATGAATATCTTCCAGATTATCGATGTGTGGTTCCAAACGCTCGCATCGCAAGACGAAGAATAAACGATTCTCTTATCATCACCCGATCAAAGGGAGCCTACGCAGGCTCCCTTTGTCATTTTAGAGCTTCGTAATAAGTAAGCACTGTGTTAAAATTATGGCTCCCACCTAGACAAAACCCCCCTACTTCATAATTAGTTTACATAATTTTACTTATACGACATAGGATTTGGATGCGAGACGATGTGCTAAATTAATGAAACTCAATGATTCTTTCGGTTTCGGACTCGATCTTAAAGCTTAACGTATGTGTCAGTCTTAAAAAATCGACTTGAGCGCTCTTCTCAGGCCATTCGACAAATAAAAAGCCAAGAGAGTTTCGCGCTCGGTCATAGGCTTCGTAGTATCCAATACTCATCAGATCGTCTTCTGTAGCTTTTTCTAAACGGTATAAATCAAAATGTTCTACCGGACGACTGAAGTCGTATCTTTGGTGGTAAACATAGGTTGGGCTTGTCACTCTGGGTGATTTTTTTCCATCCAATTGCGAAATCTTTTCGATGAGAGTCCTCACAAAAGTGGTTTTTCCCGCTCCTAATTCTCCGACTAGCGCAAATATTCCACCTTTGGGATTTTGCTTTAAGAAATCCTCGCAGAATGTAGAGAGTTCAGAAAGGTTCGAGATTCTCATCGAGGACTCTCGAGTTCTTTAAAAGCTAAGGCTAACATCTCTGAAATATCCGATGCGAGCGAGGCGCGTTCCGTTCCGTATTTCTCACTTAAGAGTTCACTCGCTCGTCCGTGTAAATAAACTCCCAAAGGAATTGCTGACGCTTCGGGGATATTCTGAGCAAGAAGGCTTGCAAGAACTCCGCTTAAAAGATCCCCGCTACCGCCCTTCGCAAGCCCCGTATCTCCCGCCTTCACGCACAGAATGGGTTCGCCCACGCGCGCGATGAGAGTGCCTTTTCCTTTTAGAAGTGCTGAGACATGATACGTATCCGAAATTTCTCGAACCGTATCGTAGCGATTTTGTGTCGCAATGGGCTCTTCATTTTCTAAAAGCCTAGCCGCCTCTCTGGGATGTGGGGTCATCAAGGTAAAAATACCTTTACGAGATTTCAAAAGTGCAATCGATTCTTTTTTATTCTGTGCGAGCAAGGTTAAAGCGTCCGCATCCAAGATAAGCCGGGATTTTGATTGCAAGAGGGTTTTTAAAAAATTCCATGCAGATTTCTCTAATCCCAAACCAGGCCCGATGACCCAAACATCCTTTTGGTGTTTTTTCAAAAGGTCTTCATCGAAGTGGGCCGTCATGAATTCAATCGGCGCTCGCATGCGCAGTGTTTCAAGCTGAGTCTCCGATCCCACCAAAGTCACAAGACCACAGCCTGACTTGAACGCGCCTAATGCCGAAAGAAGACAAGCCCCTTCTTTATTTTTTTCAGATGCACAGACAAGGACATGCCCAAAACTCCCTTTGTGAGCAGAGGGAAATCGGGACGGCAATTTTTCGGCATCGTGGTGATTGTATAAAAAAGCACTCACCGGGAATGGAATTTGTCTCGAAATTTGAATGGGCGATAACGTCAAGTGACCCGTGTAATCAACTCCCTGCCCTGTCACTAATCCTTTTTTTAAAAATCCTAAACTGACGGTATGAGAGGCTTGAACCGCGATAGGTAGAGCAATTGCTTTATCCACCGACAATCCACTCGGGATATCAATCGACACGATCCACTTCTTAAAAGCATAGCGATTGACGGTTTCAATCATCTCTTGGTGATAAACAGATAACTCACGTCTTAAGCCAGTCCCAAACAAGCCATCGACGATCCAGTCGGAGGCTTGCAGAAGTTTTTCATCGAGTTTGCGAGCGTAAGGCACGTGAAGTTTTCCCAAAGTCGCAAGCTGGGCTCGACAGCTGATCGAAAGTTTAGAATTTTCATTTTCTTCTACGGCTAAAATCGTAAAAAAACTTTCAACGCCCGACTGAAAGAGGATTCGCGCTAACGCCAAAGCGTCGCCTCCGTTATTTCCGGGGCCGGCCAAAATAATCCCTTTGGTCGATTTTAAGTCGTTTCCAAAACGTTCTTTGAGTGCGTTTTGAATGGCTAAAGCGGCGTGCTCCATCAAAATGATCTCGGGAATTCCGAGCGTTTGCGACGTGTACTGATCCACCTCACGCATTTCGTCTGAGGTCAATAATGGCAACATTTGCTTTCGACTCCTAACCGAGATGGGTTCGGATAGTGCCCGCGATATCTTGGACATATCCTTGAATCATCGCGTAGTCTTCGCCTTCGACCATTACTCGCGCTAAAGGTTCAGTGCCCGAATATCGGACAAGCACTCGACCATTATCGCCTAAAGCGTCTTCCACTTTTTTGATGGCTTGGGTGATTTTAGGGAACTTAGTAAAGTCTTCTTTTTCGCGAACAAAAACATTTTCCAAGACTTGCGGAAACTGAGTCATCTGTTTTTTGAGTTCGGAGAGTTTTTTTCCGGTCTGTTTCATGATGGCAAGAATCTTTAATGCCGCGATCATGCCATCGCCGGTCGTATTGTGCTCTAGGAACACGAGATGCCCCGACTGTTCACCGCCGAGATTAAGCGACTCTTTGCGCATGGTTTCGACGATATATCGGTCGCCCACTTGAGCGTGAATGATTTTTCCACCCGCTCTTTTTAAAGCCACTTGAAGTCCCATATTTGACATGGCGGTGGTCACTAAAGTCTTTTTCGCTAGGGTGCCTTCTTTGAGCATATGAAGCGCACAGATTGCCATAATCTGATCGCCGTCGACAATTTCTCCGTTTTCATCCGAGAGAATCACGCGGTCGGCATCTCCATCAAGAGAAATTCCAATTTCTGCGCGATGTTCGTGGACGGCTTTGCACATGGCTTGGGGATAAACCGCTCCGCACTGGTCGTTAATATTCACGCCATTGGGCGAACAGTGAATTGGGAAAAGCTCAGCCCCTAATTCTTCAAACACAATGGGCGCGACTTTATAAGCGGCCCCATTGGCGCAATCCAAAACGATTCGAATGCCATCTAAAGTCATGTCATTGGGAAACGTATCTTTGATGTAGACGATGTAACGGCCAATCGCATCTTCGATACGAGTTGCCTTACCGATATTGTCCATTGTCGGACGCACCCGAGCAAGTTCGGTTGACTCCATGATCTCTTCGATTTTTTTCTCCATGGCGTCAGGCAATTTATAACCTTCGCGATCGAAAATCTTTATTCCATTGTAGTGGTACAAATTATGACTTGCAGAAATCACAACGCCTGCATCGGCACGCATACTGCGTGTGATGAAAGCAATTCCTGGAGTCGGTAAGGGTCCCACCAGAAAAACTTTCGCGCCCATCGAGCAAAAACCTGCAGCGAGTGCGTTTTCAAGCATGTAGCCAGAGAGTCTCGTATCTTTTCCAATCACTACTTTTGTGTTTTTAGGCAGCCCCATTCGGTCTTTTGCGCCGAATAAGTAGGCAGTCGCTCGTCCGAGCGCCATGGCGATTTCGCTTGTCATGGGATTTTGATTTGCAATTCCTCTGACGCCATCAGTGCCGAAGAGTTTGCTTCTCATTGCTGATTGTGGGTGTTTTTCTTTAGTTTCTGACACGTTTCGTAACCATCTTTACCGTGACTGTTTTTTCGCGAGAAAGTTGAAACCCTTGTGCAGCGTCGACTTCCACCGCAACTTCCAACTCCTTGGCTCCTTTAAAATCTTGGAGATCGATAGGTTCTGTTCCTAACCACTCCAGATTTGCCAGAGCGCTTTTAGGGCCTGAGACCGGTACTTTCTCAGGGGTAATTCCTACGATTTTTACTTCATACCCCGAAGCAGGGGAACCATGCAAGGAAGGTCTGATAGGAAGATAGCGTTCGGTCACTTCTTCAAGACGGATAATGATCTGCGAGGGGAAAAAGTTCGTCACCCTCACCCCCACTGGCAATTCGCCAATGAGATCTTCGCTGATACTTAAGCCGATCGTATTTTCGTGAGTCCGTCTTAAGTCAGGTCGGATGGGTTGGATTCTTTTTTCCGCATCTTTTAGCCAAACTCTCGGGCCCGAAAGCGTAAACTGAATATAGGGCGGGATTTTGCTTGTAATCATCATCCCGGGAGGAAGAAGGGGCTCGAGCTTTACATTTTTTTTCACTTCTTCTCGTTTAAAACCCAAGATTGTAATCCAAAGAATAAGAGCTAAGAGTAAGCTCACCGCACGCAAAGCGAGGCTCTCGCTGAATTGCATACTGCCTCTTTGATCTTTTAAAAACCGTCTCACGCTTTCCCTTTATCTCTGTGCAATTTGGCTTCAAACTTTCTTAAACCAAATAGTTCAAGAAGCTGGTGTCTGAGGGTATTTAAATCGAGATCTCTGACCATCGTTCCATGGTGCACCATCGAAATCTCGCCTCGCTCCTCAGAAACGACAATCACAACGGCATCTGTCTCATGAGTCAAGCCTAATGCGGCACGGTGGCGAGTTCCAAGCTCTTTATTAATCGCAGGGTCTCGCGAAATGGGCAGTAAACACCCGGCACTCGTAATCCTGGAATTTCGAATAATAATCGCCCCATCATGAATAGGTGAACTCGGGTGAAAAATCGAAACAATGAGATCGCAACTGACTTTTGAATCTAAAGGCGTGCCGGCTTCGATGTAGTTTTTGAGTCCAGTTTCTCTTTCCAAAACAATGAGAGCCCCCACTCGTTGAATCGCAAGTTGATGAGCGGCTTGGCAGAGTTCCTCGATAATAGCGACTTCCTCGATCGTATTGGTACTTGTAAAAAAGGGATTACGGCCGACTTGAGTCAGCGCTTTTCGAATCTCATCTTGGAAAACGATGATGAGAATTAAAATCAGATTATTAAAAAATTCGACAAGAATGGTGTGCAGGGTATGAAGCTTAAAGCGCTCAGACAAATAATACGCAATGAGAATGATCCCAAAACCCGTGAGCATCTGAACCGCGCGAGTTCCGCGGATGAGTAGGAGCACGCGGAACACGATGAACGTGACCAGCATAATATCAATGAGATCCCAGACTCTTAAGATTTCACGTATGTTACTAAAAAATTCAAGCATAGAGAGATTACACGTTATCTCTTTATCGACTTTTTTTGTTAAAAAATTTAATGGCTTGTAGCGTTATTTTCGAGCGTAAACCGCGTATTTTTTAACTTTTTTTTCAATGTTTCAGGTGAGTCTTTTGAAAAGAGCCAGTTGTACTGTCCGGGGACATAGTCAAACTTTCCATTGGGACAGTAAATCAAAGTTTCATCGCAAATGTAATAAGCATGCATTTGCAGATCCGACGCGGCTTTTTGAATAAAGCCCTGTTCGACCGCATTCCTCAGCACTTCAATGATTAAATGCGAAATTTGAGGCGCCGCGAGAGTCGCTCCTTTTAAAAAATCAAATTCCGCATTTTCGAGGTCGACTTTGACACACAGGTTAGAAAGCCCGTTGGACTTCACGAATTCGCTGAAGGTGATGACTTTAACCTTAATCTCTTTGAGGTCGTGATTTTCGTACGTCTTATTGAGGCTTGAACAAGAAGAATCGGTTTGGTCGAGGTAGAAGGTCGTCTCCCCACTCTCGCCTCCAATCGCGAGGGAAGAGCCCGTAATTTGAGAAAGGTTGTTTGCTTTAATATTTGTTTGAATATTCTGAAACAGAACGGGGTTGGGTTCAAAAAAATAAATAGGAAGGGTTTGGTGAGCGCGGACGTAATACGTGTAATAGCCCATGTGCGCTCCGATATCGATAAAGGCTCGACTGTGAGAGCAAAGTGCATTGGCAAGATAAAGAGCGCCCCGTTCGGCGACATAACTTTTCGGTGTTCCAAAAAGGTACAACGGCCAGACAGAGGATTCGAGCTGAATGCGATAGGAAGATTTAATTCCGAGATTGGTTGACCACGATGAACTGGGGTTAAACTCTCCGAAAAGCCGAGTGCAGACTCGACGATAAAACTCGGTTTTAAGCCAGACGGGGGCTAAAGCCGCAAGACGTAAGAGTGGTTCCATCCGAGATGTCATTTAAGCTATGCTAACACAACTTAAATGCATCCTCCAAAGACTCGGTCGGATTTAAGCGACTTCAGTTTTTGGAAGAATCGAGACAGCCGTTTCTTTCGCAGCCCCTTGAGCGGCGGCCGGAACTTCGGAGTTTCCATTATCGTCTTTAGTGAAAGGAGCTAATTCTTTTCCCTGCATCATCGCTTCGATTTCATCGCGCTCGAGAGTCTCACGCTCAACTAATGCTTGAGCCATCTTGTGCAAGATATCAATTTTTTCGCGAAGGATTTTTTCGCCGATGTCGTAGTTTTCGTTGATGATGCGTCTCATTTCGCTATCGACTGTTTCGGCAGTTTTTTGAGAAACGTTGGAAGCGCTGTGCATGTCTCTTCCTAAAAAGACGTTTTCTTCTTTTTTGCCAATCGCAACCGGTCCGATGACGGGGCTCATTCCCCATTCGCAAACCATCTTGCGAGCCAGGTCGGTGGCGCGTTCGATATCATTGGAAGCGCCTGTGGTCTGTTGGCCTAGGACGATTTTTTCCGCTAAGCAACCGCCCATCAGAAAAGAAATCATCTGCTCACCCTTTTGTTTAGAAAGAGTTAACTGATCTTCGGAAGGAAGCGTTTGAGTCAAGCCGAGCGCCATTCCGCGAGGGATGATCGTGACTTTGTGAACCGGATCAATTTGAGAAAGCGATTTTCCAACAATCGTGTGGCCAGCTTCATGATACGCAATCGCAAGTTTTTCTTCAGGTCCAATCAACATCGATTTTCGCTCGGTACCCATCAAAACTTTGTCTTTTGCCGCTTCGAATTCTTTCATCGAAAGAACCGTTTTACTTTTTCGGGCAGCAAGAAGAGCCGCTTCGTTGACTAGATTTTGCAAATCGGCTCCAGAGAATCCTGGAGTTCCTTTTGCAATGATCGTCAAATCGACGTCTTTAGATAAAGGCGTTTTGCGAGTGTGGACTTTTAAGATCCCTTCGCGACCCTTGACGTCAGGTTTTCCAACCACAACGTTTCTGTCAAAACGACCCGGTCTCAAAAGTGCGGGGTCTAAAACATCAGGACGATTCGTTGCGGCGACTAAGATAACGCCTTCTTTAGAATCAAATCCATCCATCTCAACAAGCAATTGATTGAGCGTTTGTTCGCGCTCGTCATGTCCGCCGCCTAAACCCGCACCTCTTTGACGTCCAACGGCATCAATTTCATCGATGAAGATGATGCAAGGAGCGTGTTTGCGACCTTGTTCGAAAAGGTCCCGCACTCGAGAAGCACCGACACCGACAAACATTTCAACGAAATCGGATCCACTGATGCTAAAGAATGGAACGCCAGCTTCTCCCGCAACCGCTCTAGCTAATAAAGTTTTTCCTGTTCCAGGACTTCCCACAAGAAGAACGCCCTTAGGAATTCTTCCACCTAAACGAGTAAACTTTTTAGGATCTTTTAAGAAATCAACGATCTCTTTTAGTTCTTCTTTTGCTTCGTCACAACCTGCGACATCGGCAAAGCAAGTCTTCGTATTTCCTTCAGTGAGAAGCTTAGCGCGCGAACGGCCGAACTGCATCGCTTTCCCGCCGCTCGATTGAATTTGTTTTAAGAAAACGAATAAGAGGACAAAGATGAGAACCATCGGGAGCCAGTAAACTAGTGTCTGCATCCAGACGTTGTTACTGTCTTCAAGTTCGTAGTTCGGGACGATATTGTGCTCGTTCAGTACTTTTGTGTAGTACTCAGAATTCGTGTCCCCCACTGTTTCAAATTCTTTTTCGCCCTTTTCGCCCACTTTGTAGGCTCCTTCGATTTTTCCGTGAGATTTAAAGGTCACCGTTTCGACCTCGTTTTTTCTCACCGCTTCAATAAACTTATTGAAGGGAATCTTTTTAGTGCCACGATTAACGTGAGCGGTTTGAAAAAGCACCAAAGCCATAACAGCTAGGAGCATCCATGCGAAGAGTGTTTTTTGTGATGATTTCATAGTTTTTTTGGGAGTCCGATTTCATAGATCTCTTCGGTGGAGTAACGATTTTGGCTTAGCTTTTTTTCAAAGAAGATGTCAGATTTTCCACAAACCAAACGACTTGAGAGCTATCGCACTGAGCCAAAACGGGAAGGAGGCGGCGTTCCAGTTGCGGAATGCGAACTTGAAGCAGTTTCTTTTTTAACTTTCCGCTCCGAAAGCGATCTCCCGCGCGTGCGAATCTCAGCTCATAACCTTCGGGAACTTTAGGTAAAGGGATCTCTAATTGGAGAGGATGAAGGATTTTTCCCTGTCGAACTCTGTGATTTTTCCCTTGGAAAAATATTTCGCCACAAGAGATAGAAATTTTAAGTCCCCCCACCCCGTCCATATTTTTCTGAGCGAGGATTTTCTCCAAGATGAAATCAATCTCTTTTCGCCCGGACTCAATTTTTAAGTCTCGACAGATCAAATGGATGAATTGTCTTTTGTTGAGGAGAGAGAGCTTCTTAAATTTTTCAAGATTGATTCGAATCCAAAAAGGGGTCGAGAAAGAAAGTTCGTTATAGACTCTTCGGATTTGTCGTTCTTGAAGTGTCTTCAGATCCCCCACTTCACTAAAAAGAGAATGGATTCTCCGATAGAACGCCTCGGTTCCCCCATAGCGGTGGGACAATTTTTCAAGAACGGGAATGAGTTCGAGTCGGATTTGGTTGCGAAAATACTGCTCTGAAAAATTAGAGTGATCGATACGAAATTTCAGCTGATGGGTTGCTACATAGTTTGAGATTTCACCGGCTGTAAAAGGGAGCAAAGGACGTAAGAGCGAACCGTTTTTAGCCTTCATCCCTTCTAGCCCGAAAACTCCAGTGCCCCTTACAATGCGCATTAAGACCGTCTCAAGCTGATCTTGAGCATGGTGGCCTAACGCAATGTAATCAAAATGATTTTCCGTTTTAATCGCTTTTAAGAAGCGACGTCGAATGTTTCGGAGCGATGCTTCAGAAGATTTTTTAACCTGGGGACGGAGTCCGTAAAATGAAATGGACTTCGCCTCGCAAATTTTTCGGACAAGCTTTTCATCTTTGTCGGAATCTTTTCCCCTGAGTTGGTAATTGACGTGAACGACCCCCAGCTGCGAGACGGGGATCACCTTTATAAAGAGGTCTAAAAGGCAAATCGAATCTCTCCCTCCCGAAACTCCTAAGAGGTATTTCTTTTCGCAAAAAGACGGACCTATGCAATGAAAGAGGTTTTTCTTAAATCTGTCTGTGAGCGAATGAGGCACTTACCCCTGGCAATAGCACAGGGAATGATGAGAATCTAGGGGGAGGTTACTCTTCGTTTGAGGACTCGTCTTTCGATTCTTCTTCGTCAGTGGAATTCGTTTTTTCTTCGTCTTTGGATTCTTCTTTCACTTTTTTCTTTGAGCGAGAGGAATTCTCATCATTTTGCTCGTCTTCTTTTTCAACTTCGCGATTTCTATCGTCTTCTTCTTTTTGTCGTTCGCGTTCGAGCTCTTGATCGCGTTTTCTACGGTACTCTTCGTAGCCGATATCTCCCTGGTCACGAGGTTCGGGCACTTTGATCTCAGGTTTATGAACGGGCATCGGTTGTTGAATTCGTCTCGGAGGGGTGTTCGGGCTATTTGCAGGGATACGTGCCAACTCAGGGGCACGAGTCAGCGGAAGCGTTCTATTTTTAATCGCCGTCTGGGTCACTTTTTGAGGACCGCTCATCTTCATCCCCAGAAAAGTAATTCCACCCAGAATCAGCAGTGAAATAATCCACTTTAGAGAACCAGAAGTGGTTTTTTCAGTGCGAGCTAAATTTCTTTCTTCCATTTCGGCAGCCGTAACATCGCCCGATGCGCTAGAAGACGTCGCTCGAAAGATTAAATCCTCGGGCCGAATCGAAGCTAATTCTTCCGGAAGTAGCGTACTTTTTTTGCGCGTTAGTTCAACCACGCTTGCAAGCTGACGACGTTCTTCTTCTCGAGAGGCAGCCAATTCGGGTGAAACCTCTCGGTTTTCGGTGATTCGTCGGTCAAAGTCGGGGAACTGCCACAAGAATTTCCATTCGGATTTTTCGGATTTACTTTCAAGCACAAGACATGCGAGATCGTTTCGACGGATGATTCCTTCGTCGATTAATGCGACAATTTCTTCGCGTTCGAGCGGCCCTTTGGGCATTCGATTAATAATGACAATCCATTTCGGACTGTCTTCAGGATTTAATTGTGCGTTTCCCATTTTACCTTTCGGTACGGAATCGCTGCGAAATCAAGATGAGAGAATCAACCGTGAATGGCGTTAACCATTTTTTTATGGAGCAAGCCATTCGATGCAATGACTTGTTTTTCGAAGGGAGTCGTCGTTTTACCTGAATAATTTGAGATTTTTCCACCGGCTTCCTCGACGATTAAGAATCCCGCCGCGACATCCCAGGGTGAAAGCCCTCTTTCCCAAAACCCGTCATATCGACCACAGGCGACTTGGGCTAAATCCAGTGCTGCCGATCCAGGCCTTCTCACTGCGAGACAGTGTTCGTTCATCCGGGAAAAAATTCCCATTTCGTCTCGCAGTTCTTTCGCCTTTGAATAATAAAAACCCGTTCCTACTAGCGAATCTTCTAGCTTTGTTTCTTTCGAAACTCGGATAGGCCGATTATTCAGGGTCGCGCCTTTGCCTCGGGCTGCAAAAAACATTTCCTTTAGAATCGGATGGTAAATGACTCCGAATGCCGGCTTCCCTTCCACATAAACCCCGATTGAAACGCAAAACCAGGGGAAGCCATGAGCGTAATTCGATGTCCCATCCAAAGGATCGATAATCCAAAGGAACGGAGAATCCCCTTCGAATTCTCCACTTTCTTCTGTAATTATCGAACTATTCTTGAATTTACTGAAGATCTTCTTCATGATGTAGCGCTCCGCGTTTTTATCCGCTTCGGTCACAATGCCAGCGCCTTCTTTTTTCTCAATGTGTCGGAGTCGTCCATAGTGTTTTAAGAGAATATTTCCGGCGCCTTCCGCCGTGTCATACAAAAAGGATTTTAAGTTCATCTTTTCTAGTTCACTACTTTCTTGGACGCTTGAGCTTTCAGTTGGTCGTATTCTTGATTGGCTTCATTACGCGCTTGGCTCTCTAGCTGTTCGACGAGCGATTCATTTTGTTTGAGCTTTGCTTCGTACTGTTTTTTCGTGGCTCGAAGATATTCGGTCTCAAAAACGGCGTCTTTAGCCTTTGCCTCTAGCTCGGGAAGCGAGGCCCTTAAAAACGAGATAAATTTTTCGTCATCGAAAGGAACCGGTTTGATAGGTTCTTTCTGCTCTCGGTAAAAGCAAAGCGTTTTACGAATGAGCTGATCAATGGGATTTGTTTCTCGAAGTTTATCGGGTGTTTCGTTGATTTTTCTTCTGAGCGAAACCAATTTGAAAAGCCGCTTCGAAAAATTCCTGTCTTTCGCAACCGATCCTCTCGCGGCCGATTCGAAAAACAGAACAAAGGGTTCCTGATCAGGAATCAGCTCGGTGCAGGTCATCGGAAGCGAATACACCGATAGCTGTTTCGCCACCCCCATTGAGGAGAGGAGAAAGATAAAACTCAGGACGAGCGATTTCATGATGACTCCATTTTTCATTGAGTATATCATCGGGCTTTTGAAATACGTTGGCAAGTTCCTATGAAGATTTATGATTTTGTCCTCCTGGGTGAAGAGCTCGCAGGAGTGTGGTTGTTAAAGAAGCTCTGCGAAATCCGAAAGAATTTATCCTCTGGAAAACGCCCAGGCAAAAAGTTTCCAAAACATTTTCTATGGATAAGAACGAACGTCAGAAGTCAAAACTCATACACCCTTCCCGCGTTTATCGCGGATTCGTTTGAGATTGAACTTTCAAAAACGTGGCACTTGGACCTCGTATTTCCCAATAAGAATTTTGCGTGGAATCGGGATCGAGTCGATTCGTTTCTTTTAAATAATCCCATTCCTCGGGAAGTTCTCGAAAAGCCAAGCTCTCATTCGTCCCGAACGATTGCGACGATTGTGAAAACATTTCCTGAACTCAGCGCAATTTCACAAGGGATTTGGTCAGCAATTAGCGCGTCCGAAACCACCCACGACGAAATCAGAGACTGGTCTAGCCTTCTTTGCCAAAGTGTGGGGACTTGGGACGTTTCTTCTCAGATTGATTCTACGGTCGAAATCGTGGACATCCCTCGCGGCAGTACGGCTACACTGACTAAAGTCAATTCGACCGAAGTCTCTTTGGATTTCTCAGACGGAAAAAAAATTTCTACTCATCACGTCATCTTAAATTTGCCTCTGTCAAAATTCCAAAAACTTTTTCCTCTAAATGGTTTTGCGAATTTAGGGTTTAACGAAGATATTTTTTCGCCTTATGCCAAATACGAAATGACTCTCGATTTTGAGGAGGGGACTTACTTACCCTTCGCAGATTCCTCACTGCTTTTTTCAACCGATTCATCCCCCGACGTGATTCAAGAAACGGCACTTTTCGAAAAGCAAGCTTCTTGGAAGCTCCAGATCATTGAAAAAAAAGAACTCGATCTCGGTGTTGTCTTAGAACGTTTTAAGCGGGCCTTGAGAGATTTAAATCGAGGCTTTCCCACTTTACTCGCAAAAACAAAATCGATTTATCCGCCGCTCGGAATTGAATCCTGCCACTCGCAAGCGTATCGCGCCGAAATCTTAAATGATTTAGAGGCGAGCCAAAAGGATATCTATGGTCTTGCGCAAACATCCTATGAAACTCGGATGCCAGCCGTTAAAAACCTCGCTCCCAGTCTCTCTTGTCATCTGCCCTATCCGCTCGGGACTCTGCGTGCGGCGGACCGCCTTCTCAATCAATACCTGTCTTGAAGTTCCTCTCGATTCCGGGTACAACTAAACGAAATATTAGAAGAAAAAAGGTTTCATGCCCTACTTTAGTGCGAAAAAAATTATTGCGGCTGCTGTGCAAAAACATTTTGCAAATCCCGAACTCACCGAAGAAAAAGTCTTTGCCGAAATTTCAACGCCTCCCAATCTTGAGTTAGGACATTTTGCATTTCCCTGTTTTCGGTTTGCGAAACTGATGGGAATGCCTGCAGGAAAGGTCGCAATCGATGCATCGAAGACGCTCGTTGTTCCAGGCATGGTGGTCTCCGCCTCGGGCCCCTACTTAAATTTCAAATTTGTTCCGCAGGAACTGTATCGCACTCTTACGGCCGAAATCCTTGCGCAGAGAAATAAGTATGGCTCTGACCAGTCAGGGGACGGACTCAAAGTCGTATTGGAATACTGCTCGCCCAATATCGCAAAACGCTTAGGCTTTCAGCATATTCGAAGCACTTTAATTGGAAACACGCTCGCAAACGTTTACGATTTTCTGGGTTACTCAACTGAGAGAATTAATTTTGTCGGGGATTGGGGTTCTCAGTTCGCAAGACTTCTGGCTGCTTTTGAAATGTGGGGAAAAAAAGAACGCCTCGATAAAAATAATGTCATTGCATCGATGGATCACCTTTTGGAGATCTATGTTCGATTTCACAAAGAAATGGAATCGCAACCCGAGCTTTTAGAAAGGGCCGGACAATGTCTGCAGCGGCTTGAAAAAAATGATCCCAAGACGCGCGAACTCTGGTCACTCGTTAGAGAAATCAGTCTCTTGTCGATGGAAGCCACTTTAAAGCGGATGCAAATTCGCTTTCACCACGTCGAAGGCGAAAGCCATTACACAACCGATGTCGAGCAGACACTCAAAGAAATTAAAGAAAAAGCGGATGCAAAACTTTCGGAAGGCGCTTGGATCGTCGAGCTCCCCGAGGTTCCGGTCCCGGCTTTAATCCAAAAACGCGACGGGACGACCCTTTACCTAACTCGCGATATTTCTGCGGCCATCGACAGATACCAAAGATTTCAATTTGCAAAATGTATCTACGTCGTCTCCGAACAACAACGTTTACATTTTCAGCAACTTTTTGGGGTTGTTTCCAAAATGGGAAATCCCTGGGGCAAGGCTTGCGAACATGTGTCTTTCGGAACGGTCCTTTTTGGATCCGAAAAAATGTCGACCCGCGAAGGTCGAGTCATTTTCTTAGATGCAATTTTGGATGAAGCGAAAAACTTAGCGTTAGAAGAGTGCACGACTAAAAACCCCGGTCTAAAAAACAAAGAACAAGTCGCCGAAATGGTCGGCGTGGGAGCCGTGATTTTTGGAAACCTCTCCTCTCACCGGATGCGAGATATCCAATTCGATTGGAAACAAGTCTTAGCTTTTGATGGAGAAACAGGGCCCTACGTACAATACTCAACCGTCCGTTGCCGAAGTCTCATCGAAAAAGCAGGGATTGATTCAAAGACTTTTAAACCCTACGCAATTGAAGCGACTCATCCCATTGCGGCCGAAGAAGAAGCTCTGCTACTCACACTTTCACGCTTCCGAGCGATTTTAAGGCAAACCGTTGATGAAAATGATCCGTACTACGTAACGAGTTTCTTAATCGATTTAGCGAAAGCCTTTAATCGGTTCTATTACCGCTTCCCCGTCCTTCAAGCTTCGGATGGTGCGAGTAAAGAGATGCGTTTGACGCTCGTCGTTTGTACCGAAATTGTTTTTACAACCGGACTTTCGCTATTAGGAATCCAGTGCCCGAGCGAAATGTAATTCGGAAAATTCTCATCCTTCGATTTTCTTCTCTGGGAGATATCGTCATGGCGACGGCTCTCATTCGAGTTTTAAGAAAACAATTTCCGACAGCTCAAATTGATATGGTTGTTCGTGAAGATTTTTTAGATCTCATTCGCCACAATCCTTATCTCGATCAAAAGTTAAGTCTAGGCCGGAAAGAGGGAATCCGTGGAGTGCTGTCGCTTTTAAAAAAGTTAAATCGCGAACACTATGACGTCATTTACGATGCCCACCGAAGCCTTCGTACGCTTTTTATGATGCCTTTTCTAAAAGCGACCCAGAAATTCTACTTTGACAAAATGTATCTCAGACGATCGCTAGCTCTCACTTTTAAACTTCCTCTATTAAAAAATCTTCCGCGAACTCTCGAGCGTTATATTGAACCTTTGAAATCTCTTCGGGTGACGTATGACGGTCTAGGACCTGAAGTATTTTATACAGCTTCAGATGAACAAAGAGCGCTTTTAAAATTTCCGATTTCAAAACAAACTGAAAAATGGGTTGGAATTATCCCCTCAGCGCAGTGGCCAGGAAAGCGCTGGCCTGAAACTCGTTTCAAAGAGCTGATTCAAAACATGCTGCTCGATGCCCGTTTTCGGTTCATCGTTTTCGGAGGCAATTCGGATGATTTTTGCGATGAGATTTGCCAGGGATTACCGCAAGACCGAGTGGTCAATACAAAAGGAAAACTGTCCATTATCGAATGCATGCCGCTCTTAAAAAAATGTGATTTTGTCATCGCAAATGACACAGGCCTCATGCATGTGGCCGATGCTCTCCAAGTTCCGTCTCTCCTTTTTTTAGGTCCTACATCGGGAGAACTCGGGTGTCTTCCCTTTCACCCTCGCTCAAAGATTTTAGAGCATTCCTTGTGGTGCCGCCCTTGCTCGAAAAATGGCGAAGCGCCTTGTATTCGAAAAGAGCGCTATTGTCTGACCCTCACCTCAACTAAAATGGCTTACCAAGCCGCGATGGCGATGGCGTGAATTCTTTTGCCTACTCAATCAGCTATTTTGCTTTTGTAGTCTTCGCCCACGTCCTCGCAATCTTTCACCCAAAAGTGCGCAAGGGAGTTCTAGGACGATATCGCATGTCGACGCGTCTTTCGAAGTTAGTGATCCCCTCTTCCCAAAAAACAATTTGGTTTCATGTCGCCTCGAGCGGCGAATTCGAACAACTGCTCCCGATTTTAGACTGCGTAAAAAAAGAAATGAAAAATATTTTCATTTACGTAAGTTATTACTCGCCATCGGCCGAAAGAGCGATTTCTCTTGAAACAAAACGACGCGCCCAAAACCAAAAAGAGATCTCTTGGGACGCTTCTGATTACAGCCCCTTCGATTTCAAGGGCAGTGTCAGAAAAGTTTTGTCCCATTTAAAACCCGTTTGTTTTGTCGCCATTCACAGAGAGATCTGGCCCGTTTTACTGAAAAATTGCAAAAAGAGAAGTATCCCAGCATTTCTCTTTGCTGCTTATTTTCCAGAAAGATCCAAAAAACAGTTTTGGAAGTATCGACCCTATCTTCCGCTGTTCAACTTCATTGGGGCCGTGGACGAAAAAACCGTGGATTTTTTGAAAACGGAGTGTCCAAGTATCTCCTGCGAGAAAATGGGTGATTCTCGCGTAGAAAGAGTAGTTGCAAGAAGGTCTTCGCAAAAACAGCCTTCGCCCTATGCTGCCTTTTTCGAAAATCAAGAAGTGGTGGTTTTAGGAAGCATTTGGCCAAAAGATTTTTCACACATCTCAGAGGCAATTGCAAAACACCCGAAAAAACGATTCATCTTTGTTCCCCATGAACCTAACGCCGCTTTTTCAAAACAGATTATCGATGAGCTTAAAAAGAGCGGCTTAAAAACACGACTTTGGAGTCGATGGTTACTCGATCCAGAAACCACAAGCCATCTCATCTACGATGAAGTAGGTGGCCTCTTTGAACTCTATTCCATCGCAAAGTTCGCGTTTGTCGGAGGAAGTTTCGTCAAAAAGGTTCACAACGTCCTCGAACCTGCAGCGTACTCGCTACCCATTCTGACAGGCCCTCTCATCGAAAATTCTCGTGAGGCACTGACACTGAAAGAAAAAGGCGCTCTATTTGTTTGCCAAAGCGGCGAGGACATCTCAAAACACCTTACCCAGCTCGAAGACCCATCTTTCCTGAAAAAAACCCAGGAAAAACTCGTGAACTTCATTCAGACCGAATCCGGGTCGTCTGCGAAATATACAGCGTTTCTCAGTCACAACATCTGAAGAGCCGTCGTACAACTTACCAAGCACAATCTAACGATTCAGATGGTATCTGACGCTGGTCACGACTTTCCCTTTTTCGAAAAGAAGTGCGGTTCGAATCCAGAATGCCGTTTGATTGTGGTAAAGATTCTGCCACCATTTCGCAGGCACAAACTCTGGGATAACGACGGTTAAAATGTCATCTTCCTCTTCCTGATCAACGGATCGGATGTACTCTAAAATTGGGGCGATGACGGATCGGTAAGGAGACGGAAGAACGACGAGTTCTAATCCCGTATTAAATTTTTGCCAGCTGGCTTTTAGACGGGCTGTTGACTCGGGATCCAAATCGACTGAAAGAATTCGAACATCGGGAGAAATCGATTTTGCATATTTAATCGCATCGATCACACCATTGTGCACGCCCGAAATAGGAAGGACGACGACGTGCTTCACAGGTTTCGAGAAGTCCACATCGACGGTCAGCGCAAGCTGTATTCCAACCTTACGGTAATGGTTCCGAGTTGCCAAAAACCACGAAGCAATCAAGGGAATGAGAAAGGCAACGATCCAAGCACCATGAATAAATTTTGTGAGCGTAATGACTGTCAAAACAACTGCCGTCACGACGGCGCCCGTACCATTTAGAATTAAAGAAGTTCTCCAGTGAGGTTCTCTCTTTCTCCAATGGTGAAAGACCATCCCGGTCTGAGATAACGTAAAGGATAAAAACACACCCACCGCGTACAGCGGAATCAAGTTGTGAGTTTTTCCGTCAAAAATAAATAAAAGAAAACAAGCAAGAATTCCTAAAAGCACAATCCCGTTTGAGAAAACGAGTTTATCTCCCATGCTTGCTAACTGCCGTGGCATAAATCTATCCCGCGCCAAGAGTGAACAGACCCTTGGAAAATCTGCGTAACTCGTGTTCGCTGCTAAAAACAAAATCATCGCGGTTGAAAACTGAACGAAGTAGTAAAGCGGCCCGCCGTTAAAGACAACGCGTGCAATGAGAGAAACAACCGTTTCGTGCTCTGAAGGAATAATTCCCAAAAGATGCGCTAATGACGTGATCCCCAAAAACGAAACCGTCAGGATGAATGCCATCCAAGCTAAAGTAATTTGCGCATTTTTATATTCTTTGGGTTTAAAAGCCGGCACGCCATCTGAGATCGCTTCGATCCCCGTTAAAGCGGCGCAGCCAGAAGCAAACGCTCTTAAAATTAAAAACGTGGGAATCGCCGGATAGACCTCATGAAAAATGGGTGCACTCGCGGTAATAGTCCCAGTCGATACTTTGTAGAGTCCCGTCGCAATCATTCCAAAAATTGCGACAATGAAAAAATACGTCGGAAACGCAAAAACCGAACTCGACTCTTTTAAACCTCTTAAATTAATCGTTGAGACAAGACAGACCGCTAAAATGCCTAAGATAATTCGATGTTCATAAAAAAATGGAAAAGCTGAACCAATAGCTTCGACGCCTGCGGCAATCGACACCGCAACCGTTAAAACATAATCGATGAGTAGAGCCGCGGCCGTCACCAGTCCGGCCTTTGTGCCCAAATTATCCATGACGACGATATAAGCGCCTCCGCCTCCCGGGTAAGCTTTGATCGTCTGCCAATAGGAGGTCGATACAATTACTAACAGCGCCGCAATCGCGATTCCAATTGGCAATACCCAGTTCGCAGCAGCAATTGACACTAAGGACAGCGGAATTAAAATTTCTTGAGTCGCGTAGGCAACCGAGGACATTGCATCGGAGGAGAAAACGGCAAGCGCTTTCCACTTTGGAAGTCTTTCGTGTTTCGCATCTAAGGTTTCAAGAGGGCGGCCTAATAAAAACGCTTTAACAGAACGATAGCTCACCGAGAATTCTCCCAAAATTAAGTAGTTAACTAGGTTACTCTGCCTCTTGTCGGGGAGCAAATAGAAATTTTAGGGAGCAAGATGGTGTAAAAAGTAGTTTTTAAAAAGGAAAAGCTTTGCGTATTCCGTCAAGACCTTAAAGCCAGCATCGAAAAGTTTTTCAGGGTGAAGCGCCCCGATATTTGAGACTTCGGAGGGTGTGGGATAGGCAACGTACTCCATCTCCGGAGCAATCGTTTTAAAGACCAAAAGGGATCGCGGCATGTGGTACTCGGAAGTGATTAAAATCACCCGCCCAATGTGCTGGAGCGCCAAAATCTTTTGGGATTCGCGAGCATTCTCGATCGTGGAGGTCGAAGAAGACTCTAGAATAATTTTCTTCCAGATTTCTTGCATGTTTTCCCGGTTTTGAACCTGGGAATTGATCAATTCGACAAGCTTAATCCCTTTTCCGCCGCCGGAAATCAACAGAATCTTGCTGTTTCGTGACCTCAAAAGCTCGACGGCTTTGGGAATGCGGTTTCTATCTCCCGTTAAAACGACAATGGCTTCGTTTTGAATGATGGGAGTCTTTAACTGCTCGGTCCCAAGTAGAGATTGCTCAGAATAGCGCCTGCACTGGGCAAAAAAGAAAGCAAAATCAATTATAAAGGCTGTGATCAGCAGCAGGATGGCCCACGGGAGCCATTTCAGTCTGTGAATAAGACGACGCATCGGTTCGCAAGGTATCGGAAACCTTAAATTTTTACAATAATTTGCTTGAATCTTTGGGTATTTTTAACTACAAACTACCCTTCACATGTGTTTTTGAAGGAGATTCTTGTGGCTAGACGTTGTGTATATTGTGACAAAACCCCAGTAGTGGGAAATAAAATCAGTCACTCCAATATTAAAACTAAAACCCGTCATTTTCCTAATCTTCAAAAAGTTCGCGCCTTTTTGGATGGAGTCGTACAAAGAGTTTATATTTGTACTCGCTGCTTGCGCAGTGGAAAAATGGTGAAACCGCCCGTATCCAGTTACGTTAAAGCGGCTCAGCCAACGGCTTAATTTAGTTTTCTCAATTTTAAGAACCCTCTCGCAACCGAGAGGGTTTTTTTATGCCTTTTAGGTACTCAACCTGTTTTGATTTCCGACTGGCACACCTTGCATAAGCTCTCTTTTTGGAGGGCATATAATGCAAATGGAACTCATCATTGGTAAGTCGGGGGTCTTTCAAAAAATCATCTCAAATCTGGATCAATACGCGCTTTCTCACTGGCCGGTACTCGTGCTCGGTGAGACAGGGGTCGGAAAAGAACTGATTGCGCGAAGACTTCACTTGAAGTCAAAACGTGCGAAAGGTCCTTTTGTTCCGGTCAACTGCGGAGCGCTTCCCGGCGGTCTATTCGAAAGTGAACTTTTCGGATTCGAACGGGGCGCATTTTCAGGAGCGGTGCAAAACTCAAAAGGTCTTGTCAGAGCGGCCAACGGAGGGACACTTTTCTTAGACGAAATCGGAGAACTTGATTTAAATCTCCAAGTCAAACTTCTCAGGCTTTTAGAGACGGGAGAGGTGCGCTCGCTTGGCGGCGTCCGATATGATTTAGTGGACGTTCGAATTGTTGCCGCCACAAATGTGGATCTTTACCAGGCCGTAGGACAGGGAAAGTTTCGTCATGACTTGCTCGAACGCCTTTCGGTTCTAACTTCTGAAGTTCCGCCGTTAAGGGAAAGAAAGGAAGACATCGTTATTCTCGCTAAGGAGATCTTAGATAGAATGGGAACTCAATATGACCCGTCTACGGTTGAAAGGCTTTCGGAATACCCATGGCCCGGCAACGTCAGACAGTTGCGCAATATCTTAATTCGAGCTACCGTTCTGTCTGGAAATAAACTTTCTAAAGACTCACTCGATTCCGTTTTGAAGCAAGATTTTGTTTTAAATCAGAAGATGAATGCTGAGAGAGACGGATTAAACCTCTCCAATGGGACTTTGGAAGAGATAGAAAAACAGATCATTGAGAATCGACTCAGACAATTCAACGGCAATCGAAAACGAACCGCGCAAGATCTCGGAATTGCCAAATCCACTCTGCATGAAAAACTGCGGAAATGGAAATTGGACGATGATGATGGCAATAGCGCTGATCTCAGCCTTCCTGCCATGGCTTAATCTCAACGCTTCTCCAGTTCCAAATAAAGAAGACGGCGGAGGAAGACGCAATTGGGTGCTTGAACAATTGGCGATTCCTCCGGTTTCAACTTTTTATGGTAAAGAGCGATCGCAAGTTTCTCTAGAAGCGACTCATTTTACCGATAGCGTTGGACTGCAGGGTTCTGCTCTTTTGAATCTGAAGTATGTTGAATTGGCGGGGAAGTTTTCACAACGGGTTTACCCGGTTCTGACAGATGAAGGAAAAGCTCTTAAGGAGAGTTCTTTTGAAGAACAAAAAAGTGCAAGCGTAGAGCTCGCACGAAACTTTATTACGTTTACGAACAACTACGGGCGAATCGGCGCGGGGATGGTGCAGTTTATGCCGCGCGAACAAAGATATTTCCGTTTTGCGATTAATATGGGAATTCTTGAAACCGCGGAAACCCCCTACTCCCTGAAAATTGACATCACGTTTTTCAAAAAGTTTCAGTACCAGGAATACAATGTGGTCGGTGTTCACGAAGAGCAAAACACTTGGCTTTTGGCCGGTGAAATTGCAAAAGCCTTGAAAAATGAAGAGAGCTCCAAATGGAGAGTGGGTGGATTTTTTCATTGGTGCTACCGCCAACGATCCGGGTTTGAGACTTTAGAGAATCTCGAATATCAAAAGGTGCCCAACACAACGGGTGGGCCTGACCCTTTTCTTTACAATGGCCATCGATTCGAACACATGCTGATGAGTTTCGGGCCTTTTACCGAATGGTATGGCGGAAACTATAACTTAAGAGTGGCGGCGAATTTTAGATACCTTATCGACAAGGTGGTCTCGATAGAGCGAACTGTCGTTATCGATGAAAAAGGGGTGCCCACCCAAAAAAACTCGACGCACGCATCTAATCCAATGGAAATGCGGCTTCCCGATCTCAGTCTTCAGTTTAGCTATTTGTTTTAGTGAGTTTCTTCTTCAACGCTGCTTTGGTGACGTAATCCCTCACCCGAATCGCGGCGACGTGGAACAGAGGGAGAATTTGAATTTCGTTCACTAAATTGTTCTAAAAAGTTAAGCAACGGACGTTTTTTTAAGTCGTTATCCGAAAGACCGAAGCTTCGCTCCCCGTCTTTTCCGTAGTAAAGCTCTTGAGCATTTTTGATGAAATTGGGATTCAGGTCCGTCATCTTATCGAGCATTTTGCGATTGTCTTCATCCATAAAGATTTTTTTAACTTCTTCGTAGTCTTTACGTTCGAAAGGGGACGTTTTATCCGAAAGCTTTTTTAGATTCTCTCCGAGCTGGACTTTCTTTTCCTCTAACTTTTGGGAGTTTTCGCTATTTTTGATATTCGCTAATGCTTTTTGCAATTGATCGGAGGTCGATTGACCGCTCGAGCGGGACAAAGCATCAAGGGACGAAGTTTTATCAGATTCTTTTTCTCCAAAACTCGATCGGCGATTTTCTTCTTCAGGGAAAATTCCTTCGTTCTCAGATTTTTTGGGAGCTGCTTTGAGAATCGATTTTAACTGTTTTGAAAGATTAGGAGTTAATCCCACTTCGTTTAAGAGTTGGCTCGTGGATTCGATGGGCAAATCGCTCACGTTTTTCATGAGGCCATTTGCATTGCTTGTGTTTTTAAAATAGGTATCGAGCGCCTCGTATCCTAGCCCGTTAAACATATCGATTAGCCCCGCCGTGTCTGCGTCCATACCCCTATCGTGCATAAACGATCCGGGACTTGGCCGATTTCCTTCAACAAAAAGAACAACAAAGTCCTTATCCTGGAGAGCGCGAAGCATTTCTTCAGAAAGTGAAAACACATACGTAGAAAAGATTAAACTCAGTAAAAACAACCCTAAAAATCTCCTAGCGCCGCAATATACTATCAATCGAAAAAGTCGCACGAGATATTTTCAGGCGTTTTCACTGTATGCGAGATAACGAGGAAATGTGTCCGAGGAAAGGTGTCAGTGATCTTCCCCCGAAAAAGTGGACATTAGGCGGCGGTTGTTTTTTCTTCATACAC
>CALCZU010000121.1 GCA_937903155.1 uncultured Bdellovibrionales bacterium
GCAATGCTTGAAGGCGGTTTAAACGTAAAACTTCCGACCGCGAAAGCGACATCCCTCACGAAATCCACGTCGGGCAAACCGACGTATGTTTCGATTTCGAAAGAGGGACAAATCCTTGTAAACGACAAGGCATTTGCCGAGACAGATTTAACGGCAGCATTAAAAGAAGTTTTAGATAAAGCTCCTGAAAAAACGGTCTTGATTCGTGGAGATGAATCCATTGTCCTCGGAAAAGCGGTAAAAATTATGGATGCCGCTCGGGCAGCTGGCGCAGAGAAAATTGCAATTGCAACTCAGGCTCCGAATTAATACATTGCCCGAATGAAAGTCCGATGTCCTTGGCCTGCAAATGATCTGAAAATGATTGAGTACCACGATAAAGAGTGGGGCAAGCCCATGCACTCTGATACTCAGCACTTCGAATTCCTCATCTTAGAAGCCGCTCAGGCGGGCTTAAGTTGGAGGACGGTCCTGTACCGACGCGAAGGTTATCGAAAAGCCTTTGCGAATTTTGATCCCAAAAAAGTCCTACGCTACAATCAAAAAAAAATTGATTCTCTCTTAAAAGATCCGGGAATTATTCGAAACCGTCTTAAGATTGAATCTGCTGTACATAACGCGAAACACTTTATTGAAGTGCAGAAGGAATTCGGAAGCTTTGATAACTACCTTTGGGGGTTTGTCGACGGAAAATCGGTTGTCAACAAATGGACGAAGTCGGGACAGATTCCGGCAACAACTAAACTTTCCGAAACCGTGAGCAAAGACCTCAAACAAAGAGGATTTCGATTTGTGGGCCCCACCGTGATCTACGCTCACTTGCAAGCAGTCGGAATCGTCAACGACCACCTTGTCACTTGCTTTCGTTATAAATAGAATGTTGAGTGGGAGAACATTTTTATGAATGAGACTTGCAAACGCATCTGTGAGAAAATGAACGGTTGTTTGAAAGCTTGGGAATGGCTTCCCATCTTGATTGCGCGGATAACCGTTGGTTGGGTCTTTGCAGAAAGTGGTTGGGGTAAGCTTCAACACTTAGATAAAGTCGTCGAATTCTTCACAAGCCTCGGGATTCCCCAGCCACAACTCCAAGCCCCTTTCGTTGCCGGCGTTGAACTCATCTGCGGACTCTTGATCGTTCTAGGATTTTTGACACGAATCGCTTCTGTCCCGCTCATCATCACGATGATTGTCGCTATTTTGACCGCGAAGAGTGAGGATCTCAAAAGTGTTTCAGACTTATTTGGG
The DNA here is from genome assembly GCA_937903155.1 of uncultured Bdellovibrionales bacterium. Classification (GTDB taxonomy): domain Bacteria; phylum Bdellovibrionota; class FAC87; order UBA2466; family UBA2466; genus CALCZU01. The sequence goes on from CALCZU010000121.1 coordinate 1,249, forward strand.
ATGTCGGAATATCTCTACATCGTACTTCTATTTTGGTTTATTTTTTCGGGAGGCGGAAAAGTTGCCTTAGATTCTTTTCTTTGCAAGAAAAACAAAGTTTCTCAATGAAATGGGATAAAACTCGAGTACGGCATCAAAATTTGGTCTAATTTTGCTCTCTGGTATGGACCGGCTTTTTTTGCGATTTTTCTTAAATTCGAATCTAAAAGTTTGGGATGGTTTGCAAGATGAGCATATGCCGCTTTCGCTTCTTTTCTCCGACCCAAAAGGTCGAGCGCTCGGGCTTCAAAAATAAGGCTTTCAAAGTATTCGGGTGGGAAATCGGTTTTGTTTTTTTCTTTCGCCTTATCTTCAATGGCTTTTCGAGCTTTTTGAAAGAGCTCCAATCCGGTTTTCTCTTTTCCATTTTTTAAGCTCACAACGCCGGCAACAAAAGCAGCCTCAGGACAGAAATCTAACTCCAGGCATCTTTCTAATTCTTTTTCGGCATCGTGATAGTTGCCATCAAATGCCGAAACAAAACTTAAAATGTAAGCTTCTTTCGCTTTGAACTGATTCTCATTCTTAAAACGAAAGGCAGGCAACTCTTGTCCGGTCCGTCCTTCCTTCCCCGAAAAGATCTCCCCGAGGTCAAATTCGACGTATTTTCTTAAGTGAACAGGGGCGTCCCCCTCAGCAAAAAAGACTTTCATATTTCCTAAATCCCAAACAAGACTTTGAATATTGTAAACCTGAGAAACCGTGCGGTTGATGATCTTCTCTTCTCCCCAATAAAGGTCGTAATGATCGCTAATAATCGTAACCGCAGATTTGAAATCCAAGGCGTTACCCTTTTCACGCGTCAAATTCTCTAAACGTGTTTTTCGGCAATAATTGTCCCAGTTCATTCGAGTCGTCATTGCATATTCCTGAGTCGTATCAGAAAGAAGCTGAAAATGGTTTGAGTGAGCAATCGGATTCCTTTCAGAAAGCCACAAAATCTTGTTTTTCTTTGGATTAGATTCAAAAAGAAAACCGTCTTGCGTCTTGCCGTCCGCGATGACGAAAGCCCAGGAATTTGCAAAGCGGTAACTTTGTAAAATTTTTACCGCGTCTTCAAGCGTCTTCGCCTTTTTTAGAATTTCTTCTCCACAAATAAAAGGAAGCCCACCTCTTAAATTCGTCTCGAGAGCATAATGCTGATGAAGTGCGACCGAAATTTGAGCTTCGTTGATTCCTGTAATCCCCCCAATCGGAGCGCCGGCCGTTGTAAACCCAATGTACTTCATTCCATCTGGAGGTTCGATCATCTGAATCACGGGATAGCGATCCCAATAAGCAACACCTGGAAAATCCAAATTACGCCCCTGCAGAAACTGATTTCCTTTGGCAAGGAAACTCGAACACCCAAGTCCTTCAGGCATTCGCACATCTACCATCCGAACCTGTCCGATTCTGCCGGCATAGGCCTGAAGCAACGGCAAGAGATCTGGAAGCACGAGAGAAGTTGCGAGCTCTTCGAACTTCGCACCAGAAACATCGCACATTCCCTCAACGCGTTCTCGAACATAGGGCGGAAGGTTACTGAAAAGACGATTGATAAGCCAAGGATCAATTAAATACTTTCCGACTGAAAGCCCTAAGCGCTCCAAGCGTCTCGTGCTTTTGAAATCAAATACGCTCTGCCAAAATCGATAAAAAAATCCTGGCATCGTGTCAGCAACAGGGATTCCCATCTTCTCCATGTGTTCATGGCCGATTTTTCTGTCGCTTCCCCGTGTATGGAGAACTCGAGTTTTTTGTGAAGGACGTGGATGGGTCAGACTCATCAGCAGAGTATACTTTTGATCGTAGACAGAGTAAATTGAAGTGAATGCGCAATGCCCCAAAACTGAGTCAAACGCTCGTTCCTTTTTTTAGTTACCCCTTAGTATTTATTTCAGTGCAGTCGGTTCAAGGAGTATTAAGCCTTCTTGAAAGCATTCTCGAGCCTCGCTACAGTCAAACCAATCCGGCTTTGCTCATTGCATTTTTTTTTCCTCCTTATGTGATTACTACAACGCTTTCGAGTGCCCTCACATTTTTTGTTGTCCGAGATATTCGCGCGGGGAAAAAGCCCTCTATTCCTAGCGCATTTGAGGCCGTCCGACCTCATCTTAAATCTTTGGTCTTGTGTTCGCTTGTTTTGGGATTGATTTATGTTTTAGGTTTTTGCGCCTTTGTGATTCCTGTGGTCTATTTTATGGCCATCTATTTATTTGTGCCGTTTGTGATTGTGACCGAGCCGAAAGCGCCTTTTTCAGTCTACTTGTTTCGTTCGACCCAATTCGCGAAAAAAAACCTACTTTTGTCAATTCTAACGGTTATCGGAATTCTAGTCGTCGGACTGTTGACCTTCGCCCTCTCAAAATGGCTCACGGACAATTTAAATCGCCACTTGAGTTCTGAGAATCTTCAAGTGGGTCTGTCGTTTATCATTGATTTTTTACTGACTCTGGTCACTGGAAGCTGGATCGACAGCTGGGTTTCAAATTATTTTCTTAATCTCAAGGAGGATTCTGTATGAAAGATACACAAGATATTCTACGGAAGCTTGTTTCATCTTCCCCAGTTTTTACCGAAGCTCGATTTCACAAAAGAAGAACGCACTCCGTTTCTGTTCAAAAAGGGCTTGTGAAACAAACAAAAGCTTCGTTAACGGTAGGAGTCGGATTTCGAGTGCTCGTAGACGGAGCCTGGGGATTTTCTTCGACATCAGATTTTTCGGAATATTCACTCGCAAAAACGCTTAAATCAGCGATTGAGTGCGCGACTTCGTTGAGCCAACTCAAAAAATCAAAGCTTTCCTCTCTTCCTAGCACTTCGCTAGCGCGAGGAGAATTTATTCTGGACGGATATAAAGAATTAGAAGGAATGTCTCTCAAAGATAAACTCGGCATTGTCCTCCAGGCGGAAGAAGCGACTCGGAAACATTCCGGAACCATCCAAACTGCGAGTTGCGGATACAATGAAATTTTTGAGGATAAACATATTATTACGTCCGATGGCGCGGACGCTTTGAGTCTCCTAGCAAGAAGTGAAATCAAATTCAGCGCGGTCGCTTCTCACAATGGCGAGATGGCCGAAGGTTATGCCTCTTCCGGAAAAACCGGAGCTTGGTCCTGTCTTTTTCAAGAAAAAAGTATTGAGTCCATGACAAACCAAACTGCTGAGCTTGCGGTCGACCTTTTGCGCGCCCCAAAAATGCCAGGCGGAGTGTCCACACTGATTCTCTCTCCTGCGATCGTCGGTCTTCTTTCTCACGAAGCGATTGGCCACACCGTCGAAGCGGATTTCGTTTTGTCCGGAAGTGTTGCAAAAGACAAAATCGGACAAAAAGTTGCGAGCCCCCTTGTCACATTATGCGACGGCGGGATCGTGCCTCATTACGCAAATGGCGGAGGCGATCTTTTAGTGGATGATGAAGGCGTTCCGACTCAAACGACGCTCATTATCAAAGATGGTCTTTTAAATTCGTATCTCCATAATCGTGAATCCGCTGCAATTTTTGGGGTTGCACCCACCGGCAATGCACGCGCCTGGCTTTATTCAGATGAGCCGCTGATTCGAATGCGCAATACTTACGTTGCCCCCGGAAACGACACTTTAGAGAATATGATTTCAACCACCGAAGACGGGTACCTTGTCGAAGGAGCTCTCGGTGGACAAGCGGACTCCACCGGAGAATTTATGTTTGGAGCCCAAAAAGTCACTCGGATTGAAAAAGGAAAAAAGAAAAATCTCTTTCGTGGCGCGACCCTCTCCGGCCAGGCTTTCGACGTTTTATCGACGGTAGATGCCGTATCAAAAGAGTTTCATCTAGATTTAGGGTCCGGATACTGTGGAAAAGGCCAACCTGCGAAAGTCGACGCGGGTGGACCTTATATTCGATGCAAAGCAAAAATCGGAGGGGTGCAAGAATGAGCGAATCGTTTAAAAAAGAAAAACGCATTTTAGAAGAGTCAGCAGCAAAACTTCTCGAATTTGCAAAAAAAGCCGGTGCGGATTCGGCGGAAGTCGCAGCTTCCTACGGACAGAGCACAAAAATTTCCATGGAAAAGCAGGAATACCACATGGCGAGCAGCGACTCCGGCTTTCAGTTTGGAGTCCGAGTCATGCGAGGAAACAAACAAGGATTTGCCTCATGCAATACGACCGACCCCGCGGAACTGAAAGAAGTTGCTCTCCGCGCAGTCGAAATCGGAGGATTTTCTCCCGACAATCCGAGTTATGGAATTTTTGCAGCCCCCAATGTTCCAAGCAACGCACCTAAAACGACGTTAAATGAATCGCTCATGGGCCTTTCACTTCAAACACAAAAGGAATTTATTAAGCTTCTCTATAAAGAATCCACGCAAGACAAACGAATGAAAGTAAATGAAGGCTCGGTGGATAATAGCAGTCATCTTTTCCTCGTCACAAACTCCTTCGGGACACATCAGCTAGAGATGGATTGCGCTTTTAGTTGGAGCTTGATGGGAATGGCGAAGGAGGAAGACGTTCTCACAAGTTTTGATTACTTCAGCGAATTCACCCGAGACAAAAATCTCATTGGCGAAAAAATTATTTCGTCCACTCAAAAGTTTAAAAACGAATTGGTCAGATCTCTAAAACAGGGGCATGGACAGAGTTACAAAGGCCTTGTTTTATTTACGCCACGAGCGGTTTTAGATATTTTAATTTCTACCGTCGCTTATCATTTTAGCGGAAGAAACCTCGCAGAAAAAACAAGTCGTTGGAATTTGAACGACCTCAATCAAAAAGTTTTAAATGAGGCGCTCACAATTCAAGATCTCCCTTGGCAAATTGACCGACGCGGTTTTGCGACCTTTGATCGCGAAGGAACGCCCACACGTAATCTGATGGCAATCGAAAACGGGGTTTTAAAAAACTTTTTCTTCGACCATTACTCCGCAAAATCCACGCAACAAGTGAGTACGGGACATGCGGTGGGCGCGCCCTCAGCCCTCCCTTCGGTGAGCAGCCACTGCCTTTCAGTCGAAAAGGGAAAAGAGGCCTTAAAGGATATCGTTGCAAAAACAAAACACCAACCGGGTCTACTCATTGTGCATCGTTATTCAGGCCAAGCCGACCCTATTACCGGAGACTTTTCTGGTGTTGCGAAGGGGGCTGAATGGTGGGTCGATGGAAGTTTCGCTTTTTCTCCGAAAGAAACCTTGATCTCAGGGAATGTCTACCAAGCTCTTGGAAAGGATTTAAAAGCCATTTCCATCGAGACCGAGGTCATCGATAGTGGTGAAGAGGCCCCAAGCTTCTTAATAGACGAGATTTCCGTCACGGCAGGTTGACGCAGGTTTTCACTTTCTGCGTTAAAAACCTTTCCACAAAGCTTAGAATTCCCACAATCCGCAAATTTCCTCCTAAAATTTGCTGATTAAATTCAAGCCCTTCCAAAGCTCCAAATTTTATTTAACCCAGAGTGCTATTTTATGCTTGCAGTTTAGTAACGAAGTGCAGTACAAACCGGCCCATTGACACGATGTGTGGCTGAAAGATTTTTAAAAGTTTACGTCCCAAAGACGTAAAAACCCCCAACCCATGTAGGGGTAATTCTTGCAAAAGAATTACCCCTTTTTTTTTGCCGTTTCCACCAGAAGCGTTTACTTTCCCCCCATGTTTGAATCACTTACAGATAAACTATTAGAAACGTTAAGAACCATCAGCGGAAAGAACCGCCTCACTGAAGAAGTCCTCGACGAGGTTTGTCGCCAGTTGCGAACCAATCTTCTCGAAGCCGACGTCAACGTAAAGGTCGTCAAAGACTTCGTCGAATCGGTCCGGGGAAAAGCGCTGGGTTCGCAAGTCCAGAAAAGTATCACCCCTGAGCAACACTTTATTCGCATCGTGTACGAAGAACTCGCACACATGATGGGTGGCAAGCAGTCCGCTTTGAATTTTAGAGTGCGTCCTCCCGCCGTGATCATGGTCGTGGGCCTTCAAGGGAGTGGAAAGACGACAACCACGGTCAAACTCGCGCGCTATATCAAAGAGTCGCTCAAGAAGAGTATTCTGGTCGCATCCGTCGACGTGTACCGTCCTGCAGCGATTGAACAGCTGAGAACTCAGCTCCAGGCCCGCAATATCGACCATTTTGAAGCAGAGGTTCTTTCCGCTCGCGAGAGAGCCATTCTTGCAAAAGAAGATGCAATTCGAAAAAATGCAGAAGTGCTTCTGATCGATACCGCCGGTCGTTTGCATGTCGATTCCGAGATGATGGAAGAACTTTCAGAGCTTTCCAACGTTTTTGAACCGGTCGAAACAATTTTGGTCGTGGATTCAATGACCGGACAAGATGCAGTTAAAATCGCAAATTCTTTCCAAGAACGAGTTCAACTGACAGGTGTGATTCTTACCAAAATGGATGGCGATGCTCGCGGCGGTGCTGCGCTTTCCGTGAGGGCAGTGACCGGCTGTCCGATTAAGTTCATTGGGACAGGCGAAAAGCCGACAGATTTCGAAGTTTTTCATCCCGATCGAATGGCATCTCGGATTTTGGACATGGGAGATCTGCTTTCTTTGGCTGAAAAAGCCAACGATACTTTGGACCATGAGCAAACGTTAAAACTTGCGAAAAAGGTCAAAAAGAACGATTTCACACTTGCCGATTTCTATACTCATTTGCAGCAAATTAAAAAGATGGGCTCCTTTGAAAATCTTTTGAAGTTTCTGCCCGGCATGGGACAAATGTCTAAACAATTCGAGCACATGACCCCGCCCGATACGGAGCTCCGTAAGATCGAGGCGATTATCCAATCGATGACGCCTCAAGAGCGAGTCGACTACGCCGTCATTGATGGATCTCGGCGGAAAAGAATTGCTAAAGGGTCTGGAACAAAAGTCGAAGACATTAACCGCTTGCTCAAGCAGTTTCTAGAAGCTCGTAAGATGATGACTCGACTTACAAAAACCCCTATGGGCAAACGTCCAAGGATGTGGTAGAGGTTTTGATTAGTATGGTAACAAAAGTGTTACCTTTGATGTTTAAAAGCTGTGGAGGCTAATTAAGAAGATGGCTACTGTTATTCGTTTCGCAAGACATGGAACAAAGAAAAGACCCTTTTACCGAATTGTGGTCCAAGATCACCGTGCCCCTCGTGATGGGCGTTTTATTGAAAACATTGGAACTTTAGATCCTCGCAAAGGAGATTCTACTCTCACGGTCGAAAGACCTCGCTTGGAATACTGGCTCGGTTGTGGCGCTCAGATGTCTGACAGCGTTGCTTCCAAAGTAAAGATTTTGCGTAAACAATGGGGTCTCGCGGCTCCGGTCGAGCAAAACCAAACGGCATCTGCCACTGTCAGTGACAAGCCTAAGGCTGCAAAACCGAAAGCGAAGACTTCTACAAAATCAAAGGAAGCCTAAAACATGTCAAAACCGGGAACTGCATCCACCGAAGAGCTGACTCACCTGATTGAAATCATGGCGAAGGCACTGGTGGATTTTCCCGATCAGGTTAACGTGGCTGAAGTGGTTGGGGAACAAACCACCGTTATCGAACTCAAGGTCGCAAAAGAAGACTTGGGCAAGATTATTGGAAAGGAAGGCCGTACGGCTCGTTCGTTGAGAACGATTTTAGCGGCCGTCTCTACCAAGCTCCGAAAACGATCGGTGCTCGAAATTCTTGAGTAAGTTTTGCCTAATAGTTCAGAAGTAAAGTTGTTAAACTTAGGCACGATCACTCGAATTCATGGAATCAAAGGGGCTTTTGTTGTCCAAATTGCTTCCGAAAAAGATTCCTCTCTCCCCTTTCTAAAATCAATTTACATTGGAAGTTCTGAAAAATCTGCAAAGGCCTATTCGATCCTTGAAGCCTCTTGGATGCCTTCGGGATGGAAAGTTCAAGTCGCTGAAATTACGACTCCCGAAGAAGCCCAAAAACTCATTCAATCCTCTCTTTTCGCTGAAAGAGGTGCACTCCCTGCGCCCCCTGAAAAAGAATACTACGAAGCGGACCTAGTGGGGCTACCCGCATATTCTTCGGAAACCAAAGAGCTTTTCGGGACTTACCTTTATAGTGAGCCGGTAGGAGCAACAAATCACTTCCAACAAGACCGGTGGTGGTTTAGAACAGTTTCAGGTGAGTTTTCCATTCCGGCAGTTAAACGCTACATCGAACGAGTCGACATCCCAAACGGTAAAATCTGGCTGAAGAATTTAAGCGATTTCGCTGAAGTTTCAGCTGATAGCTCTGAGGATGAAAATGAATGATTCTAAACTGCACTTTCATTTTATAACACTTTTCCCTGAAACAATTGAAGTCTGGTTCCGTACTTCGATTTTGGGGCGAGGTCTTAAAAACCAACTTTTTAGTTTTGAAGCCCTTCAACTGAGAGATTTCGCTACAGATTCTCACAAGCGCGTCGATGATACTGCTTACGGTGGAGGCGGTGGGATGGTTTTGAAGATTGAACCCCTCGTCAAGGCTGTCGAATCTCTCTACGAAAAATACGGCCGTGAAAATGTTTATACCATTTACTTCTCGCCGGCCGGACAAAAATTAGAGGAAAAACTCATTTCAAAATTTTCTTCTAACTTAATTCACAAACACTTAGTGCTGATTTGTGGCCATTATGAGGGCATCGACGAACGCTTTGTAAATCACTGGGTCGATTGCCAAATTTCATTAGGAGACTTTGTGATGACCGGTGGAGAAATCCCCGCAATCGCTTTTGCGGACGCTCTCGTGAGAAAGGTTCATGGAGTCTTGGGATATGACGCCGCTCCGGAGAAAGAATCTTTTTCACTCCGAGATCCAAACTCAAATCAAATTTTACTCGAATACCCTCAGTACACTCGCCCTAAAGAATTTCGCGGGTTAGCCGTTCCTGAAGTTTTACTGAATGGGAACCATCAAGATGTTGAAGAGTGGCGACTGGAAAAATCGATTGAGCGAACGCGACATTTACGGCCAGATTTGATGTCACTACAAATTCATTAAAACGCTTAGACGTAAGTCAGCCATTTCTCGAATTTTTTATTATCGCCCTTCAGGCAATTGAAAAAAGCTTCGGAAAGTTTCTTTGTGATAGGTCCGGGTTTTCCGGTACCGATCGGATGTCTGTCGACCTCACGGATCGGAGTAATTTCAGCCGCAGTTCCGGTAAAAAACACTTCATCCGCAAGGTAAACTTGGTTGCGCGTGATATGAGACTCGTGAACCGTTAATCCCAATGAGCTGGCTATTTCAAGAATACTACTTCGAGTGATGCCAGGTAAAATGTAACCCGTTGTCGGCGTGTACAGAATGCCGTCTCTCACGACAAAAAGGTTTTCTCCAGAGCCTTCTGCAACAAACCCTTGAGGATCCAAGAGGAGCGCTTCATCAAATCCATTTTGCGTCGCTTCCCAGCGAGCTTGCACAGACGTGAGATAGTTTCCGGAAAGTTTTGACCAAGTCATGCTCGAAGCAATATCAGGACGTCGAAACGTAGACGTCATAATCCGAATACCATTCGCCAGACCTTCTTCACCCAGATATTTTCCCCAACTCCAGACAGCGATTGCAATTCGAGCGTCCACCCGAGCCGGTAATTTGAGTCCGCGAAAGGTATCATCCAAATACGCTACAGGACGGATGTAACACTCTTTAAAACCATTGGCTTTAACGACTTCACTCGCGGCCGACATCAGATCGGAAACGGAAAAAACAGCGTTGTAATTTAGAGAGCGAATCGACTGATTAAACCGTTCAAAATGTTCCTTCGCGCGAAAAATCGCCGTCCGACCGTCGGTGGTATGATAAGCGCGAATGCCTTCAAAAGCGGCTCCGCCATAATGCAGACTATGCGAAAGGACATGAACCGTCGCTTCCGCGTAGGGGATCAGTTTTCCATCCATCCAAATGAATTGGCTATCGGCATTTTTCGCGGCATTTGGTTTTGAAACAGACATCCGGGCGGCTCCTTTTTAATTAGGGATAACTATAAGGAATTTTTTAAGAACCTCAAGGGATTAAAAAGTTTTCGCTCCTCTAATCTACACTTTTTTTAAACTGTGCTAGGCTAGCAAAATGGATTTTCTAGACTCTTTAGGATGGTCACCCTTTTTTGAAAAAGAGTGGCGAAAAATTGAAGAACACGGCACCCTACCTGCTCGCGTGATTGAGGAACAAAAAGGCCATTACCGTGTCTCGACTGAAAAGGGAGATCTCTGGGGAGAACTCGCTGGCAAATGGCATCAAATTACACAAGAAGGCGGAAATCTTCCTGCGGTGGGAGATTGGGTAAAAATCCGCCCGAGATATTCTGAAGGAAGAGCAACGGTCGTCAGCGTCCTGCCGCGACAATCAAAATTTTCTCGAAAAGTTCCAGGCGAAGTCATGCAAGAACAGGTCGTTGCATGCAATATTGATTTTGCTTTTTTAGTCACCTCACTCAACGAAGAACTCAACTTGCGCCGCATCGAACGTTACCTCACTCTCATTTGGGACAGTGGTGCGACCCCTGTCGTCATTCTCACAAAATCGGATTTGTGTTCGGAAACAGAATCTCAACTGGACGCGGTTTCGAGCGTTTGCAATGGAATTCAAGTCGAGGCTGTGAGTTCCATTTCGGGCGAGGGGTTAGAAATTTTCGAAACGATTCTCACTCAAGGGAAAACGGGTGTACTTCTAGGATCGTCGGGTGTCGGAAAATCCACCTTGGTCAATTGGCTTGTGGGACAAGCGTTGCAAGCAACCGGAGAGATCCGCGAAGAAGACGGAAAGGGTCGACATACGACTACCGCCCGCCGCCTCATAAAATTACCTCAAGGAGGCCTTCTTATCGACACTCCCGGAATGCGCGAATTGCAAATCTGGGAAGGAGAGGAAGGGCTCTTGAACGCGTTTGAAGACATCGCGGAACTAACGACTCAATGCCGCTTTTCCGATTGCCAGCACAAGACCGAACCCTCGTGTTCGATACTAGAAGCGCTGGGTAACGGGACGCTTTCCAAAGAACGCTATGAAAGCTACGACAAGCTTTTAAAAGAAACCCAATTTCACGCGCGAAAAGCCGATAAAGCGGCGCAAAGTGCGGAAAAAAATAAGAACAAAAAAATCTCTTCTGCAATGTATCGTCACCTCAAAAGTAAGCGCTGAACTTCAAAAAGTCTCATGGCGTGTAGAGTCCTCCCGTATTCACGGAAGACGATTCCATTCCCCAAATTAGCATTTTATTTCCCGTCCAGTAGACGTGCGGTAGATCTCGAATCGCAGGTGCGTTCGTTGTCGCCATCGAACTCCAGCTTCCCGTGGCATAATCATAAATTCCACCGGTATTTACGTAAGCACTTCCATTGTACCCGGCCCAAACGATAAATTTCGAACCGGTCCAAATTCCTCTGCCCGATCGTCGAGGAGTCGGAGCGCCCAATGTCGTTAAGGTTGTCCACGAGTCATTTGTAGAATCGTAAAACGCTCCCGTGTTCACGACAAAATTCCCCCCCCAAATAAACCATCTTGGACTTCCCCAAGCGGAGGAAACGTAATATCGACCCGCAGGCGCATTGAGGGTAGTCATCGCGGTCCAAGTGTTCGTCGCGGGGTCATAACTTCCTCCGGTGTTCAAGGCCGCGCCGCCAGTCCCTCCAAAAACAAGGTACTTCGTTCCCGTCCACGTTGAATCATAAGTATCTCGAGTGGAGGGTGCATTCAAAGTCGCCATCGTCGACCACGAGTTATTCACAGGATCAAAAATGCCACCCGAGTTCAAATAACTTCCGTTATAACCACCCCAAAAAACGATATAGGTTCCAGACCACGGAGACCAAGAGTAGATATTTCCGAAACTGCTTTGTTTTCTTCCAGAAGGAGCCCCTAATGTCGCCATGGTGGACCAAGTGTTCGCACTCGGATCGTACATTGCGCCGGTATTTGGGTAACCGGTCCCCCCCCAAACCACAAACTTTTGTCCCGTCCACGCGGAATACGTAGAACTTCTTCCTGTAAGCGCCCCCAATGTTGCGAGGTTTGTCCAACTATCGGCAACAGGATCATATTTTCCGCCCGTGTTGACACCACCGCCCCAAACGACAAGCGTACTCCCAGTCCACTGGCTGAGAAAACCGCTTCGCGCCGACGGGGCCCCCACTGTTGTCGTAGCTGCCCAGCTGTTATTTGTGACAGACGTAAACGCTCCTGAAGCCGTCGTGACTTTTGCGGTCGCAGCTCCATTGATATAATTCGCGTTTTGCGCTCTTCCAATCGCATAAAAACTCGACGTCAATCCGTTTAAATAAAGGCCGAAACTTAAGACATCGTCCGCACTCCCCCCTGCTTGAATTTGGAGTCCATTGGTTCCGAAGCCGCTCACCATCGCACCGACGTCGTCCATCTCTGCGGCGAGGTAATCGTAATTGGTTCCATTGTAGATTGTGCCTACCGTATTGATGATCGTGCCGGAGGGAGGAGTCGCAAGAGAATTTAACATACAATCTTTTGTAACATCCGAAGTAAAAAGTGTGATTCCGACGTTCCCGGTTCCTCCTGTGAGTGGAGAATTCACAGTTCCGAAAGCCGTATTCAAATTTCCATTGGAAGTTTCATGAGAGGTGACAGCACATCTCCAAGTCGAAGACGAGTTCACTCGATTGGCGCCCACTGTGAAAACTTTTGTCCCGATCACTGCGATCGCAGCAGGAACTGAATCCGCCGCCCCTCCAGAAATCGCAGTAGTGAAATCCACCGCTGTTCCCCAAGGAGAACTCGCGGCCGCTAAGGAAGTGTTAAACTGATGGACGTAGAAATTATGATTTGCGGTCGTGTCCGTACTTGCCGTGTAGTATTTGGAATTTCCACTATCGAAAGCAATTCCCACGGCGGTTCCGTTAATTCCGGAAAGTGTTGTGGTACTTCCGTACTGCGCACCCGTTTGTTGATCAAAGGCTGCGACGAAAGGATGAAAGACGCCCGGGGAATATTTTCCAATTGCCCCTGTAATCACAACCGTTCCATTGTGACCTCCGGTACCTGTCACCGAATCATAGACAATTCCGCGAACAAACGCGTGTCCTTTGGTGGAGTCTCCTCCGAGCGATGTTTTGATGATCCCACCTGTTCCAAAAGTGGAATCCATCACTCCGTTGTTATCAAACTTTGCGAGGTAGATATCGTAATAGCCATTTGCCTCCATGCTCCGACAAGCGGTAATGAAACCGTTATTGGCGTACGTAATCGCATTGCACAAATTATCGCCACCCGATCCCGCAAAATCGAAAAGTAACCGTCCGGGAACCGACGAAGTCAGATTAAATGCGCTCTCCTGTCCGCCCGAAGCTTTATTGTAAGAAGCGACAAGACCTTGATATTGATTCGCTGAGGTCACCCAGGTTCTTCCAACGCCAATATAATTTGTGACCGTGTTATCCTTTTGCGCTGCAGCCCTTAAGACGACCTGATTGATGTCGTACATAATTTCCCCGTAGCCGAATGCGAGAGAAGGGACCACGATTGAAAGTATTTTCAAAAAGATGCGAATACGTTCCTCAAGCGACGCGGGTTCACTAACCTCTTTAGGTTAGACTACTTGTATGCTCTAAAGATGAAGCAAAAATGGAACAATCTTCACAATGATCTTTCTCATTTTTTCGACGTAAATTTGACAAATCTTAGGGGGATGAGTTCTAGTTCGGCTTCAAATGAATCAAATTTTTGAACTCCAAGCCGTCGATCATATTGAATTCGCCACGCGCGACTTATCCGTGACTGAACCCCTCTTTCACCGTTTGGGTTTCAAGACGTTAAAGACAAGAACGCTTGCAGAGCGTTCGCTCCAGTCAAAACTCCTGGGACAAAATGATATTTTTATCATCCTGAGTCAGAGCAATGATCCCAATGATCCTCTCTCTCAATTCGTACGGGATCACGGGGACGGAGTGTTTGCAGTCACTTTGAAAACCAACGACTGCGTGTCGGCGTTAGAGTGGGCCCAGGCCAGAGGAGCAATTGCCGTCGTTTCTCCCAAGACAGTTCAAAAAGATTCTGGCTCGGTCACAACCGCGTCGGTTCGGGGCATTGGCTCCACGCAAATTCAATTCCTTTCACGCGAAGGTTCGCTCTTCTCAGAGGGGTTTGAGTTTGCCCTCCGAGAGTCTTTCCCAGGTTTCGGTCTCACCCACTTTGATCACTTCTCGATCGTTGTCCCGAGCGGACATCTCAAAACTTACGAAGATTTTTTAACGAGCGTTCTGGGAATGGAAAAGAAAAACTATAATAATTCCACCCCGCATAAAGTTTTTTTGAAATACCGTAATTTTCATATCGTTCTCAATGAACCGGATTCACCTGACTCGGATCTCGCAAAATTTATTGAAGGTCATCATGGCGCGGGGTTCGATCACATCGCATTTGGAAGTAAGGATCTCAGCACAACGCTAGAACAAATCCAACGTTCTCAAGTACCCTTTCGAACGCCTTCCCCATCCTATTATCAAGATTTGGCCGGAACGAGACCCGATCTCAAGGACCAAATGGGAAAAATTTCGAAACTCAACATGGTCATTCACGGCTCCCCTGATTCTCAAATCTCCCAAGCCGCAACCCAGTTCATCCACGGATTTTGGTATTTCGAGTTTGTAGAGCGTCACCACTTTGAGGAACTCGGCACAGACGCGCAGAAGATATTAATTCCTCAGAACTAGTCCCAGGTTTCGGGCCGAACCAGCAGAGAGAGTTTGATTACGACGTCATTGGGATCCTTTCGTCTCATCTTCTGAGCCGATAAAGTCCCCTCGCCTCTTAAAACGGCCTCGCCCTTACTGAGTCCCTGGAGATTCTTCGCCAGAATTTCCACTTTGAACCGCGCCGTATCGCTTTCGGTCTTTGGAAAATGAAACGGGGGCATCGTGATTTTCTCCCAGTGCAGTTTGCTATAGAGCTGTTCGAAATGAACCCCTTCCTTTGTCTCCACCGTGACCTTTAAAAAATCCGCCATTTGCATGAATTTTTCTCGGCGTTGTTCCGTCCTCGCGAGACTTTGAGGCATTTCCAGTTTCAAAAGGATAGGATAATCATTCTCTCCTCGAGCACCACAGGCCCCCAGCATGAGCATGGTAAGAACTCCAATGACCCCTTTAAGAACGTTTAATTTCATGCAAGTCTTCCCTGCAAAAGACGAGCTTTTGCTTTTGAGCATAAGTAGGCGTCCTAATAGACGAAATTCATCCCTAAAAATCCGAAAAACGGTCTTGGAATTTGCGGTTGTGATCGCTTTTGAATTTGCACCCCGAATCCGGAGCTAAACGCCTAATAATCCTAGACGTTTGCCACTTGACACATTTGCCAGATCATAGGAAAAGAGGTTCTCTTAAAAAAAGGACTTTACTCGATAAGAGTGGCTCCGGAGTAGTCTGAAGCCCCTTAACGACCCCCGATTTTAAGAAAAAAGGTAGAAGCCGGAGTGGCAACTACGAGAAACGGAGAACCCATTGAATGTCGTTTGATAACCCTGCTGTAGGAGAACTTTCCCAAAGATCTCAACGTAACCATAACCCTGATTCCAAAGGAAAACTAGTGATACCCAAGCGTAAGACTTTCGCAATTAGCGAGCTTCCGGAACTTCCAAGTGATGATCGTGATCTGGAAGAACAAGGAGAAAAACTTCAAGAAGGCGGAAAAACTTTTTCCCAGCTCTTGGATGAAAGTAGCAAGGGAGCTAAGTTCCAAGAAGGTGAAGTCGTCGAAGGGGTGGTCGTAAACGCGAACCGCGATTTCGTGACAATTGATATCGGGTACAAATCCGAAGGCGCTGTTCCCGCGCAAGAATTTTTTGATAATAAAGGCGAACTCATTGTGGGCGCCGGAGACCATATTTTGGTCTACATCGAACGCGTCGAAGATGACGACGGTCGTTTGATTCTGTCCAAAGAAAAAGCGGACGTTTTACGCGCTTGGGATGAAATCAGCGAAGCTTGCGAAAAAGACGAACTCGTTGAAGGAACCGTCGTTTCTAAAGTCAAAGGTGGATTGTCTGTGGATATCGGAGTAAAGGCATTCCTTCCCGGTTCACAAGTGGATATTCGTCCGACTAAGAATCTCGACCAGTTTCTTGGCAAGACTTACAAATTTAAAATCATCAAGTTCAATAAAAAACGTGGCAATATCGTTCTTTCCCGCCGCATGCTCTTAATGGAAGAAAGAGCCCGCATGAAAGAACAAACTCTCTCGAATATTCAAGAGGGTATGGTTGTTGACGGAAATATTAAGAACTTGACCGAATACGGCGCCTTTATCGATCTCGGCGGACTCGATGGACTCTTGCATATCACGGATATGTCTTGGGGACGCATCAAGCATCCTAACGAAATCTTCAAAGTCGGTGAAACGATTAAAGTTCAAGTTCTCAAATATGACGAAGAAAAAGAACGCGTCTCCTTGGGTTACAAACAATTGCAATCCGATCCTTGGGATACTGTTGAAGCCCGATACAATGTTGGCTTACGCGTTAAAGGAAAAGTGGTCAGCTTAACGGATTACGGCGCATTTATTGAGCTGGAATCTGGCGTTGAAGGTCTGATCCACGTTTCTGAAATGTCCTGGACACAAAGAGTGAAACACCCGTCTAAGATTTTAAACGAAGGCGATGTGGTTGAAGCGATTGTCTTGGATATCGATACCGGTAACCGACGTATTTCGCTCGGCATGAAGCAAATTGAACCTAATCCATGGGATCTCATTGCTGAAAAATATCCTGTCGGAAGCAAAATCAAAGGCGTTGTTAAAAATACAACAGACTTTGGTGTGTTCGTCGGAGTGCCAGAAGGAATTGACGGGCTCGTGCATGTCAGTGACGTCACTTGGGATAACAAACCGATTGATCCAAACACCCACTTTAAAAAGGGAGAAGAACTCGAATGCGTGGTTCTTTCCATTGATAAAGCGGCTGAAAAATTCAGCTTAGGGATTAAACAATTGGGTGATGATCCTTGGAGAGTGGTTGCTGAGAAGTATCCCGCTGGAACAAAAGTCAAAGGTAAGGTCACAAAGATCGCAGACTTTGGCTTGTTCCTCGAAGTCGAACCTGGAGTGGAAGGTTTACTCCATGTTTCCGAACTTGAAGGCGAAGGCAAACCCAAAGATAAACTTAAAACGGTCGCTGAAGGGACTGAAATCGAGTGCATGATTACGGCAGTCGATATGAAAGAACACAAACTTTCATTGTCCATTCGTGCGATGAATAAAGCTGAAGAGCGCGAAAACATCCGCCAATATGCAAAACAATCGAGTAGCTCGAAAACAAGTTTTGCAGACTTGATGGATGAAGCAACCGCTCAGAAGCTCAAAGAAGCTGCAAAGTCTTCTGACACCAAAGGTTCAGACGACGACAAATGAAAGTAATATTTAGGTTCGCCGCGGCAATACTGACAATTTGTTTCTGTATTGTCGTGGCGACCTTTACTTTTCAGCTCGTTTCGAATCGTTTCTTTTCGAAAAGCTCTAAAAGCAAAGCACATATTGCAGTTGTAGATTTGACGGGGATTATTATGTCCTCGTCGAGTCTCACTCGCGAACTCGAAGAATTGACTGAACGAGAAAATGTCAAAGCGATTGTTTTGCGAATCAACTCTCCCGGAGGAGTCGTTGCTCCTTCCCAAGAAATCTTTGAGGCTCTAAAAAAGACCGACCTTAAAAAGCCAGTCATTGCCTCAATGGGATCCCTTGCGGCAAGCGGCGGATATTACGCTGCCCTAGGCGCTCGTAAAATCTATGCAAATCCAGGCACCCTCACTGCGAGTATTGGTGTCATCATGGAATTCGTAAACACTGAAAAGCTCTACACTTGGGCAAAAGTGACACGATTTAATATTACTGCTGGAAAATTCAAAGACGTCGGATCTCCCTTAAGAGAAATGAAACCAGAAGAGAAGGCACTTCTGACATCCATGCTGACCGACATTCACACTCAGTTCCGAACAGCAGTTCAAGAGAGACGTAAACTGACTCCTGAACAACTCGACGCTGTTGCCGACGGCCGAGTGATGACAGGAAACCAGGCTTTTAACGCGAAACTCGTCGATCAACTCGGTGGATTTGAAGATGCATTGAAAGAAGCTAAAGCCGCTGCAAAAATTCCTGAAGATTCTTACGTCGAGTATCCCAGAAACAAAGGCGGGTTGGTTCGAGAAATTCTTTTTGGATCGGACCGCGACGACGCGGAAGATTTATCTTCAAAACTCAGTCTCTTCATCGATTCGTTCAAAACGACTTCGTTTATTCCCGGCTGGAAAATCTTAGCCATCGCTCCACTGTCGTATTAATTCGCTTCAGGGACGGTGGGGGAATCGTCCGAAGAGGTTTCGGGGATTGTGAGCGGCTCACCCGGCTGTAAACCGGCCTCTGGCTTTACTTCAGCGTTTTCTGCATCAGGCAAAATTGCGGGATTTTCTTCCCCTTTGATCAGTTTTTCCTGTTCGGTAGCTTTCGCTTTGAGTCTATCTACAGGTGGATTTAAAAGAGAGGGAATTTCTCCATCAGGTTCTTCCGAAGGCACATTGTCCTCGGCAACTTGAGAGTTCATCCCGCCGGCCACGCCCCATAGTTTTTCAGCTAAGGCTTCTTGATAGGCGACGTCGTCTAGAAAACCCATTCGATTCATCACTCTTAAAATCTGCCCAACTCTCTTCGTTGCCCAGGGAGAAAGCTGCTTTTTTTGATAATACGAGTGGTATTTAATCGGAGAAGGCAAAAGCATCGCTAAAAATGCCGCCTGCTTTGCCGTAATCTGAGAAGGATGGATATGAAAATAATGTTCTGATGCGTCTCGAATTCCATAGAGACCCGGCGCCCACTCCGCCATATTGACGTAAAAATTTAAAATCTCAGATTTGGAAAGAACTTTTTCCATTTCGCCCGCCCAGAAAAATTCTTTAAATTTTCTCCAAAGTGTTTTCTGACGGCCAAGGTACACATTCTTAACTACCTGTTGAGTCAGCGTACTTCCGCCCCTCGCCCATTTTTTTTCTTCCCAATCTTTTTTGATCGCCTCTTTGAGTTCGTGGTAATCAACCCCTTTGTGACTGAAAAAACTCGTGTCCTCAGAAGCGATCACAGCCATGAGAACGTGATTTGAAAGTTGGCTAATCGAAACCCAGCCCTTTGCCTTCGGTCCCATTTCTTTTTCGGATTTTTCCTTATTAGCAAGTTTAATGGGAACGGTAACTTTATTTCTCATCTCCGTAAAATCCGGCACATTGGTGACGGTATCAATGACGAGCGCGACGAGACAGCCCAAGCCGACGGCTGAAGCAAGGATTAAAGCAAGTACTAATCGTGTTCCCTTTTGCATATGGATTCATTAGATTATACCCGATGCGAGTAGGAAAGGACTAGAACGCTTTGGCCGAAATTAAAAGAGAGCTGATCTTAAAGGGAGTTCGTCAAAATAATATCAAAGACGTGGATCTCATTCTTCCTTTAGGGCGTCGCATTATCGTCACAGGGCCTTCAGGTTCGGGCAAATCCTCTCTCGCGTTCGAGACTATCTACGCAGAGGGTCAGAGACGTTATATGCAATCTCTGTCGACCTACGCGAGACAATTTCTCGAGCGTTTTAAAGCACCACTCGTCGAGAAGATCCAAAATATCCCTCCGACGATTGCACTCGAGCAAGTGAATCCTGTTCGAAATTCGCGCGCCACGGTCGCGACGACCACCGAAATTGCCGATCACTTAAGACTCCTTTATGAAAAAGTCGGAGTCGAGTACTGCAGCCGCTGCGATATTCCGAAAAAGCGGCTTTCCCAGGAAGAAATTTTCGAAAGTCTTTTGAAAAAATACGAAGGCAAAGCAGTTGTCCTTTCGTTTCTGTTCACCCCTCCTACGAAAAAGGAAGATGTTCAGAGTGCACTCGAGGAACATTTAAGAAGCGGCTATTCACGGATTATCTCGGACGGAGAAGTTTTGGCGTTGGAGGATTATTTAAAAGCGCCTCCTAAGAAACCGAAAGAACTCTTCATTCTTGTCGATCGCATCACGCTGAAAAAAGATGAATCGACTCTCACCCGCTTTTCGGAAAGTTTACGACAGGCGATGTCGCTTGGAAAAAACGAGAGCGCTGTTTTTTCGGAAGAGAACAGAAAAACAAAGCTAATCGATACCTTTACGACCTTTGTCCGATGCCCTCAATGCAAAGAGATGTCACTTCCAAAGCAGTCCAACGCCTTTTCTTTCAATAGCCCCTTAGGAGCGTGCGCAAGGTGCAAAGGCTTTGGAAATACGCTCGAGGTCGATGAAGATTTAGTCATTCCAAATCCTGCCCTCGCACTCTCGGAAGGTGCGATTGATCCTTTTACAAAACCGTCTTTGAAAAAATGGCAGAAAAAACTTTTAGAATTTTGTAAGGAATCTCGAATTGATGCAGATTTGGCCTATCGCGAACTGCCAAAAGCGCAAAGGGATTTAGTTTGGAACGGGTCTAAAAAATTCAAAGGCGTTAAAGGAGTCTTTAAGCTCCTTGAAGAAGACAAATACAAGATGCAGATTCGGGTCTTCATCAGCCGATACACGTCCCCGTTTACTTGCCCGGAATGTAACGGAGACAGACTCAATCCCACGGCCCTCGTCGTGAAAATTGATAACCGAAACATCGCAGAAATCATGGGAATGACGTTGGGCGAATGCTGTGATTTTTTAAAAAAATTAAAGCTCACGCCCAGAGAAAGAAAAATCGCCGAAGACATATTGATTCAACTCGATAGACGCTTGGATTATCTCATCACGGTCGGACTGGATTACATCACCCTTTCCCGAATGACGAAAACTCTTTCAGGGGGAGAATACCAGCGTATCTTGCTTGCAACACAACTCAGCCAGGGACTCAGCGACACGATGTACGTCTTAGATGAGCCCAGTATCGGCCTTCACCCCAAAGACACGGCACAGCTTCTAAAAGTTTTGAATCGACTCCACGAATTGGGCAATAGCCTCGTGGTCGTCGAACATGATCCTGAAGTCATTGAATGGGGAGAACATATTGTCGATATGGGTCCTGGAAGCGGAAGTCGCGGAGGAGAAGTTGTTTTTGAAGGAAGTCGCCATGCGTTTTTTCTTTCAGATACCCTGACATCGAAATCGGTTAAAGATTGGCGAATGGAATGTCGACATGCTCTTTTGCGACCTCTTCCGAAAGATTTTTCAGATGCAATCGAAATTAAGGGCGCTCAGGGAAATAACCTGAAAAACATCGACATTCAGATTCCTTTAAAAAGATTAGTCACTGTCACTGGAGTCTCCGGATCTGGAAAAAGCACACTCGTGGTCGATACGCTTTATAAAGCACTCGCCAAAGTCTTTCACCAAGAGAACCATAAAATAGAAAAATTTGAATCGATGAGTGGAATGGAGAATCTGAATTCCGTGGAGCTTATTGATCAAACTCCCATCGGAAAATCCTCGCGCTCTAACCCTCTCACATTCATCAAAGGATATGATGATGTCAGATCGCTACTCGCATCTACTCCCGAAAGTACGGCACGAGGTTTGAGTCCTGGTTATTTTTCATTTAACGTTCCCGGCGGACGGTGTGACGCTTGCGAGGGTGAAGGCCGCATTAAAATCGACATGGTCTTTATGGAAGATGTCTGGGTGCCTTGCCAGACCTGCGATGAAAAAAGATTTAAGCCCAGTATCCTTGCCATTCGATACAAGGGGAAAAACATCCACGATATTTTAAAAATGACAGTGGACGAAGCCTTGGATTTTTTTAAAGGGATTTCCTCTCTGCGGACGAAATTGTCCTTGCTCGTCGAAGTAGGACTGGGATACTTGCAACTCGGACAATCGGGTTTCACTCTCTCGGGAGGAGAAGCGCAGCGATTAAAAATCGCGCGCGAGCTCTCAGTCACTTCCGCTTCGAGAAGCGCCACCCTTTTTATTTTCGATGAACCCACCACGGGACTTCATTTTAATGAAGTGGCGAAACTCATTACAGTGCTCAGAAAGTTGATAGCGAATGGCCATTCGGTAGTTGTCATCGAACACAACCTGCAACTGATCTGTTCATCAGATTACATCATTGATCTCGGACCAGACGGTGGAGATCGCGGCGGTCATGTCGTAGGAATGGGCACCCCCAAGGAATTAGCGTCTAAGAAACTTCCTTACACGTCGATGTATCTCTCTGAAATTTTGGGAATTTAAAAATTATGAAAAAATCTCCATAATTTTTGACTGCTTTATCGACGATCAAATATTGACACTGCGTGTTAACTTCTATACACTGAATCTTAAGTAGACGTCATGAACTCATACAGTCGTACAAAAAATACGACGAAGTAAAAGTGACAAAGAATTAGAGTTCAAGATGTCGACACTAACTGGGTTGGGAGGCCAAATGATTAATTGGGATGAGTTTGAGCATATTCATGTCATCAAAAAGCTAAAAGAGGTCATTGCGAAATGGTGGAACATTGATGTGTTCTTCGCCGATGACAGAGGAAATTTAAAACTGATCGAAAAAGGTCAGAAAAAAGATTTCCATAACCCCATCGTTGCTTTACTCATGCAACGTGAAGAAGGCTTCGACAGCATCGCAGAGTTCGTCCGAACCACTGCAATGGAACTGAGAAAATCTGGGGATAAAGAAGTTGCGAAGGATTATCTTCCGAACTTACAAGCGTCTTCTTTTCCGATCGTGATTGATAATGAGTTTATGGGAACGGTTGTCTGCGTCGGTTACTTCAAAGAAAACGTAACGGATTCACAGAAAAAAGAACTCGTGAAATCCCTCGCGCACTTTAACTTCGCGAATCAAGAAATTGACCACGCAGTCAATAAGTTAAAATCGCTTGGTAAAGACGAGCTTCCTTATTTCAATGAACTTGCTGACCTCGTTTCGAAAGAAATCAGCACGCTTCACAAGGAAATTTCTTCCCGCGAAGACCGAATCACTGAACTGAATAAAGAACTCGGTATCCGATATAAGTACGACAACATGATCGGTAAATCGAAACCGATGCAAGATACCTACGCGCTGCTCGATAAGATTAAAAACTCTGAAAGCACAGTGTTGATTCAGGGGGAAAACGGAACGGGTAAAGAGTTGATTGCGAAAGCGATTCACTACAATAGCCCACGCAAAGAGCGAATCTTTGTGACCCAGAACTGTTCCGCATTCAACGACAACCTCTTGGATTCAGAATTGTTCGGGCATGTGAAAGGATCTTTCACAGGTGCGATCAAGGATAAAAAGGGTCTTTTTGAAACAGCCGACGGAGGAACCTTCTTCCTCGATGAAATCGGGGATACTTCTCCGACCATGCAAGTGAAACTCTTGCGCGTGATTCAAGAAGGAACTTTCATCCCAGTCGGTGCGACTGAGCCCCGAAAAGTGGATGTGAGAATCCTCGCTGCGACAAACAAAGACTTAAAGGAAATGGTCGAAAAAGGCCTCTTCCGAGAAGACTTGTACTATCGCATTAACGTGATCAATATCACTGTCCCACCCTTACGAGACAGAAAAGAAGATATTCCAATCTTATGTGATCACTTCTTGGCTCGCTCGGCGGCGGAAAAGTCGATCAAACCAAAGCAAATTACCAAACGCGCTTTGGAAAAGATCTTCGATTACCACTGGCCAGGTAATATTCGAGAACTCGAAAACGAAATGGAACGAGTCACGGTGCTTGCCGGTGCTGAAAGCAAAATCACAGTCGATATGCTCTCTGCCCGTATCCGTGAATTCGGAGAACGCAATAAAGTCCAGGGTGTCAGAATCCAAGGCAAATTGCGCGACGCTCTCGAAGAACTCGAACGCGAAATGATCCGAGAAGGCTTAAAACGCACCGGTTGGAATAAATCCCGCCTTGCTAAAGAGCTCGGAATCTCTCGTGCAGGTCTCATCAACAAGGTTGAAAAATACAACCTCGATAAGAGACGTTTACTTGCCGCAGGTAAAAAACCTGGCGAATTATAAGATTCAATAAAAGAACGACCCTGGTGAAAACCAGGGTCGCTTTTTTTTTGCCCTTTTTGTACAATATTACAATGCCCGAACGACAAGTCGCCTACCAATCCATCGAAAATAAAAAACACCTCGGATTTATCGTAACCGCGCCCTCATGGCAGAGACTTTACGTTGATAGTGCACTAGCCATGACGGATAAAATGGTGTCACTCGATTTAATTCTCGAACGCGACAAGAAAACCATCACCGTCACCGAAGCAAATCCGAAAGCACTGATGATTAGCCTGTTGAATGCAGTTCTCGAGCTATTCGAAAAAGATCAGTTTCTAGCAAAGCGCATCGTCTTCAATGAATTCGATGGTAAAAAAATCACAGCCATTCTCTTCGGCGAAAAGTACGTCGCCGTCCGCCACGGCTATCGAACCGACCTAAAATCTTCGAACGAAAAAGCAGTAGAAATGGGCGATAGCCCCACCGAACCAAATCAGTTCTACGCAAAAGTCACAATCCACCATTTGGATTAGGACCTCTTATCTTTAATGGCTGCGTTCCCGAGAATTATCTGAGCGAGATTTACCCGTTCTCGAAGCCCCCGGATTTTGACCTTTGTTAGGCTCAAGTAGCTTTTCAAGATTCTTATAACGCTCCTGAAGCGCTTCTCGCACCTTTTCAATTCCAGGTTGAGATACTTTTCCCTCATCGCTGAGATCGGATGAGATGATTCCACCCTCTTTAATCTTTTTAAATTGTTCTGTTTTTTCAAGAAAATCGACCACCCACCTTCGGTTATTTTGAAAATTGGACCGATTGTATTCATTTTGAAATTTTCGATAGTCGGAGCGAAGATCATTGAGGTCACTTTCTAACGTGTTCCGAATTTTCCTAAGGGCCGGGAGATCGACGTCCTGCACATTTTGTAGTGAAAAAATAGCATCTTCAACTTTTCCTAACTTGCCTGCAACGAGTCTTATATTTTTTGATATCGAATCGAGGCTTTTATTAGCAAGAGATTGATCTTTTTCAAGACGGGTAATCTCGATTTCTCTGGAAAGTTTTTCAAACGGAGTTTCGATCTCCTTGTATTTTTGAGAAATATTTGCCAGTTTTTTGTCGAACTCAGTGATTTTTGTCATAATTAAAGGTAAATTATCATCTGATTTAATAACAACCAGCGAACCTATTTGAGAATTAATTTTACCGAGGGTCCGCACATAATCGTCTGTGAGATCCGCGGCCTTGCTTGTTTGTTTTTCGACCTGCTCTCTTGTTTCGTCTGCAGGAAAAGCTGAGAAGGAAGAAGTGCCCGTTAAAAACACCAATAGAACCGACACAAGACAATTTCGAATGTGAAGCATATTAATCCCCTTTTTAACCTTTAGGGATTAATTATCGACCCGTAAAAAATAAATTCAACTCATTTTTAAATGTGCGGTGGCGAAAATGACTTTACCAATGAACTTTGAGTCCATTTAAAGGAGGCGTTTTCTTTCGTCCAAAAGGTAAGGGATTGTGGTGAAATGATTTTACTTCTTCTTCGGTTTCCATCATCTCATCCGCAAATTCTTCAAACCCTTCTGGCAGATCTTCACTGAAATCTTCATCCCACTCTTGCTGCATTCCAATCGTCCGAGAGATGGCGGCCGGGGCTTCAATCGTGAAGACCGCCTGGCACTTCGCACATTCGAAGATTTCAAACTGAGATTCGTTTAAGAGATGGCAGACATGACACAAGTGCAGGTGCAATGAAGACTGTTCGGTCGCGTTCAGAGAATCAACCCGTTTACTTCTATTATGAGAGTGTTTCAAGAGACACCTCCTCTGTCAGTACATCGTTTACCCTTATTATATCAAATTCACGCAACGAGTCAAAGCCCCGTCCAATAAGGCTCTCCGAGCTGTATAGAAGTTAGACAGTCGAAAACTTACTCAAAAAAATTGCAAGGAGCGGCGGAAGAAATTTACATTTGCGGGAATTTTTTTTAGAGCGCTAGGGCTGATCGCAAAGCTTCTGTGAAACTTTTTGTGAAGCCGGCTTGGGTGTATCTTTCGGACGCGGCGAAGGTTTTTTTTGTACGTCGGATGATTTCTTCTTTTGGAGTTTCAGAAAGGTCTTTGACGAGTTTGCGAAGGGCGGGAATGGTTCTGTCAGCGATGAGGTAGCCGAAATCTTCGGTATCGACACCGACTTCGAAATTAATGATGGGGATGACTCCACGGCGCATGCATGTAGTGACGGAGGTGGCGCATCCTTCGGCGCTGCTGGGGAATAAATAGAAAGCGGCGCGCGAAGTGATTTCGTGGAAGAGCGGGCCATTAACGTCGACGAAACCGTGGAATCTGATTTGGGGATTTCGCTTCATCAGAGGTGCGTAGTAATCCCAGAAGTCTTTTTCATCTGCAGGTCCGCAGATATCGAGTGATAGATTGGAGAGACCATCGAAAGTCTCCAAAACAAGGTCTAGGCCTTTACAAATAAGTCCTGTGCCGCCTACGTAAATAAAATGCTTAGGAGATTTCTTATCAAATTCATTTTCTTCAATTTTGAGTCTTGGGCTCGAAGACGGATGAATGGGAAACAGAGGGATGCCGAATTTTTCGTAGGTGCTTTTGCTAAAATCATTTCCGACGTAGAAGATGGCGTCTATGCCTTGAAATCTTTCTGCGAAATGATCTCCCGTGACAAGCCTTCGAACGACGCAGTCGACTCCACTGCGTTTTTTAAAGTTTTCGTGTTGGGCGTTTACCAGTTCATTGCTTCGAATCGGCTCCGGGCCGGCTGCGAAGACAATCCTTTTTCCGAGATTGAATTCATTTAAAAACTTTTGGTGGTAACGGGCGGAATTTCCGGCCGCGTTGGAGAGGAAGAGATCGTAGCGCTTTGATTTTAACTTTTGAATGTCTTCCCACTCGGCACTTCTATCCACAACGTCTACTTCGAAACCGGATTGGTCGAGAATTTTCGCCATTTGATAAATTTCGGAATTATTGGTGTGGCGAAAATCTGTGAGAAGTTCCTTCTTTTGAAAGACATCGGCTTTGTAATACAGAAGCGCACGTTTCGTACGTTGTTTTTGAGACGGAAACACATTCGTTTGCACCGTTGAACGCCACTTTTTAAACAGAGATTGTTTTTTTAGAAATGTCTTAAACCGGGATGGTAAATTTTGGATTGGAAACAACATTTTATTTTGTAATTACAAATAGTTGGGTGTTATCTAGTGCTCGATTGCCCAACTTCCTCCTACTGTGGTACTTAATTTTACCAATGATTTCAAAGAAAAAAGTACTCATCGTGGAAGCACACAGCGACGATTCCTGCATCAGTATTGGTGGATTTTTGGAAAAGTTTAGGGATCGTTACGAATATCATTTCGCCCTGCTCGCAAACTCGGACCTCTATCTTCACCACAAAGGTTTTCTTTCTCGAAATGAACGGATGCAAGAGTTTGAAGCTTATGTAAACCACTTCAACGGATTTTGGCATCGAGAAGGGGACATCCCTTTCGACTACGATTGTCGGCTCGATACACTCCCTAAAAAGGACATCGTCGGCGCGATTGAAAAAGTGATTTCTGCGGTGGAACCCGAGATTCTTATTTGTCAGGGACCGTCTTTCCATCATGACCACTCACTCGTCTACGAATCGACCATCGCGGCCACTCGCCCGACGGCTCGTCATTGCCCCAGCGAAATTTACGTGATGGAGAATCCAACGTATGTCCACTCGCTCGGACCTCAGACTGATTTCAAGCCCGATCTTTACGTCAATATCTCGGACGAAGAACTGAAACGAAAACTCGATTGCTATCGACGGTTTTTTCCCAGCCAAATCCGTGAAGATAAAAACTATCTTTCCGAAGAAGGATTACGAAGCTGGGCGCGCTACCGCGGAATTGAAGCCCGTTGTAAATACGCCGAAGCGCTGATGACTTACCTCCGCGTGGTCTAAAATTTCATGGAAGGCACTCTTACAATTCACCAGCCAGAACACCTTCCCTGGTTAGGATTCTTCCACAAAATGTCGCAAGCCGATCAATTTGTCTTTTTAGACACCGTCCAATTCGAAAAGAATAATTGGCAAAATCGAAATAAACTCGTCGACCGAGGAGGCAATCCGTTTTGGATTACTGTTCCGGTGAATCTTAAAGGACATCTAAGCGGCACCATCAACGACATTCGCATTGAGAATAGCCAACCTTGGGTTCGAAAATACTGGGGACGAGTGCAGGCGTCCTACTGCCGACATCCCTATTTTGATTTGTACGCGGCCGATCTCGAAAAACTTTTTAAGACAGGCTTCGAGAAACTAGTCGACCTAAACCTTGCATTGATTGATTTTTTTCGAACCGCCTTGAAAATTCAAACGCCTGTTCTACGTGCCTCAGAACTCGGAGTTTCCGGGAAACGTTCTGAACTGCTCTTGGATATTTGTCTCAAAACGAAAGCATCTAAGTATCTCTCAGGTCCGTCTGGGAAAGACTATCTCGATCAAGCTCTTTTCAAAAATCATCAGATTACACTTTTATTCCATGAGTTTTCGCATCCGACTTATGAGGCAAAAAACTTCGTCCCTTATTTGTCGACTTTGGACCTCATCATGAACCAAGGAACAAAGAGTTCTGAAATCTTGAGAGGTGCTGCGATCTCATGACTTCACTCGAGCAAATTTTAATCAAAGCCGAAAAAGTTCTTCTCTCATCTCCAAAGGAAAAACTGGTAGGACTTTCGACCACAGCCAATTCAAATAACCCTCCCCTCTATCTTTCAGCCAATCGAGAAACAGAAAAAACGATTAGCATCAATTTTATTTTTCGAGAGACATCGCAACTAAAACAAATTATCGAATTTTTCGACGGCAAGGTCTCTTTCTTTCTAATTGATTGCGAAGTAAAAAATGAAGTGGATAATTTGGAAGAACTCTCCATTCCGCTGATTCGAAAAAGCCGGTACCATCTTGTAAAACCTAACGACTACGCAGTCGCCGCAATGGATGAGTTTTTAGCGAATAGCTACCGTTCTCTAAAAGGGATCACGGTAGGGATAGTCGGCGCTGGAAACCTCGGTGGAAAAATTGCATTACTGGCCGCCGAAAGAGGTGCCCAGGTAAAACTTTACGGAAGAGATTTGAAAAAGACAGCCTCGATAGTCGAGGGTTTAAATCTGCTCTTCAAAGCCAGAACGAAGATAGTCGCAAGCCTCAACTTAGAGGAAGTAGCGATGAACACGCATTGTCTGATTGGAGCAACGAGTGGGACACCCGCCATTGACGTTGCAAGCGTTGAACTTTTAGCTAAGAACGCGATGATCATCGATGCTGGCAATAACACGTTTTTTCCAAATGCCATTCGATTCGCGACGGAAAACGGAATAAAAGCTTATTGCCTTTCGGCGATGGCAGGTTATGAGGCGTCTATCGCAAACTGGATTGCGACGCGGAATTCGATTTCGCAAATAGGAACTCGAAAAGTTTCAGACGATGTCACACTTGTCTCGCTGGGATTGATAGGAAAACACGGCGACGTCTTGGTGAATAATGTGTCGAATCCTACTAAAGTTTTTGGTGTCTGTGACGGCAACGGGGATTTACTATCGCCAGAAGAAGCCACCCCTTTTATTGAAAGGTACAACTCATTATGATTAAGAATTCGAAAATACTCATCACGGGCGGAACAGGTTCCTTGGGATTTGAACTGACTCGCATTTTAAGCGAGCACAATAAAATTATTGTGTATTCGCGAAACGAAGAGCGCCAATACGAAATGAAACAACAGTTTAAGAACGTTCCTTTAATTTTTCGAATTGGGGATGTCAGAGATACCGATACTCTGGAGTATTCGTTACGAGGTTGTGATTACGTCATCCACGCCGCCGCGATGAAAGACGTCATCATGTGCGAAGAGCAACCGACGCAGACCGTTTATAATAATATCGATGGCTCACGATCAGTGATTACCGCCGCCTACAAAGCCAAAGTAAAAAAAGCGGTAGCCGTCAGCACCGATAAGGCGGCGGCGCCTTCTAATGTCTATGGAGCTTCAAAATACATTATGGAAAAAATGTTCGCCGAAGCGAATCATTTTTCGGAAACACTTTTTTGCAGCGTCCGATTCGGCAATATGATCGACTCCAGAGGCTCACTCGTCAGTATTTGGAAACAAAATCCCAATCGAGAAATCAAGATCACCCACCCTGAAATTTCACGTTTCTTCTTCACCGTAAACGATGGTGCAAACACCGTTATTCAAGCGCTCGAAATGGCAAAAGGCGGAGAAATCTTTATAAAAAAAATGAAGATGGCAAAAATCAAAGACGTCCTCACTTTAATTACCGGAAAAAAAGAATTCGAAGTCATGGGTCTTTTCCCAGGAGAAAAAGTGCATGAAGATCTTTTAAGTCAAAATGAAGTCCATCACACATTCGAACAAGACGACTACTATGTGATCCGCCCCATGGAACACAACCCGAATCCCCCAAAAATCTTCTCGACCGAAAACGCAGTCCCGTTCAGCCCTGAAGAATTGAAAGAGTTGGTCTTCAATGCGCGGTGAGGCAATGAAAAAAATCTGCAAAGAATTGCAGAACAGAAACTTTCCCTTAAACGAATCCCACGCCCTCGAATTTTTCGCCCGCGAAGGCGACTGGCAAACCCAGGTCTATTCTGACAAAGTCCGGAGCCTCGAAGCCTGGGAAATCGATCCCAAATTCGAAGCAGGCCTCAAAGCCAATCTCCCCAAAGCAAAAATCCGCATCACCGACTCTTTTCAAGCCGCAAAAGAAAAAGAAAACCTAAACCATTTCGACTTCATCGTACTCGACAACCCACAGGGCCTTTACGGAAACAATTCCGAATACTGCGAACACTTCGAAGCCCTATCAACAGCACTTCCGATGCTAAAAAAAGACGGCGTCCTCATCTTCAACATCAACTGGGCCCCATTTGATTCCGAAAAGCACCCCGAGTGGATGAAACGTCGCTCAAATTTCTACGAGTCAGAAAATGCAAGCCATTTCACAATCGATTTTCTCTTAAGCTTCTACAAAAACTATTTCGAAAAGAGAAACCGCAAAGTCGCATTCTCCTTCGCGACCCCAAGAAATAACGAATACTTATCGTACTTAGTCTTCAGACTTCACTAAAACTCAAATTATTATTTACAAACAAGATTCGAAATCGTGACGCCGGACTTAGTAGCACACATCCCATTGTGCTCAGGCACTTTATAGTTTACTGCCACATCAAACGAACAGTCCCGCAAAGTCTCAATCGTATAAGTAGCTTGCTTATAATTATAACTAATATTCCGAACCCCTTTTTGGTAAGGAGGCAAACTCGGATCCCCCGACTCCAAAATCACCTTCCTCACATCATCGGATCCCAAAACAAAAGGAATCTCGCCCCCCTGCACCGAAAAAACATTCGGCGGCGGCGCACAAGCAAACCCCGCTTTAAAACTAAAAACCACCAAAGCCAAAACTAAAAAATTAATTTTCATAAAAACCCCCTTACCCAACTACTACCAAAAACCAAACAACCTAGCAACACCCCCAAATGAGAGACATGAAGAAGGACTACAGAATCGAGGGGACAGTTGCGGGGCTGGGCGGTGGAAAGCCCAAGTTGTTTCGCAGGCTCCGTCTACGCCCTTCGGGCTACGCCGGACAAGCCTCTAATGTGCCGCTCGCCCGGCGTAGCCCGAAGGGCGTAGACGGGAGAAGGGTACTTGGGTTCTTCATTGTCCCCAGTCCCACAAGTTTTTCCGTGCTCTAGCTATCATCCCGTAAAATGAAAAACCCCGATCTCTTTCGAGAGTCGGGGTTTAATCTTTTGTTCGTTTCGAGCTTTGCAATCTCAAAGTTCTTAAGGGAGCCGGGTCACTACTTAAACATCCACTTCAGCTTCCACTCAACTTCAGTAGGACCGACTCAACTTCTACTTCAACTTCAGCTTTTGGTCCCTTAAGACTTCGAACTTGCTTAGCCGGAAGGCCGAAGCAATCTTTTTATTACTTAGCAGTCGCTGCAGTTTGACCGGCTAGAGGACCTCTTCCCAATTGGGTTCCAGTTCCTTTGCCCATCAATCCACCCATCACTCCTCGACCGACTGGAGTTCTAGCTCCACTCAAGCGATTGATGTTAGGTGTGCCGGTTTGTTGCGGCGCCATAGCCATTGCAGTAGCATTGTTCTCATCTTTTTGAGCTCTTGCAGCGTCTTCGTTGATATCGCCAAGTTGCTTGTCGATTTCTTTCACGACACTCGCTAAAGCGTCTTTACGTTTTGCCATTGCTTGAACTTCTGGGTCAGCTTGTTCAAGAGCTAACTGAACTTGCGAGTTGTAGTTATTCAAAGTTGTTTCAGCTGCTGTGAGTTCTGATTGCAACCCTTGCAACGTCGGAGTCATGTCTCCGCGAAGTTCAGGAGCGAGCAGAGAAGCCGATTGTTTCGCATTTTCAAGTGCGGACTTCTTACTAGCAACCGCAGCTTTGTAAGCTTCTTGAGCTTGTCTGACTGCAGGAGAGAGCATGGATTCAGGTTTTTTCAAACGTTCCATGTCTTCTTCAAGTGCTGCGATTTTATCCGTTGCACTTCCGCGTTCAGCAACAAGGGCTCTCTTCATCTTGTTCAAGCCTGTTTTGATTCCGGCGAAAACTTCAGGACGATTGTTCATTCCGACCATTGCGTCGTATGAAGGTCTGCCTAAAGCTTCTCCCAGAGTCTTTTGAGCTGAAGCTAATTCAGCTTGGCCAGTTTTCTGAGGAAGATTCAACTTAATCGGTCCAGCGACAACCGCCGATGCAGGCGATGGTACGAAAGGAATCGGATTAGATTGAGGCTGAGTGTTTTGTGGCAACTCAGGGTTGAAATCATTTGCTGCACGGTCTTCATCACGTTCACGTCGGCTATCAGACAACGGTTGTTGTTGCTGAGCAGCTTGTCCGTTATCGTTGTTCCGATCTTCTTTCGGAGCCAATTGTGCAATCAAAGGAGCTAACAATTCATCCACACTCTTTTCGCGTTTAGGCGTTTGAGGAGGTGTTTGACCTTGAGCTTGCAGTGCTGCAATTTCAGCCAACTTTCCTTCGAACTCTTGCTGTTTTTTATCCGCATCCGCTTTCGCTTCAGCACGTAATTTAGCTTCTAATTCTTCAATCTGCTTGATGTTAGAATCAGTGCTCTTAGTTTGAAGAGCTTTTTTGAGTTCTTTGTTTTGGTCGCAGATAGGTTGCAATACTTTCTTAAGAATATCGTCGATCTGCTCTCCCACCACAGGACCAGGCGTTACAACAGGAGGCGTTGGAGGAACTTCAGTACCCGGAGGAGTTACTTTTTTCTCGCTGGTGAGTTCAAAAGTTAACTTTGCGTAGTCATTCGATAAGAGCTTCGTTAAAAGATTCTTCTTGGTGTGCTCTTTCATCGCTGTAGCGCCAATCTCAAGGAGGAGGTCTCTGCGATCCACACCACCGAAATGAGATTCGCCGACTTTTTTCAAGTCGCTCATCAAGTTGTTCGTAAAGACTTCGAGTTCGTGAATTCGGCTTTCATCCGTTTGTTCAGGATCTTCTTTAAGGTCTTTTGCTTTTTTCGCAGCAACTTCTTTCAGCGCTTCAATCCACTGAAAAGGTTCTTTTGCAAACTTCGTAACGAATTTTTCGTACTCAGGCTTTTCGATCATCGCGATCGCATCTGCTTTAGCCTTTGAATCCGTTAAGTGCGTGAGAGCACTGTTATCGGAAGTCCGCCAGAGTTTAAAATCTTTTTCTTCGACCACAGCGGCCGCCATCATATTGCTCGAGGCAAATGCCAGAATCATCAAGGTAATGACACTGTATGACTTCATCCGATTCATCTTCACGTTCCGTTTCACTTCTACTTTCGCTTTCATCTTCAGCTTCTCCTTCAACAAAATTCTACTTTCAACTTTTAGTATGAACGACTCCACACACGGGATTCGTTCAGATAGCTTATTGAGCAAGTGACGTGCCACCGAACCGCTAGAGGATGGTGACAATGCGAATACATCACGATCTCTTTCATTTAAGATTTTTTAAGAAATAAATTCTTTATTTTCTAAAACTGTCGCGAATCCTGACACCCCTAAAACGAGTTTTCCTAAAACCTCATTGATCTTCGGCACATCCCGGTGATGAAAAAACACACACCCTTCGCCCACACAAAGAGGCCACGAAATGTCACTTTCCCCTCTCAAACAGCCTTAAGCCCCACGAGATTGTAGATTGATTCCTGGAGTTCTATCGACTAAGTTCGAGCGCGATGGATTCGAAGCAAACACTTTATATCACTCGGTTAGTTGAATTTTCAGCAGCCCACAGACTCTACCTGGAAGGTCTGTCTGAGACCGAGAACTTTGATTTGTTCGGCCCCTGCTCCAATCCTTATGGGCACGGCCATAACTACGAACTTGAGGTCACTATCAAAGGGGAAATCGATCCGAAAACTCAGATGGTCGTGCACTTCAGTTCTTTGAAACGCATTCTGCAAGAATTGGTAGTCACCCGTCTTGACCATAGACATCTCAATCACGATGTCGAGATTTTTAAAGACGTTCTCCCGACCTCTGAAAACATCGTCCGTATTTTGTGGAATGAAATTGAAAAAAGTACGGAGAGCTTCAGTTGGAAGCTCCATAAACTAAAACTTTACTCGACGAAACGAAACTCCGTCGAATACTACGGGAATACAGGAGAGAGCGATGGCCATTGAAAGTAAGAAGAAAATGGAAGAGCACGTCAGTCACTTTTTAAAAGCGCTCGGCGAAGATCCCAATCGCGACGGTTTGAAGCGCACTCCTGAGCGCTACGTCCGGGCGTTCGAGTTTTTAACCCAGGGTTATCAAAAATCGCCTGAGGAACTGCTTAACAACGCCCTCTTCGATGCCCCTTACTCCGAGATGGTCATGGTCAAAAACATCGAATTCTACAGTTTATGTGAACACCATCTTTTGCCTTTTTTCGGTAAATGCCACGTGGGCTACATTCCCAATGGCAAGATTTTAGGGCTCTCTAAAATCGCCCGCGTCGTCGATGCCTTTGCCCGCAGACTGCAGGTCCAAGAGCGATTAACCTCGCAAATATCTGATTTCCTAATGGAACATCTGAAACCCCAGGGGGTTGGTGTCGTAATGGATGCGAAGCATTTCTGCATGATGATGCGAGGAGTCGAAAAACAGAGTGCGTCCACTTTGACCAGTTCGCTTACCGGGAGCTTCCAAAACCACGAAACTCGCGCTGAGTTTTTCAACTTGATTAAATAGGGGAAATTGTTAGATTAGCCCCCTAAATGAAGCTCATTATTTCACAACTGAATGAAGGGGAAAACCCTTTTAGTTTCAACAGCATCAGTGAGCCATGGCTCACAAAGCTTGTGCAATCGATTACTGAAAAAGGTTATCAGTTTGTGACACCGCTCAGTACAGAATTCAAATTGATTAAATCTGAGCCAGATTATTTCATCAAGGGCAAAATAAATTTTGGAATTGAGCAGTCCTGCGCTCGTTGCGCTGAAAGTTTTGCGCTCAATATCAAGCACCCTTTTGGAGTTTCGTTGGCGCATATTGCTTCAAGCCGTCCTCAAAAAGCGCCTGAAAAAGATGAAGAAACCGATTTAGATATTAATTTCTTCGAAGGAAATGAGATTGATCTCGCTCCTATCTTAGAAGAACAGTTTTTTTTAAGTCTTCCTTATCAATCGATTTGCAGCGAGTCCTGTAAGGGAATTTGCCAAAGTTGCGGGCAAAACCTAAACGAAAAGCTCTGCGGCTGCTCTCATAAGGATCTTGCAAGTCCGTTTTCGGTCTTGCAACACATGCATATTTAACAGGAGAAAAAAGTGTCAGTACCCAAGAAACGTAAATCCCATACCAGAAAAACGAAGCGCCGGTCCCACCTTGCGCTAAAAAAGATCAGTCTTGCGAAATGTGCGAATTGTGGAGAACCTAATCTTCCGCACTGCGTTTGCCCTAACTGCAATATGTATAAAGGCAAAAAAGTAGCCGAGCTAGCCGACTAAGACTTCATGCCCAAATCAAAAGACGCATCCTCAGCTTCTGGGACTTTAGTCACAGTGGCTGTTGATGCTATGGGAGGAGACTACGCACCCGAGATTAATATCCGAGGTGCCCTCCTTGCTTTGCAACAAGACAAGTCCCTTGCGATTCAGCTTTTTGGAAAAAAAGAGGAGATTGCACGTCTTTTAAAGAAACGTGGAAAAAAATCGTCCCGTTTAAGTATTGTTGATTGCAGCGATGTGATCACGATGGAAGATCACGCGGCTTCGATTCGTAAAAAGCCTTCTTCAAGCATCGCGATGGGTCTTCAAGCGGTTAAGGACAAAAAAGCTTCGGCTTTTATTTCCGCAGGCCATAGCGGAGCGGTGATGGCAGGGGCTCTTTTCATTGTCGGCAGAATTGCGGACGTGGAACGACCGGCAATCATGGTGAAAGTGCCAACGATTTCGGGCTCTGTGATCTTGCTCGATGCGGGCGCGAATGTGGATTGTAAAGCGAGCCAACTCTTTCAGTTTGCAGAAATGGGAAAACTTTACGCGGAAATCATTGAAGGCATATCTGTGCCTAAAATCGGACTTCTCTCCAATGGCGCTGAAGCCACGAAGGGAAATGAACTCACCCGGGAAACCCACGAACTTTTAGACCAAGCTCTATTCGAAGGTTATATCGGTTACGTCGAAGGATTTGATCTTTTTCGAAGTACCGCTGATGTGATTGTCTGTGATGGTTTTGCGGGCAATGTCGCTTTAAAAACGGCTGAAGGGTTAGCCGATACCGTCTTCCAATGGTTTCGACTGGAGATTCGAAGACATGTTGTCAGCCTCCTAGGACTCGCTCTCATGCGAAAAATTTCGAAACGATTTCAGAGAAAATTTGATTACAAACCTTACGGGGCGGCGCCACTTCTTGGAATTGATGGAGTCGTCCTAATCAGTCACGGCCGGTCCAACGAAATTGCAATTAAAAATGGAATTCTCACCGCGAAGAAAGCCGTCGAACAAAAATTTACTGATAAAATGAAACGCTTTATGGAAGAAAAAGCGAAACCGAAAGCGAGTGCGCAATGACCTATCGTAGTGAAGTTACCGGAACCGGAAGCGCTTTTCCGGAACGGATCATGAGTAACCAAGAGTTCGAATCGTTTATCGAGACTTCCGATGAATGGATTCGAACACGCACCGGAATTTCAACGCGTCGAATTGCGGATCCCAAAAAAGGCGAATCGACTTCTTCCCTTTCTGTGATGGCTGCAAAAAGGGCGGTTGAAAAAGCCGGCATTAAAGCAGAAGACATTGGATTAATCATTGTCGGCACTGTGACGCCTGACACGGTCATGCCGTGTACGGCAAATACTCTGCAGCGCGACTTGGGTGCCAAGAACGCTTTTACATTTGATTTGCAAGCCGCGTGCTCTGGATTTTTATACGCGCTTTCAATTGCTGATAAATTTATTCGAGCCGGCGAAGTCAAACACGCGGTCGTCGTAGGGGCTGAAACGCTTTCGACCCTTTTAAATTGGAGAGATCGCAGCACCTGTATTTTATTCGGAGATGGAGCGGGCGCGGCAGTGCTTTCGCGAACGCAGTCTGATAAAAATCAGGTTATCGATACGCTGCTCTATTCGGATGGCACAAAGGGAGAGATGCTTAATATCCCTCACGGATACGGAAAAGTGCCCACCTACTCTGCTGAGTACCGTGAAAGTGATCATAAGATCAAAATGCAAGGTTCGGAAATTTTTAAGCTCGCGGTTCGCAGCATGATTGATGCGAGTGAAACCATATTAAAAAAGAATGGTTTCAAATCGACCGATGTGAACTTTTTTATTTTTCACCAAGCGAATAGTCGAATCATTGATATGTGCCTTAAAACTTTGGGCGTCGAGCCCGAAAAAACTTGGATGAATGTGGAAAAGTACGGCAATACCTCTGCTGCGACTTTGCCCGTGTGTTTGGATGAAGCTTGGAGGGCCGGGAAAGTGAAAAAGGGAGATTTGATTTTACTTTCGACATTTGGAGGGGGCGCAACCTGGGCGAGCGCTTTGATTCGCTTATGAGTAAAACTGTTGCTCTATTTCCGGGTCAAGGTTCGCAGTACACGGGAATGTCTAAAGTGCTGAAAGAAGCTTTTCCTTGGACAAGTCAGATTTATGAAGAAGCTTCGGATACTTTGAAGTTCGACCTCTACAAGCTTTGCGCAGAAGGACCCGATTCGGATTTACAATTGACGATGAATCAACAGCCGGCAATTCTCGCGACTTCTTATGCTTGGTTCTCCGTCTTAAAAAAACTTTTGGATTTTAAACCCGACGCGGGTGCCGGACATTCGCTTGGCGAATATACGGCTTATCTTGCTTCGGGGGCTTTGAGCCTTTCAGATGCGATTCGTTTAGTCCGACGCCGTGGGCAACTGATGCAAGAAGCGGTGCCTCAAGGCAAAGGGAAAATGGCAGCACTTTTGGGATTAGCCGACGACAAAGTGCGAGAGCTTTGCCAAAAAGCGAGTCAGGGAGAAGATTCTCTCGTCGTGGCCGCTAATTTTAATGCGCCTTCGCAAGTTGTGATTGCCGGTCATACGACGGCCGTCGATAGAGCGGCGGTGATTGCGGGAACAGAGGGAGAACTCAAAGCGCGTAAAGTGATTCCACTCAATGTCAGCGCCCCTTTTCATTCGCCGCTGATGAAAACGGTTGCTGAGAAATTCGAACAAGATTTGAGTTCGGTGAAATGGCACCCGCAACAATTTGCAATTGTAAACAATCTCGATGCTCGGCTTCGCACGGAAGGTGATCCGGTGCCCATTTTGAAAGACCAGATCAATCATCCTGTTCTCTGGACTTCGTGTGTGGAGACTTTAAAATTGTCGGGTCATACAAAATTTGTGGAGATGGGTCCCGGGAAAGTGCTCACAGGTCTTGTGAAACGAATGACTGAGGGTGCTCAACTTTTCAGCATTGAATCTATCGACGATATTCAAAAATTCGAAGGGAGTTTAAAATGATTTTACAAAACGAAATCGCTTTGGTCACTGGAGGCTCCCGCGGAATTGGTCGAGCCTGTTGTCTCGCACTCGCCAAAGAGGGTGCAGAAGTCATCGTGAATTATCATTCGAGCCCTGAAAAAGCGGAAGAGGTGGTGTCTGAAATTGTAAAAGCCGGGGGAAAAGCTTCTGCTCTAAAATTTGATGTGAGTAATCCAGAAGAAATCGAAACGGTTTTGTCTGCACTGCTGAAGCAGAAAAAGATTAGCATTCTGGTCAATAACGCCGGGATTACAAAAGATGGCTTACTCATGCGCTATGCCGTCGAAGATTGGGATAAAGTTTTAAATACAAATCTTCGCAGCGCCTTCTTGGTCACCCAAGCGGTGGTGAGAAGCATGATGAAGGAACGCAAAGGTTCCATCATCCATATGGGCTCTATCGTCGGCATCACCGGAAACGCGGGGCAAGCAGCTTATTGCGCCGCTAAAGCCGGAATCATTGGCCTCACAAAATCCATGGCTCGAGAACTTGCGGCAAGAAGCATTCGCGTGAATGCGATTGCTCCAGGATTTATTGAGACGGACATGACTCACGGTCTGAATGATGTTCAGCGAGAAAACCTTTCAAAGGTGATTCCTTTGGGACGTACCGGAAAAGCAGAAGAGATTGCGCATGCAGTAGTGTATTTGGCTTCTTCGCAAAGTTCGTACGTTACCGGTCAGACGCTCGTCGTTGATGGCGGCATGGGAATGTAACGTCGATTTGCGGTGCGAATTGCGGATGCCTATAATGGCAGCCCTTGCGAGGAGCGAAGCGACGAAGCAATCTTGCTCTGTTGAAAAGAGCGCTCTTGTTATCGGTGAGATTGCTTTTACTACTTCTTTCGCGCAATGACTTGCACAGTGTGTGTATTGCCCTCAGGAAGCTCTTGATAAAACAAGACATCGAATTCTTTTAATAGACCTAAAACCTCATTGGGTTTGTAGCATTGATCGAAATCGATGTTCGGATTGGGATTTGAAGTGTTTAAGCGGACTTGTTCCGTTAAATACGCTTCCATGACGAAGGTTCCCCCCGCGACCAGGCCGCGACGGATTTCGCTGAAGAAGCGACCTTGCGGTTTGAAGTACATCATCGAGACCGTGTCGTACTTCATGAGCGGCATTAGAAAAAAATCTAGGTTTTGAGTTTTGAAATCGGCAGTGACTTTTTTTTCTTCGGCGAGTTGTTTTGCTTTGTCGATGGCTTTTTTGCTGCAATCGATTCCTTCGACGGTAAATCCTTTTTCGGCGAGAAAGACGGCGTTTCTGCCCTCACCCGTTGCGATGTCTAAGGTTTTTCCTTTTCTTAAGACTCCGAAATGGTTCTTCAGAACGAGTGCCGGTTCTTTTCCAAAAAGGTAGGACGTACCCGCGTAGCGTTCTTCCCATATTTGGAGGGCTGTTTTTTTATTGGGATCGACTTCGGGATACTTTTCATCAAACATTCCGCAAAGAAAGCAAAGGTTTTGCTGTTTTTCAAGGGATTCTTCTTTTAAACTAATGCTTCATGCCTAACTCACCGAAGATTTTCTGCCTGCAACACAGTTCGCTCTTTGAGTCTTTTGGTGGGGTGGAATACTACTTGGATGACCTTCTCACGCTGCTTGCGAAAACCTACGGGGAGGAAAATGTTTTGTCGCTGATTCCAAAGCGCACGGAAAACTTCGAACTTCAGGCAAGACCTTATCAAATTAAAACCGTCGACCTTGTCCGGAAGAGTGCACTTCTAAGAAAACTTGAGAATCGTTACTCGGTTTCTTTCTTTCAGAACGCATTGCGAGAGATTAAGAAATTTCAGCCGACTATTTTGCTAAATTCTCACGTAAGTTTAGGACCTACTGCTTATCTTTTGCATCAAATCACCAAAGTGCCTCTCATCACAGTCGTCTATGGAATCGATGCGTGGGGAGGGCTTTTTCCTCAGGATGAATTTGCGTTGAGACGTTCGAACCAGATTCTTTCGATTAGTTATTGGACGAAGCGGATTTTAATGGAACGGAACTATGCTTCGAATCAGATTCGGATTGTGCATCCCATGCTCGATCCGCGCTTTGAGAAAGAGCTTCCGGTGAGACAGGTGAAAGCCAACTCCCCTTTTCGCATGTTGACCGTCAGTCGTCTTGACGCTGAAGAACAGTATAAGGGCCATGATCACGTGCTGCAGGGTTTACATCAAACGCTTTTAAAAAAGCCGGACTTAAATATTCACTACACGATTCAGGGAGATGGGACAGATAAACCGCGACTTGAGAAAATGGTGCGCGACCTCCGACTCGGTCAGTGGGTTGAATTTAAATCGGCGGTCAAAGATAGAGACCAATTAAAAACGAGTTACGAAGCTTGTGATTTATTTGTGATGCCCTCGCGTTTTGGAAAATGGGATAAGAAATGGAAGGGCGAAGGATTTGGGATTGTCTACGTTGAAGCTGCGAGCTTCGGAGTTCCAAGTCTTGCTTACGATTGCGGTGGGGCAACGGATATTATTCGAAACGAAGAGACGGGCATTTTGGTAAAGCCCGATAGCATCCCTGCGCTTTCTGATCAAATTTTAGAGCTTGCAACCCATCCCGAGCGAACTCTGGAAATGGGTAAGGCGGCTTATAAGCACGTGATGAAGAGTTTTACGCAAGACGCGGTTCAAAGCGAGATTCGTACCGCGTTTGAAGAGTAAACGCCTCTAAGCAAATTGCTCTATCCGTCATTGCGCGGGTGCGTAGCACCCGCGGCAACCTTTGTGTGCGGAATCTTGAAGGTTGCCGCGGGTGCTACGCACCCTCGCAATGACGGACCTTACTTACTTTTTAAATTCGATGTCACCGGATTTTAGGGAATTTCCGCCTGAGAGAATGCAGTCTTTTTCGAAGCTGTAAGCGGACTTTTCGAGATCCACTTTTGCGATGTTAGCGGCTTCACGACACACTTCTGTGAAAACTCTTTTGCGAGCGCTTCCTGCTCCGGTCAAAACACTTTCTTTAAACTGGTTGTCTTTTTGACAGGCCACTTTGAGAGAAAGATTGCAGTGGCACTTCATCATTCCAATATGTGCCCAACTGCTAAAGTCACACTTATCTCTGAGTTCACTTTCTTCGGTAATCGGCATCGCTGCGCGAATGACGAACGTATACACTGCAAGTACCGGATTTGCGACGGCAGATTGGTTGAAAAGAAGTGAACACACGATGACAGCGAAGACACTTTTGATGAACAAACCCATTTAAACCCCCGAATAAATAGTTGTTGTTTTATTCTCTATAAACGAAATACTTCAGAGGTGTCATCGATTAATTTTAGTGTTACGTGTCAATCAGAATTGCGTCATCTCGTAAAGCGCCGTCAACATTCGCTAAACATGACGTAACTTTTGTTCTCGGGGCTCAAACTAAAGCGTCACGAAAATCCGCCCATGTTCCCATTCCAAAAATATTTCGCACATTTGTTTCAGCAGCATCTCTCACTGCAGCATTCACTTTGACGACGTATCGGAGCGAACTCGGAAGAAGGGGATGGTTCATCGAAATCACAGTGACAATGTCTTGACCATCTCTGAAATAATCTCGCCACACTTCAAGACTCTGCGAGTAAGGTTCTAAGTGAAGAATATCTTTTAAACTGATTTTCGAGCAGCGATAGATCCAATTATTCCACCAAAGGTGCATCCGGCTATCGCCGTTCCCACTCCGAGGAGTCGCGTTGATGAGTGAGGCTTCATCTTCGAGCTGAAGATTTTCCATAAGTTTGAAAAACAGCTCATCAATCGCCACATTGATGTCGGCATGAGACGAGAAGACAAAGAAAGGCTTTTCAGACGTGGATTGCCTTGAAAAACCCGCGAGTCCCAAAACCCAGGAATGAGTCGAATTCGGATAAAAAAGTAAATGCAAATCGTATTGTTGAAGCAGCGCAAAAGGAACTTTCGTACGAATCCAGTTATTCGCTCCTACGACGAGCATCGGATTTTTCATTCCGAGCGTGTACTTTTTCAAAGTGCGGGATTTAGAGAGTTGGAATAAAGCATTTAAAGTCGCTTCATCTTTACTTTCTCCAATTCCCATCGATTCGAGACTGGATTTTCTTTCCTGAGATTTTGTAATCAGTTCCACGTTTCCTGTTTGGAGCACTTCTGCAGGAAGCATGTCTCCTTTTTCAAGTCGTGTCGTCAAATCGGTGAGCGTCGCTTTTTTAATCCACTGTTCGACCGCTTTAAATCTCGCTTTTTCTTTATCGCTATGAGCCCCGTAGGTGGTTATCGGCGTTTCACTGAGAGGCGAAGTTCCCTTCGCGCAAGCGAGCCAAATATTCCCAGAAGGAGTTCCGAATCGAGTCACTTTAAGTTGCGAGATAGGAGAAAACGCGAAGTTTGTTTTCTTTCCCCAGTTTTGAGGAGTTTGATAATTCGTGCGTTCACAAGAGCATAAAGGGTGCGGAAAAACGATGGGATCGAGGCGAGCAACCATTCCGTCATTGGTAATCTCGTAGTAGACGTGTGCACTGTTTTCGAGAAGCAATTCCGCAATGAGATCGCGACGAATTGTCAGCTCCGATAAATCGGCTTTCTCACACCAGACTTCCTTGCCGCGGAGCCATAAAAGCGCGCAGTCTTCACAAGGTGCTCCCAACTCTTTCGGCATCGCAAGTCCCAAAACGTAACCGTCTTTGACTCTCAATAAGAAAGGTTTAAGTGTACGATTTCTCAACGAAAAGGTTTTTCCAAACAAGATAAAATACCCCGCTAAAGCCCATCAATATTTTTAGGTTTCGTGCATTATAGGGATCTGAAAAAAGCGATCAAGAGACATTCCTCGCGCACCGAGTAAACGCTTGAAAACATTAATATTTATCAATATTTATTTTTTGACCTCTTTCATTCAGTCGGTCTATACTTCTCAACTGAAATAGGAGGCCCAATGCCTTTGTGGATTCTAGAGCGTATCTCAAAACCCCTTTTGACTGCGATTGGTCGAAAGGGATTGTCTCTTCGTCCTCCGCGTTCAACTGCTCGACGTGCCTATTGGCACGCCTCCGCGGTTTCACTTGTGCGTCCTCGATACAATCCCTTTCGACACAATCTCGTTTCAAAAGGGGTTTTGAGATACGCTCTTGTTTTTTTCTCCAGTCTCTCTTTCGCCGCCGTCGACTTGCACTCGGCCTTTCAAACCGCACTCGAAAAAACAGAAACGAAACCCATCGCATCCGCGAGGTATGAACAATCGGATGAGCAAGTTTCTCAAGCGTTCGGACTCGTTCTTCCCAGGTTAAATTTTGTCGGGAGCTACACTCGTCAGGACAATAGCGCCACGGGGGCGATTTCAAGTGTTTCAAAGCCAGATCAAAAATTAGCAAGATTCACGCTGACTCAACCTATCTTCCGCGGTCTTTCAGACATCTACGCTTACCAAGCCGTTAAAAAAAGAAGAGATGCCCAAGACGCTAAAACTT
The DNA here is from genome assembly GCA_937903155.1 of uncultured Bdellovibrionales bacterium. Classification (GTDB taxonomy): domain Bacteria; phylum Bdellovibrionota; class FAC87; order UBA2466; family UBA2466; genus CALCZU01. Next base: position 45,650 of record CALCZU010000121.1, read on the forward strand.
TTCAAACGACGCTTTCGATTTATAAAACGGTTGCCCAAAGTTACTACGGACTTTTGTCCGCCCGCAAAGACAAAGAAGATCTTCTCGCGCAAACCGACCTCACCAACAAACGCATTCGCGAAATTCAAGAACGCGTGAAAATTGGAAGATCCCGCATCGGAGATCTTCTGGCACTCCAATCACAGGCCGCTATCTTAAAAGCTCAAGTCGCGGGAGCGGAAAATACCCTTTATCAAGCAGAAGAAAGTTTCAAACTTTCGACATCGCTCGATCCCGCTACCGAGTTAGTCGACTCCGAAGAACTCCCGGATGCGACCATTGCTCCGATTGATCACTATCTTTCTCTAATTGAAAAAAGGCCCGATGTGATGGCTGAGCGTCTTGAAAACGAAGCGCGTGAAGAAATGATTCCCGCCGCGCGAGGAGGACATTATCCCTCGATTGATTTGACGGCGAATTATTACCTCTATCGAGACGGGCTCCTCGCGGACACAAAATGGGACGCGGGGCTTGTTCTCACGATTCCTCTATTCGCCGGTGGCATCACTCAATCGCAAGTCCGAGAAGCTTCGCAGAGGCAGAAGGAACAAGAACTCGTTGTCTCAGCAACCCGCAAGGCGGCAGAGCGTGAGATCCGAGTTCAGTACCGTGATTTACAAAATCAAAAATCCCAGTTTGATCTTTTAAAAGAAGCTTATTCAGCTTCTCAGAAAAATTACGTCGAACAAACCAAAGACAATAAATTCGGACTCGTGACCAACTTAGATGTCATCGGGGCTTTAAATCTATTACAAGAGACCAAAAGAAATTTAGACAAAGCTCGCTACGCGACTTACATCAGCCAAGCGTTACTTCACGCCTCGGTCGGTGAGATCCCAAAAGGAAAATAAAATGACTCTCTCAGAAATTTCGATACGTCGTCCAGTCTTCGCCTGGATGTTGATGTTTGCACTCATCGTCTTCGGCGGAATTTGTTTTATGCGCTTAGGGGTGAGTCAACTCCCCGATGCTGACTTCCCCGTCATCAATGTGAGTTTAGTGTATCCGGGAGCAGCGCCCGAGGTGATGGAAACCGATGTCGTGGATATTGTCGAAAATGCCGTGACGACCATCCAAGGGGTGAGACAAGTCACTTCGAGTTCGAGAAACGGTTCTGCAAACGTAACGGTCGAACTTGAACTCGAACGCAATATCGACAATGCGATGCAAGATGTCCAAGCGAAAGTTTCAGAGGCGCGAAGAAAACTTCCGGACGACATGGATCCTCCGACGATTACGAAAACAAATCCGGATGACCAGCCGATTATGTGGCTAGCTCTTTCAAGTGACAGACACAGTCTGCGCGAAATGATGACCTATGTCAGAGATCACGTCCAGACTCAATTTACGACGACTCCCGATGTCGGTGATGTGTTTTTGGGTGGATACATTGACCCGAATTTACGGGTCTGGGTCGACGCGGAAAAGCTCGATAAGTTTTCACTCACGGTCAGCGATATCGTCAACACGATTCAGACTGAACACGTCGAACTCCCCGGCGGATCGATTATCAGTGGAAGCAAAGAATTTAATATTCGCACGATGGGAGAGGCATCGAATATTTCAGACTTCGGACGCATCCGCATCAATACTCGGGGCGGTCAGCCCAACTTTGTTCCTATCTATTTAGAACAAATCGCGCGAATTGAAGAAAATACTGCCGATATCCGTCGAATTAGTCGCAGCTCGGGCGTTCGATCCGTCGGTCTTGGAATTCGAAAACAACGAGGCGCAAACTCTGTAAAAGTCGCGGAAGCCGTCAAAACAAAGATGAAAGCGATTTCCCCGAATCTTCCAGAAGGCATGAAGCTTGGGATCCGATTTGATAGCACCACTTTCATTGAGGAGTCGGTGAGTGAATTGAACTTTACCCTTCTCTTAGCCGGGATTTTGACGTCGATTGTGTGTTGGTTCTTCTTAGGCTCGTGGTCTTCGACTTTAAACGTGCTGCTTGCGATTCCGACCTCGATTATAGGAACTTTCATCATCCTGTATTTCGCAGGCTTCACGTTGAATATTTTTACGCTGCTCGGTCTTTCGCTAGCGATCGGGATCGTGGTCGATGATGCGATCATGGTGCTCGAGAATATCATCCGCCATGGAGAAGAGGGTCTTCCCAAAGAACAAGCAGCCCTTGTGGGTTCAAAAGAAATTACATTTGCGGCGGTGGCGGCAACCTTTTCGATTGTCGCGATCTTTCTTCCCGTTGCATTTATGCAAGGCGCGATTGGTAAGTTCTTTTATCAGTTTGGCGTGACAATGACGGCTGCCGTTCTTCTCTCACTGCTCGAAGCTTTAACGCTGACTCCGATGCGGTGCGCGCAGTTTGTGGATGCATCACAAAGACGTTCGCGAATCGGAAAAGCCGTCGATGGCCTGATTGGTTGGGTTGAAGCGCGATATGTGAAGGGGCTCACTTTTTCAGTCTCACACCCTTGGAAGATTGTTTTTGTTTCCATCATCGTCTTTGCGGCGAGCCTTTACACGATTAAATTTTTGAGAAAAGAAATGGCGCCCTCAGTGGACCAATCGCAGTTCATGCTCCGTATTCAAACTCCGATGGGTTCGTCACTTGATTACACAGACGAAAAAACAAAAGAAGTGGAAGCTTTTTTAAATAGCCAGCCAGCGATTAGCGGAAACTTCGTCAGTGTGGGTGGATTTGGAGGATCGTCGATTAATACCGCGATGGCCTTTATCACCCTCAGACCCAAGAACGAAAGACCGGTCGATCCGGAACTCAAAAGACCTCCCACTCAAGAAGAGTTCATGAACTACTGTCGAAAAGAACTCGCAAAAATTCCGGATGTAAAATTATTTTTTCAAGATTTAAGCATGCGCAGTTTTGGTTCGGGCCGAGGGTTTCCGGTCGAGTTTTCAATTCAAGGGCCGGAGTGGCAAGTGCTTTCGGAGAAATCAAAAGAGATTATCGAGGCTTTGAAAAAGAATAACACCCTCATCGATATCGATTCTGATTTTCTCGAAGGCCAACCCGAGATTCAAGTCATTCCGGATAGACAAAAAGCAGGCGCTTCGGGCGTGTCAATCTCTACCATCGGTCAAACCGTTAACGCCCTTTTGAGTGGAATCGTCGCGGGAAGATACGAAAAGGGCGGCCATAAGGAAGATGTCCGAATCAAACTCGAAAGTTCGAATGCCGACAAACTTGAGACGATTGGCAATCTAAAAATCCGAAACAACCGAGGGGAACTCATTCGATTGAAAGATATCGTCACGCTCAAGGAAAAGAATACGCTCCAAAGCATCAACCGAAAAGACCGAGAGCGAGCCGTCACGATTTTTGCGAATGTTCAAAAAGGCATTTCGCAACAGAAAGCAACTGACGACGCACTCGCTACCGCGAAAAGTCTACTCCCCCCTGGCTACTCGATAAATATTAGCGGCGGTTCGAAAGCGATGAAGGATATGTTTAATGGATTGGGGCTTGCGTTCGTGATGGGCCTCATTGTCGCTTATATGGTGCTGGCATCGCAGTTTAATAGCTTCTTGGACCCCATCACGGTGTTTGTCGCCCTTCCCTTTAGTATCTCAGGCGCCTTTGTTTCGCTTTTAGCTACAGATCAATCTTTGAATCTTTACAGCTTTATCGGCCTCATTCTTTTAATGGGAATTGTGAAAAAGAATTCGATTTTACTCGTCGATGTGACCAACTCCATCCGAGACTCGTCGTCTCTAAATCCCAGAGACGCACTTTTAAAAGCCTGTCCTCAAAGATTACGGCCTATTTTAATGACATCCGTAGCAACCATTGCAGGTGCTATCCCGGCGGCGTTGGCCCTCGGACCGGGCTCTGAAAACCGTGTTCCCATGGCGATTACCGTGATTGGAGGCGTTTTATTTTCAACGCTTCTCACTTTGTTTGTGGTCCCGAGCGTTTATTTATTACTCGCTCGAAAACGAAGGGTGCAGCTCCTCGACGTCGCGCCGGCGCACGCTTAGTCAAAGACTTTACGGATGACGGGAGCCTCTCTCCATTCGAGCCGAGGCTTCTGTCTTGTAAAATTTGGCTTTCTGGGCATCGCCTTTCATCTCAAAAATTTGCGCGAGTTCCATGAGCGATTCCCCTTCATAAGGTCGCAAACGGGACGATTCCAAATAAGAAGTTTCAGCTTCATCGAGACGTCCCATTGCCGCAAGACTTCTGCCTAAAAGCTGATGTCCTTGAGGGCTTAAGGGATCGCGTTTCACAAGCTCTGAAAACTCACGAACCGAATCGTTGTAGCGTCCTAAATTCAAATGGAGAAGTGCGGAAGTAAAAAGTGCAGAGGTTCGGTCCGCGCCGTACTTCTTGGCTTTTCGGCATTTCTCTTCAACGCCTGAGGCTTCTTCGGCTAAGATTGCGGATAATTTTTCCGGATTGTTTCCGACACTTGAAACTCGCTCTTCTAAAAGCGAAAACGCGGTCACGCACATCATACTCACTGCAGGCGGATAATCCTGTTCAATCTTTGTCGCCATCAAGAGCGACTCATTCGCCATGGCGTTTTCACCGAGCAAGATTAGCGTTTCAGAAAGACGCGTCAGCCCCAAAGCCTTGTCAGACTGAGAACGCACACTGAAGAGATTCCAATCTTTCCCTGCTAAGATCTTCTCCATACGCGTTTTTGCCATCTGGTCGGCGAGGGTTCGATTGCCCGCAGAAGTTCCGCTCTTGAGAAAAATGACCGCTGACTCATCCAGGTAAAAGAGCGACCAGTCTGGTTTCATGCTCATGTAACGGATCAGACCGTGAACCATCGGCGTACGTGTCTCAAGCCCCATCGCGGTAATCTTGTATCTTTCGATTTCGGATTCAATGAGTCTTGGATGCGCCAGAATATCCATGTACTTTTGAAAGTGCTCACGCGGGTAAACTTCGGCAAATCTACCGTCAAGATACGGCTCGTAGCCTTTCGCATGAAACCCCATAAAATCTGAAAACTGAACCCCTCCAAAAAAGCGAGGAAGTGTTCCTAGCGATTTCAGTTTTTCAACCGCCTCGGTTGGGAACTCAAACGAGGAAATTTCTCCTCCGAAACGGCTGTTACTCATTTCGGAACGAAATGCGTTTGTTCCAAATCCCAAGCAAATGATGAGCGTTGCAATGCTTGCGAGTTTTAAAGGCTTGAGGTTTTGTAAAAACAGAGAGAATTTTGGAAGACTCTTTTCGAGTGAAGCTGCCACTGCGGCCGAAAAGATGGGAAGCGACCAGAGAACATACAAAGCAATATTTCGTCTCGCGATCACGCTCAATCGAAAGAGAAGAAGAATAAAGACCAAATACCCAACGCCGTAATACGTTAGCTTCTTTTTGCAATCTTCTTTTTTGAAAGGGTAGACAAAGGCTGCGACTAAAAGAACGGAGTAAATGACGAGCGACCAGGTGTCGGTTGCCCAGACCCCATCTTTAAAAGGATTCGTCGCTTCGGGAATCGTGGTTCGATAGAACGGATGGTTTAGAACCTCCCAAAGGTGAAACGGGAAAGTCGCTCCTTCCCAGCCTCGAGGATTGATAAGGCAAGCACCCATTTGAACGAGCAAGACTTTAAAAAGAGTTTCGTTAAAAACTCTTTTCATCAGGTCAGTTGTTCCCTCTTTCAGAACTTTCTGAACGAGAAACAAACCCGTAATCCCTAAACCTAAAAGAAAAAGTCCGTGGGTGTTCACCCAAGCAATTTGAATCAGTGGGATGAACCAAACTAACGAGGACTTCTGTTTAGTGTCTTTAACCAGAATGAAGATTAGTAAAATTCCAAACAGGTGGGTAAACTGTTCTGGGCGGTGAATCCAACGGAATTCCACGAGGAATAAACCGACTGCGCAAAGAAGGAAGAGAAGCAGTGGACTGGATTCTTCCTCTTGCAAATCTGCTGTGACTTTGAAAGTAAAAAAGCCGGTTAAGAAACCTAACGTCCCGAAGAAAAATGAGACAAGCCAGTAATTCTGCGTGAGCGAGTAGAGCCAATACTGAATGACTTCAAAGCCCCACGTTAAATCCATCCAAGGTGCGTCCTTAAACGTGTAAGAGAGAAAGTCAGATTCGACAAACTGTTTGTGTTCTAAAATCCAACGGCCCGTACTGAGATGCCACCAAAAATCGAGATCACCGACTGACTTAAAGGCGAGAAAAAATCCGACGAGGCCCGCAAACAAAGCGAACAAATTTAGATCACGCTGCTTTTGATTTTGCATTTTCTCTTTCCATGACTTTGATGCAGTTTTTAAAGACTGTAGCGACAGTCAATTGCTTCATGCACTGGTTGTCGTTACAAAGGGTTCGTTTTTGTGAGAGGACGCTCAGGCAAGGACTGCAAGCGAGTCCCACGTAACAACTTTCGGAACCCGATAACTTCGGGCCTGTAAAAAGAGGACTCTCAGGTCCGTACAATCCCACGACAGGGGTTCCGCACCACTCTGAGAAATGAAGCATAAAACTATCCACCGAAACCACCATCTCGGCTTCAGACACTTTCACAGCCAAAGATTTTAGGTCTAAGTCGATCAGACACTCGACTCTTTCCTTGACGCCCGTTTTCTGTCTCAAGAGGGTTGTCATTTTTTTGATTCGCTTGGCTTCATCTTTAATTCCCGTGAAGTATAAACTGTGTTTTGGATAAGCCTTGAGAAGATTTTCAGTCAAAGTCATCCATTTTTTTTCATCCCAAAGTCTGTGTAGGCTCAGTTCACTCGCGTTTATATTGATTAAGATTTTTTCTTTTCGCTTTTGCGAACGGTGTTTTTTCGATTTTACGGCAATTTCAAGACGTTTTGCAAAAGAATCGTAATTGTCGATTAAATGTTTTTCAGAGGAGTAAGAAATGAGGTGGGTAAAGAGTCTTTCTCTTTTTAATTTTCCCGCAAGAAACCCCATCCGGTAACGAGCGCCAATGGCAAAATGCAGGAGTGCCGTAAAGTTAGCGGAGGGCTCAAGATCAATACTGAGTTTGAATTTTCTTTTTCTCAATTGGAGAATGAGTTTAATTGCATCGTAGAAAAAATGCAGGCCACTTTTTCGAAGCGTTAAAATTTCACACTGCATTCCCTGCAGTCTTAGAAACTCCTCGGACTCTTTAAAAGTCACTATCGTCAGCGAATGTTTCTCTTCTTCTAATGCCGAAAGAAACGGACTCGCAAGGACCGTGCTGCCCAGTCCCATAAACTTTGTGACGAGGATCGAGTCTTGTTTTTTAAATTCGATTTTTTCTCCCCATAACGAACGCTGAGATTGAGTGAAGAGCGAGCACAGGTAAGTGCTTGGAACTCCAACCCAAGTATCAATTTTTCGCATGAGGTCAATCTGCATTTTTCTCACTCACTCCAAATCAGCTACTTATCGGAGTAAAATCAGCCTCGAATGAGAAAAATTTCTGCGAAATTAATGTATTGAGTCAGTAAAGCTGAACGCTATTTTCTCTCGAGGAGGTAGACCTCTAGTTTATCAAATGAGCCCGTCCAACCTTGAGTCATTCCCGGTTTTGCTTTGACAAAAGTTTCGAGTTCTTCGCGAGTCACGTTTCCGTATGCTTCCCACGTGACCGTCACTCGCGTTTTTTCAGGACCTTCTTCGGTGAATGTGACTGTGGTCAGCATCGTTTCGGGCCACGTCGGTGCCATCGGATGGCGAGAAATATTTTCTTTTTCATCACAGAACTGTTGCGTATAAACGATGCGATTGGGTTTGTGCATTTCGAGATAATTCGCGCGTCCATACATTTTCAATTCCGCTCCATTGGTCATGAGATAAAGTGTTTTACCGCCAGGTTTGATATCCGCGTGGATAAAACTCATGGTCATTCCCGTCGGTGCTAACCACTGCGAAAAATGTTTTGGGTTGGTCCACATTTCGTACATCACTTCGAGCGAAGCATCGAAACTTCGATTAATTACAAATTGATCTTTTCCGGACGCTTCCTTGGACAAATATTCGGCGAGCCTGTCCCAAGTCGCATTTCCACCGGCTTTTTTAATGTGTTTGGCAATTTCCTCCGCCGCTTCGGGAGTCGCAAGCGTCATGGTCATGTCCATTTTTGTTTTGCCTTTAGTTTCGGAAAAATTCACCGTCACTCGAAAAAGCGGCGGTCTGTCTTCGTATCCGCCATGGTCGTAGACTAGGCGCGAATATTTTTCCACTTCGAAGTACTTTGTGTGATTGGGATAATCGACGCCATCGGGGCCATGCATGGTGTAACGCCAATCTCCTCCGACTCTGAGATCTTTACTATGCGTCGTCAGCGTAAAGCCGCGAGGTCCCCACCATTGGGCGACTTGTTCGGGCTCCGTCCAAGCGTCCCACACGGCCTTCACAGGGGCATCGTAGATTCGAGTGATTTTAATTTCATTGGATTTATTTTTTGCGGCCATGTTTTTTCTCCTTCAAATCTTTCTTTGTGACGGTTTTCAAATAGGCATCCAAACGATCAAAACTTTCTTCCCAAAAAACGCGATACTGCTCCATCCAGTCGGAAACATTTTTGAGCGGTTCTCCGTTGATTCGGCAAGGTCGCCACTGCGCTTCGCGACTTTTTGTAATGAGTCCCGCCTTTTCGAGAACCTTCAGATGTTTCGTAATCGCCGGAAGGCTCATGTCTTTGAGAAAAGGTTTTGCAAGGTCAGAGACATTGGCCTCCCCTTTTGACAGGCGTGCAAGCATCGCCCGACGGGTCGGATCCGAAAGGGCTGAAAATGTGAGACTTAACGTATCTTGCATCATAATTTACCTATAGGTTAATTAACCATATAGTTAAATATAAAGCATTCGGACAATGGGGTCAATAGGGGCAATTGTGAAGTTTTTAAGGCAAAAAAAAAGAGCCCATCGCGAGATGGGCTCCTCTTTCAAAAAATGGACTTAGGGATTACTTCGACTTGATAGCGCTTTTCGCTTTCGTCGAGACCGCCCCGCGGTCAACACGGTATCGAGTGGATCCTTGTTGAACCACTTGGCCATTCACTCCCACGGGTCCGACAGGAATGATGGGATTGCCAGGGTTGACTGGAATCACAGGATTGCCAGGGTTCACCGGAATCACAGGGTTACCAGGGTTCACCGGAATCACAGGGTTTCCAGGGTTGACTGGAATCACAGGATTGCCAGGGTTCACCGGAATCACGGGATTACCAGGGTTCACCGGAATCACAGGATTTCCAGGGTTGACTGGAATCACAGGGTTACCTGGGTTCACCGGAATCACGGGATTTCCAGGGTTGACTGGAATCACAGGATTGCCAGGGATTACTGGATTCGGACTGTAAGGAATCGGCTGAGTTCCGGGTCCATAAGTAATCGGAGGAATTCCTGGTGGATAATACGGCGTCACTCCGCCAGGAGTGTATGGATAAGGTTGTCCGTATCGCGTACCAGGAGGATTAAAGTACTGATTTGAAATTGCGGTACAAGCCGGATTTTGTAATCCCAACGGATTCATTCCCACTCCGTTATTCAAACAACCCGCCAATGGATTTGTTCCAAAGGGAGAAATCGGCATCTGCTGACATTGTAAGCCTACACAATTCACATTCTGACAGAAGGGTCCCGTGCAAGACGATCCAAATACAGACGGATACGTCGTTGTTTCAGGGAAGTATGATGAACCTCCGCCACCGTAGTAAGGAGTGACTCCGCAAGAAGTACAACCCGAGAAGCCACCACTAAATCCGCCGGAAATAATCGGCGGAATCGGTGCAGGAGCGGCCGCGTAAAACATCGGGGGATAAGCCTGCCGAATCGGTTGTTGAACCGGATACTGCGGGAACGGTGTAAAATCTCGATCTCTATCGTGATCGCGCGAGTAAGACGGTTGATAAGGTTGAATGGGCGGCTGATAATTCGAACCGTTTTGACGGTACGGCTGTCCCATATAAAGTCCTGGATTATAGAGAGAAGGATTGTAATCACTTCCCGAATATCCGTAATTCTGCGGCTGATAAGCATATTTAGAAGGATCGTATTTATAATCGTTCGGCTTATATTGATAAGGCGTTGGAGTATAAGCTTCTTTTTGTACGACTGGAGGAACAACGTCTGGCACAACTACCGGGGGTGTCGGTTGTTGCACATAAGGTTGAGGTTGTGGTTGAACACCGTAACCACCTTGGCCACCTTGATAACATTTTGCTCCAGGAACTTTGCAAGGTCCGCCCACCACTTGGCCGTTCGACTGCACTGCTGAAAGATTGTCAGCTGTAGGAGTCAGTTGGCACCAGTTTGAGGCTTCGACTTGTTTCAAGGATTCCGCTAGAGCGAAACTATTCTCTGTTTTCACATCGACTTGTTCCGGTGAAAACATTGCAAACATCTTTGTAAACTTATCCGAAATTTGTTTATCTACGATAAACTTATTGGGATCGGTTTTTGAAGACTGTAATTTTGCATTGTAATATTCTGTAATTTGATTTTTACAAGTAACCCAGTCTTTTGCCGAGAGACTGACTTCCCATAAGTTTTCTTTCAGTACCGCTTCTTTGACGCCTTTCGAAAGGAGCGCGTCTCCAAAGCAGCGATCCATCGTTTCGCCGAGCGCTTTTGAACTCGAATCCGCGACTTCGCAACCCGTGATTCCATCACGGTGTTCTTTAAAATTCTTGACCCATTTGACGGCCTTGACGAGATCAGGACTAGAGAGCTGGACTTTGAAGAGTCCTTTCTCAGAGTCGTAAGACTTCTGTCCTTTGGCTTCTCCCGCCTTCTTTGACCAAGCTTCGAACTTCGTCGCAAGCGTGTCATATTCAGCAAACCGATTTTGCGCTCGGGTCGCCGCATCCGTCGCCTGCTGCGCAGACGTCGAATCACCCTCATGCGTCTCCGCTCTTAAGGATGCCGACAAACCAAATTGCAAGATCACAAAACTATAAACTAAACGACGTAAAAACAACTTCCGCATACACTAACCTTTCACATCCGCAACTACAGATCATTTTCAGAATCACGGTAATTTAAAGCAGCATACGTACAACACACTTCGAATACTGTTCGATAATGCACTGACCGTTCCAACGCCCTCTGTGCTGAAGAAGAGTTTTGTAGACAAGCAGTCTTCTATTCAATTCTTAGACAAATGGGGTCCACGAAAAATTAAGTAGTGATTTTTATTGGGAGTTTAAATTGAGTGAATAAAATACAGACAGCGACAAAAAATGTCGCGATTTACGGCTATCCGTTTTGAGGCTTGAGAAGATTCACATTCAAAAAATACTGTGAAAATATTGTTTCGATGTCGGAAAGAATGGTTTCTTTCAATTCAATAGGTGTGATTTTGATGACTTGTTCAATCAAAATCACAGAGTGGGACTTTAAAAACTTGTCGGCGAGAGGGGCATAACTAATATGCCACCGCTCGGGACTGACGCCCCCCAGATCCTTCGCATAGGGTCTAAAAAAACCGTACTGTTCCATGTTTTGATCGAGCCATTGGTGCATTTTTGAAAAATAGCCCTGCCCTTCGAACTCCGAGGGAATGAGTTGAACTTGGTAGCCTTCAGGCAACGATTTTCTATCGTAGACATCGAGGTCTGTTCCCCAATGGTGTCGACTGAGCCCTGGGAGAGCCGACCATCTTAAAATCGATGAAACAATTTCTTTCGGAGTCAGTTTTGAAAATTCCAAGGGCTTGGCCTGAGAATCCAAGAGAGGTCTTTGACCCGTCGCTTTCGCATTCCAAATTTTTAGTTGTGCTTCAAATGATCGAAAACTGCTTGCGATTCCTAATTCGAAACCGTTCTTTTTCAGAGCGTCCGAGAGCGAGGTCAGCGCAACACTCATCCCCTGGTGGATTCGTGCATTTTCACTCCCCCAAGGCATGACGTGCTCTTCGGTTTGACCACGCAGCACTAAATTGTCTGATTTCATTCTTGTATTATAACGGATTAATCTAAGGCCTGCTCGAAGATCCGGTAGTTTTTATAACGTTTTGCGCCGAAAATCCCGATGCTTTTCATCATGGGCTCATTACTTTCTTCGATCCAGGAGAGTTCCCCACCTACCCACTTGTGCTGCCCTCGGACGAAACTTTCTGAGTAAAAAAGGGCCGCGATGCCAGTGTTTTGATACTCGGGCTTCATGCCTAGAACCGCGAGGCGAATTTCTTTCGGCTTTGAGGTCTTCATCAACCAAGCAAATTTTAAGATTCTTGCAAGCGTATTTTTATGCTTCTTTGCCTTCCACATAAATTCATTCACATTGGGAATGAACATGCAAAAACCAATCGGTACACCGTCTTTTTCGGCTACCATGACCATCTCAGGATCCACGACTTGTTTCAAATCGTCGGCGGCATATTGCAAATCTTCATACGAAATGGGAACAAATCCCCAATTGCGTTTTAAAGTGTCATTGTAGAGTTCTTGAATCACTTTTAATTCTTCATCTAAGCGCTTCATTTCGATACTGCGCAAAGTAATTCCGCTTTTTTTCTTTACGCGATCTAAAACGCGCAAAACTTTTTCAGGCGTTCCGCCAGCAGAAGAGAGATAGTACGCGTAGAGATCGCGCGCTTTCGTAAGTCCTAACTGCAAATAGATTTTTTCATAGTAAGCGGGATTAAAAGGCATCGAAACAAAAGGAATGGATTCAAAGCCTTCGACTAAAAGACCGCATTCGTCATTGACGGTAGGACTATAGGGCCCGCGGATTTCTGAGAGCCCTTCGGCGCGAATGACTTCTTTCGCTTTTTCATAAAGCGCGCGGGCGACTTCGACATCGTCGATAAAATCAAAAAAACCGAAAAATCCGACTTTGTCTTTGTAATACTCATTGTGGTTTCGGTTGACGACCGCGGCAATTCGTCCCACCACTTTTCCCTCTCGATACGCCAACATGGGAAAAAGCTTTCCGTGTTTTTGCGCAGGAGACTTAGGAGAAAAAAACTTTACGATACTGCCCGGAAATGGAGGAACAAAATAAGGTTCGTTGGAATGGATCGCCTCAGGCGTTCTCTCGAAGAGTTTCAGTTCCGCTTTCGTCTTGCAATTTAAGATCGTAACCACCGGTAGCTTTCCTTTTTCCTTGGCCTGTGTAAGCAGCGTCTTTAAAGATTCCGAGTTCTTTTCCTAACCGCCCACAGGTTTCTAAGACGCAATCGAGTTCTTCATCCGTGTGGGTCGCCATGTAACTTGTTCTCACAATGGACTCCCCATAACGGACCGCTGGATAAACAGCCGGAGTTGCGAAAATTCCTGCTTCATAAAGCTTTTGCACAAATTGAAACGCCTTCATTTCGCTTCCAATCAGAAGGGGAACGATTGGGGTCTGAGTCGTGCCAATATTAAAACCGGCGGCTTTAAAGCCTTCATGCATTTTGCGAGTGTTTTTCCACAAAGCGGCTTGTCTTTCGGGTTCTTTTCTCATCAATTGAAGCGCTTTTAAAACGCCTCCGGTCACAGCCGGAGCTAAGCTCGCCGTAAAAATAAAACAGCGCGCTTTGTGTTTTAAATAATCGATCACATATCTGGGACCTGCGACAAATCCCCCCATCGAGCCGAGGGATTTTGAGAAAGTTCCCATGACTAAATCGGTCTCTTGATTGAGTCCGTAATGGTGAACCGCACCTTCCCCATTCTTACCTAAAATTCCGAGCGAGTGCGCTTCATCGACATAAACTCGACAGCCGTACTCTTTTGCGACTTTCATCATTTCAGGAAGAGCGATAATGTCTCCCGACATACTGAAAACGCCATCGACGATGAGAAGTTTTCCGGACTCTTTCGGAAGTCTTGCTAAACGGCGTCTCAGAGCTTCCCAGTTGTTATGAGAAAAAGGAATAATTTCGCCCGCCGAAATCCGGCAACCATCTAAGATGCTCGCGTGATTTTCGCGATCACATAAAATGGAATCGCCCTCTTCCATCAAAGCATCTAAGGCGCCTTGGTTTGCAAAAAATCCGGTCGAAAATAATAAAACCGATTCTCTTTGTAGAAATTTTGCGAGTTCTTCTTCGAGCTCTTCGTGCAACCGGATGTTGCCATTTAAAAATCGCGATCCCGTACAACCTGAACCGTACTTCCGAGTCGCTTCGACGGCGGCCTCAATCACGCGCTCATCTTGCGCGAGGCCTAAGTAATTATTCGAACCAATCATGATCTTGCGGCGGCCTTCGCAAACGACCTGATTGCCGATGGTCGATTCAATCGAACGGAAATAAGGATACATTCCTAAGGCACGGACTTGATCGGGCTCATTAAAAGCGGCGCATTTTGAAAAAATATCCTTATGAGCAGAAACTTCTACCGTTTCCCCATTTGTTGGAATGACTTCCTTATTCATCTCGAACTGACTCGACTTTCTTCGGCTGACCCGAAATAGGCATTGGTTCGCATTATAAAAAACCGCTAATAAATCAGCAAGTTATTAACGGCGTTCGTTAAATGAACGGCGTTCACTGTTCCAAATTTCAGAGTTAAGTGCTGTCTAATGTTTGAAATTCCCATGGTGCCTGTTAAGGTGACGCGAAGCAGACATAACATATTTGAATAGAGGGATCTAGAGGCATGGGCGTAAAAGAAAGAAAAGAACGCGAGAAGGCCCAACGTTCTAATAATATTCTAGAAGCCGCTCGTTCCATCTTTGAATCCAAAGGATTTTTAAACACGACCTTACAGGACGTCGCCCAGGAAGCAGAAATCAGCGTGGGGCTCATTTATCGCTACTTTCAATCTAAAGAGGATATCTTTGCGTCCTTAGCTTTAAAGGGTGCTGAGAAATTTGATAGCGATCTGAATGCAGTATTAAAGAAACATCGCTCGAGCCGAAAAAAATCGGCTGTCTCCGAAGTCCTTTATCAAATCGTACTCCTCTTTTTTGATTTTTACGGACCTTATGGCGAGTACTTCGACATGCTTCATTACTCCTACAAAGGGATGAAGAAAATTCAGATCCACTCCTCTACTTTGACGAGACTGATGAGCATTACCTTAAACAGTATCGATAAGCTGACTCGGTTTATTGTGGAAAGCCCGGATTTTAGGGCGCAAGAAGAAGACGATGCTCTAAGAGTCGTTTTCATTCTCTGGGCAACTTTGCTAGGATGCCACAAATTGTTCGACAATTCCGGAAGAGGACAGTTATTCGCGTTTAATCGTGATGAATTCATCCGACAAATGATTGAACAAGTTTTAAACGGTATTTCCACAGGAGCTTCGACTCATGAATTGCAACTTCCGAAACTTAAAGTCGCCCTCGCGGACAAACGTCCTCATTAGTTTTAGCCTTGTTTTGATCTCTGCTTGCTCGACATCGCCTGTAAAGAGGCTCGATGCTTCGAAACGTGTCGCCATCCACGGCCATCGCGGAACTAGAGGGACGGCGCCTGAGAATACGATTCCAGCTTTTAAAGAAGCGTTGACCATTCCAGTCGATGCGCTGGAACTGGATACGGTGATGAGTAAGGACGGCGTCGTCATCGTGAGTCACGACCCTTTCATCGATGGAACACTTTGCAAAGATTCCAAGGGGCGTAATCTTAAAAAGCCACTCGCCATCAAAACCCTCACTGCAAAATCAATTCAACAATACGATTGCGGTTCCATTGCAAATGAGAAGTTTCCGGAACAAAAATTAGTTCCGAAAACGCCAAAGCCGACACTGAGTCAGGTCATCGAACTCGTCGTGCAAAAATCTCCTTTGATGGATATGAATATTGAAACGAAAATGAGTGCTGAAGAGACCGCGCTGAATCCCGATCCCAAAGAGTTCGCTTCAAAAATCGTCTCGCTCCTACGCAAATACCACAGAGTCGAAAAAACCATTCTGCAAAGTTTCGATTTTAGAACGTTAAATGAAGCACACGCGTTGGAACCCGGACTTCGGATTTCCGCGCTCGTAGATAAGAATCCAAACTTTTGCGAACTCGCACTCCAGATAGGCGCATCCATCGCGTCTCCCGAGTTTAGTCTTGTCACCGAAGACCGGGTGCGAAAATGTCATGAACTGAAAATCCAAGTGGCTCCCTGGACGGTGAATCAGGAGGAAGACTGGGCGAAACTCATCGCGATGGGGGTCGATGCGATTATTACAGACTATCCTAAAAAACTTCGGACTTACGTCGCTGAGAAGGTGAAGCCGTGAATTTTCCAGGTCTTCCCAAAGAGTCGATTCGCGGCGTTTTTTCGGATTTTGATGACACGATGACCGAGGGTTCGCTTCTCCATCATACGACTTTAAAAGCCGTCGAGCGTTTGAAAGCGGCAAATTATTTTGTCACGGTTGTCTCGGGAAGGCCCGCCGGTTGGGCTGATGCCTTTATACGGATTTTTCCGATAGACGCGATGGTGTTTGAAAACGGAGCGGGAGTTCTGTGGAAAAAGAACGGGAAGATCGTCACTGAGATTCTGGCAGAGTCTAAAGATCTTGCGGCACAGAAAAAGCGATTGGAGGAGATCTTTCAAACTTTAAAAAAGAAGATTCCGCATCTTAAGCTCGCAACCGATCAGCCTTACCGCTTATTCGATTACGCCATCGATTTTATCGAAGAGGCGCCGCATCTTTCGCAAGAAGAACTCAAAATAGTTCTAGAGACTCTTTCAACGTATCCCGATATCACTCACAAGTTGAGTTCCATTCACGTGAACTATTGGTGTGGTAAACAAACGAAAACGACCGCGTGCGAATGGATTTTAAAACATTTTAAGAGTGAAGGACTCTCGAAAGAAAACGTCATTTACTGCGGTGACTCACCGAATGATGAACCGCTTTTTGAATTTTTCACTCAAACAGTGGGCGTTGCGAACATCCAAAAGTATCTTTCTTCGCTCAAAGCAAAACCCCGCTTTGTCACGACAGAAGCGGGAGGTAGAGGTTTTCAACAGGTTGTGGATTATTTATTGTTAAAAGGATAAAAAAAAATTGTAATCCGCGCTTGTGTTCCGATCTTTAAGTTGCTAATTTACCTACAGATTTATCTCGTTCATGGGGGGCTTGTTAATTTTTAACCGGCTAGCGAGATAAGTTATAAAACTTTCAAAAATTAAAGAGAATTATGCAACAAGGTACAGGCACCAAGGAGTCAGTCAATATGAAGCTTATTGCTGGAGGGAACCAGCTTTCGCTCATCCGTGATACGGAAGAAGTCGTGAAGTTTCTGGAGTTCGTTGGGAAGAAGTCTATTTTGGATGAACATGCGGTGAATTGTAAGCTGACTGCCTGCAACAGTCTTTTCTCCGTCTTAAATGACGATGAAGACAGCATTGAATTTATTCTGGCAAACTTGGATCTCCTATTGAACCGATATTTGAATAAAAATAAATCGGTCACGCACAATACTTTAAAAGTCTATAAATCTCGAGTGAAGAGCTGCCTGGAAGATTACAAATCTTGGAGTGCAGATCCTTTCGTTTGGGAACGCAATCTCACCGAAAAGAAATTAGCCGAGAAAAAAGAATCTCAAAAAGTCAGAAAAGTTTCGAAAACCAAAGAAAAAAAGGTTGAGATCGCCGAAGAGATGGAAAGCGAAGTGATGAGCGAAAAATCACCCGCCCTTTCCGCAAAAAATCTCCGAGTCAGTTTCCCAATCCGACGCGATCTCTCGGTGGAAGTCATTCTCCCAAAAGAAGGACTCACGTTAAAGGAACTAAAAAAACTCGGAATGTTCCTATACCCATATTGCAACGACGTGGATTTCAACGACTCCCCGTGGATGCAATAACGTCCCAATAAAACCAAATCCCCTCGCAAACCGTCGTCGTACTCAATCGGGGACGGAGGTCGACTCGCACAAAACCATTCAACCCTTCCGCATGCGCTTAAAAAATCTGTCATTCGAGTCCTTTTCTCTCCAAAGAAAACCTTGGAATCGGAAAAAAGCATTTCGCAGGTTTTTTTTCTTCGAATTTCGAAAAAAAACGGTAACTAATTAAGAGAAGTAGACTAATGAAGGCAAAGCTTCGCCAGCGGGTGAATAAAAAAACAAAAACGGTGAGAAGTTTTTGCTAATCAAAAGCCGAGGCGTGTTCTCGCCGCCATTGTTTAACCACGTCTTCTTGTGCTTCCATCCAAGCAGAAGTGCCAAAGAAGCGTCTTTTTAAAAAATTACGTTTATGAGATCCGTAATCCTTTAAATATTTTGCAAAAAGAGCACGGTATTTCCTCTGCCTCTCGGTCATGTTTTTCCCTAAAGCGATGTACCATGAGGGGAGAACAACATGCTTCATCCATGCTCTGCGTTTTCCGTAGGCATAGAGATTGTGGGTCGAGTAGTAATAGTTTCTCGCATCCCCTACGATATTGGCTCTGATTGGGTTCGCGTGGACATAAAAGACGGCGATCATCTCGTGATGTGCGTCACCGAGCACGCATGTATGTGCTCTGTCTTGAGCCACTTTTCCACACCGGTTATTGTTTCGATTGAAGTACATTCCATAGCGAGAGTGATGACGTCTCATATGCTCGTAGAAGAGTTTTTGGCTTAATATCTTCGCTATCTCATGAGCGTGGTTGCCCATCAAAGTAAATGCTTGAAGCTCGTAAGCGTTTTTAAATCGCTGCGACTCAATATCCTCGTTTAAATATTCTAAATACTTCTCTTTTTGATTCGCGGTACCTAAATTAAACTCTTTGTTGTGTCCGCGCCACACCTTGTGAACACTGAAAGTGTCAAAAACACATAATTTTCGGGGCACTCTCGCCATATCCAAAACCTATAGTCGCTTCGCTTAGGATTTTTCAAGAATCTTAGGGGAGCGTGGATTTGAGAGGGGTGGGTACGGTGAGATATGACCTCCGTCCCCGTTTTGGAATCGAGATCGAGGAAGCATTGAGAAGCAGAATCGGATTCCGACCCTGCTATTCATTAGAACCAAATCATGGGGGGACTGTCGTCTTGGCAGGCGATTTCAGCGTAGTTGTACATGAAGGAAACTAGGTTTTTGATTACTTCGTACGACTTCGTATTTTGATCAATTTCGCAACCGTACTCGAGGCCTTCGCGTTCTTGTTCCTTGAAAGGAGTGACTCGTTTAACGTCGACGACTAAGCGGAGAAAAGAGCTCGGTGTGAAATAAAATCGGAGAGCAATTTTGCTTCCGGGTTTGAGTGGGTTTTCGGGACGTTCTTCCCGAAACCGCATTCCGGAATAACTAATGTCGATGACTTCGACGTGATTCAGTCCGGTTTTTTCGGCAAAACTGTAGACGCCTAAAATTCGGTTGAACAAGACTCGTTCATATTCGCGACGCTTTTCCTCGTTCTTATTTTTTCGATAGGAATTAAGATCAATGATCTGCTCATTAGTCTTCTCTTTAGACTTACGCTTATCCATAAATTCTCTGCCTATGTATGTGTGTGGGGAAGGTTTACGTCTTCACAGACTCTACAACTTAAAAAATGAAAGAGATCCGTTCTGACCGTGAAACTTAATTATAGCCTGAGGACGGCTCAGTCTCAATGGATGTCTCATGGCGCATTGAGTAATATGCAACTGCGATGACCGCCCATAGGAAAATGATATTGTGCAACACTTCTGCATCTCCGAAGTTCCACTGAGTCAGACCCTGCAAATGAAATCCCACGAGCGCCGCAAATACCCCGAAATAAAAAACTTTCGAGTCATTCCCTTTGCCTCGCCGCCAGAGTTGGACGCACATCTTAAAAACGACAACCCATATCCACACAAACGCGATGAGTCCTAAAACCCCAGTCGAAGAAAGCACTTGTAGCACTTCGGAATGCGCATGCCCGTAAAAATTCGAGTCCGCTTCGCCAAAAAGTTTATCGATGTATTCCTTCGAGCGTCGTTCGCTATTATTCCACCCCACTCCAAAGACGGGGTATTCTTGAAACATCGCTAGCTGTGCTCTCCATAACCGCAAACGTGGATTGTCCCAATTTAAGCTGTAAAACACTTCTTGAGAAATAAATGTCCTATCAAATCTCTCTTTGAAGCCAGAGTCGGAAACATAGACGAGCGAAAACACGATCGCGAGAAATGCCATCCCTGAAAAAAACCACTTCTTTCCTTTTTGAAACAGCATCAGCCCCATGACGGCTGGAATCGCGAACCAGGCAGCGCGACTCTCCGTCCAGATACACAAAACAAAAGCGCCGAGGCCTAATACCAAATCCCATTTCTTTTTCTGCAAAAAGCCCTCACTAAAAAAGAGACAAGCGTACAGCAGAATCACGTTCGAAAATGTCAGATGATGATTAAAGACTCCGACGACTAAAGGCCCAATTTTTTGTTCCGGAATCGCATACATCAAAATCTTTTTGCCCTCGGGCCTAAATAGATCGATAGGCCCCCAAAAATGTTGGCAGACTCCATAAATGATCAAAAAGATAAGCGGCACTCGCATCCATTTTAAAATCCGATTCTCCGAAATCCCGCGAAGGGCGAAAAACAAAATAAAATAGATCCCGTAAAATCGCGCCCGTTGCATGTCATAAAGTTTTTCTTTGAGAGGCGAATTCGAAAGAAGAGTCCCCACCCACATCACTCCGATAAAAAATAGGAGCGGGTACAAAAGCGGAATTTTTGAAAAACGAACTTTGGAATCTTTAAATTCCAAAATTGCGGGGATTAAAAGCAGAAAAGAAAAGAGCTCCATTCCACTGAGTGTCGTGAAAAGGCTTATCACATAGAGAATCAAGCACACGGTCTTGAAACGCAAAATCCCAACGCTTGTGTTCATAAGAAACCGATTAAAGCGCTTTACCGGCCAATTTGGAATTGAAATAATCAAAGGTATGGCGCAACCCCTCTTCGAGAACTACTTGAGGCTGCCAGCCTAAAACCTGCTTCGCACGTGTGATGTCAGGACAACGCGTTTTTGGATCGTCTTCCGGTAACGGTTTAAACACGAGCTTAGAGTTCGATTTCGAAAAGCTGATGATTTTTTCAGCGAAGCTCTTAATGCTGTATTCGTCTGGATTGCCTATATTTACAGGCATTCCGTCGCCTAAGTGAATTGCGCGCATCATGCCTTCGACCATATCGGAGACATAGCAAAAACTCCGAGTCTGACTTCCATCCCCGTAAATAGTAATGTCTTTTCCAGTAATCACTTGCGAGCAGAAGTTCGGAACGACTCGCCCGTCATCGGTTCGCATTCGAGGACCATACGTATTAAAAATCCGTATGATTTGTGCCTTAATCCCATGCACTCGATGGTAGGCCATCGTAATCGCTTCAAGATAGCGCTTCGACTCGTCGTAACAGCCGCGAGGTCCAATCGAATTCACGTTGCCCCAGTAAGATTCTTTTTGTGGATGTTCAAGCGGATCGCCGTAAATTTCTGACGTCGAGGCCACCATAATGGGACATTTTTTTTCCACAGCGATTTTCAAGACATTGTCGCTTCCAATCGCGCCCACATGCAAAGTCTCAATCGGCATCCGCGCATAGTCGACAGGGCTCGCAGGGCTCGCTAAATGAAAAATCCCTGCAAGTTGTCCCGAAACACCAAACGGATTGACTACATCCTGCTCCACAAGTTCGTAGTCTCGGTTTCCTAAGAGATGCTGGACATTTTCTCGACGTCCGGTCGAAAAATTGTCGATCGTAATGACTTGGCAACCTTGCGAAAGAAGTTTTTCGGTCAGATGAGAACCGATAAAACCGGCGCCCCCTGTGATGAGATATCTTCCCTTTGGGAAGTGAAAAGGTTTCATGCGGGATCAGGCCTTCCTATACAAAAATATTTCATACCTTCGCGCTCAATACTTTCGCGCGAATATAAATTTCTACCGTCAAAGATGACGGAACTTTTTAAATTCTTCCGAAGCGTTTTGAAATCGGGGCTGCGAAATTCATTCCATTCAGTGCAAATGGCCAGCGCATCGGCGCCCTTGGTAATTTCGTAAGGGTCGTCACCTAACTCAATCTTCCCTTCGAAATGTTTTTTTGCTTCGTGCATCGCCACCGGATCATAAGCCCGCACCGTGGCCCCGCCGTCAAGAAGTCCTTCAATGAGCTTCACCGCTGGAGCCTCACGCATATCATCTGTTTCGGGTTTGAAAGCCAAGCCCCAGACGACAATCGTCTTTCCCTTCACATCGCCAAAATACCGATTAATTTTCTGAAAGAGAACTTCCTTCTGTCTTTCATTGACATCATGGACCGCCTGAAAGAGAGCAAAATCAAGACCGTTGTCTTTTCCAAGCTGAGCGATCGCCTGTACATCTTTTGGAAAGCAGGAGCCCCCATAACCACAGCCCGGGTAAAGAAATTTCCCACCGATTCGACTGTCGGTCACTAAAGACTTGCGCACTTCTTGAATATTAGCTCCGACTTTTTCTGCCAGTAATGCAAGTTCATTAATGAAGGAAATTTTCATCGCTAAAAAGGCATTCGCGGCGTATTTCGAAAGCTCAGCTGATTCGTTATCCATGAAAAAAATCGGATTTCCGGAACGAATATATGGAGCATATAAATCTCCCATAATCCGTTTTGCCGTCTCGGTTTTGCAACCGATCACCACGCGCTCGGGTTTTAAGAAATCCGTAACGGCCGTGCCTTCTTTTAAAAATTCAGGATTTGATACGACATCAAAGGGAGCCTTTGCACCTTCCATCGCTGCTCTAACCTTTTGGGCCGTTCCGACAGGAACCGTACTTTTGAGAACAATCACGGTTTCTTTCGTAATGGTGTCGCGAATCGTTTTCACAGCCCCCATCACATATTTTAAATCCAAAGAGCCGTCTTCACCGCTCGGAGTTCCGACTGCGATAAAAACCACTTCGCTGTCACGAATCGTTTGAACGGCTTCTGTCGTAAAGCTCAATCGTTTCGCTTTGTAATTGCGTGTCACGAGTTCTTCGAGTCCGGGTTCGTAAATGGGAATTTCACCCTTTTGCAAACGAGAAACTTTATCTTTATCGACGTCAATGCAGACAACATGGTTGCCCGAATCGCTCAGGCAAGCTCCTGCGACTAGACCGACATACCCTGTTCCCATTACGGCTATCTTCATGATTCCCCCGATGTGTTTGAACTCATAAAACTTAAACAGCGAAACGCTTCAAGTCAATGAAACGACACTCTATTTTACCTATTAAAAGACTTGAAATCACCCTCTATTAAAGGCAACAATGGATAATAATGAATAAAGACAAATTGAAGTTCGCAGCGAAAATTCTCATTGGAGTCTTGCTCGTTTATTGGGTTCTTAACTCCAAGATGGTCGATTTTGCAGCACTGCATTCTATTTTAGTAAATCCTCTTAATCTCTTGATTGCGTTTGCGTTTTTGCTTTCGTCGGTCATCCTCTGCAGTTTACGTTGGTTTTTCTTGGCTCGAGTTCAAGGGCTCAGTCTTTCCTACAAAGATTTTTTCTCACTGACGATGATTGGAAGTTTTTTCAATACTTTCATGCCAGGTGCCGTCGGAGGCGACCTGATTAAAGCCTGGTATATCGCCGGAAAAGAACCCAGCCGTCGGACGAATGCAGTTTTGAGCGTTTTTATCGACCGAGGAATCGGCCTTGCCGTGATCTTACTTTATTCTGGAATCACATTGATGTTTTATTCGGAATGGATCGCAGACCGCCCTCAACTCAAATTGATCGCTCTCTCTTTGTGGGCTTTTACCTTTGCTTGCTTCGTTTTTATGATTTTGTTTTTTCTCCCGTTTGTCTGGGAGTTACCCCTCTTTATCGCGATTTTGGACCGCTTCAAAAAGTATCCCAAGGTCGCACAAATCATTGAAGCCTTCATTCTTTACAGACATCATCGTAAAACTATTTTCGCATCGGTTCTGCTTTCGGCGGCATCCGTTTTGGGTTTGAATCTTCTTTATATGGTTCAAGGAAAAGCGTTGGGGATTGAAATGACGCCAGCGCAGTATTTTTTCATTGTTCCTATTGCGCTTACAGTTTCGGCGATACCCCTATTACCTGGCGGGATTGGAACGGGACAAGTCGCATTTTTTACTTTGTTTCTTTGGATGGGGATTCCAAATCCTAACCAAACTGGACCCACCTTATGCACCCTCGTTCAGGTCTACACGATTTTATTCAACTGCCTCGGAGCGGTATTTTACTTCCGATACAAACGGCATCCGATTGGCGAAGATAAAAAAAAAGTTTTAATTAAAAACATTCCTTATCCCGCGGCATGACCAGTTCCTCGAAGGCGATTGTCATTTCTACCGAAAGCTTCGGAGAAGCAGACATGTATATCCAGTTTTTCACCCAGAGATGGGGAATGCTGACAACGCTTGCGAAATCCGCCCGCAAAAGTAAAAAGCGCTATGTCGGTGGGCTTGATCTTTTTTGTCACGATGAGATCTATATTCGTGGGGAATTAAAAGAGCGGCCTTATTTAGTCGAACTGAATGTTCTCAATTCGTTCACGGGGATCCGAGACTCGTTAGATAAGATGCTGATGGCTGGAAAAATCTTACAGTGGATTAAAAAACTCGCCAATCAAAATACGCCGATGCCCAATTTGTATAGCCTTCTGGGACAAACTTTGTCGCTCATCGAAAAAGAGGCAAACTCCGAAAAGTTAGAGCTCTTAACGCTCATCTTTCGTCTGAAACTGATTTCTCTATTAGGCCTTAAACCTAAAGTCGACGCGTGTGTGAATTGTGGAAGTCGCCAGGATGAAGACGTCATTTTCGACATCGAATCGGGTGGAATCTTATGCAATAAGTGCCTCTCGGGTAATTACATTCGCGAGTTGGCTCCACTGCCCTATTCCGAGCGCGTCTTCTTAAATATTGCGGATGCGCTTCCTTTAACAAAATTTCAAGACATTCAATTCCCAGACGACCATACGCAGAATTTAGCCAGACTCGTCACACTGTTTACAACGTTTCATACGCACATCAAATTGCCCAATTAGTTTGTCTAACGGATTTGATTCTCCCAGATTTTCCGCCGATAATAAGGCATGCGAAAATTTAGCCTCTTTATTTTGTTCTTCTTAATCTCCCAAATAAGTTTCGGCTGGGGCGCCCATTTTTTAGTCACCGACAAAGCGCTAGACACTCCCGAATTAAAAGGTTTTTTAGACATGCAGACGAAGAGCGAACCGATTGAACTCTTTCTCTTTGCCCAAAAAAAGCCATTAGTGGCGCTCTTCGATGGTTATTATCAGTGGCTTCAAACGACCCCTTCAAAACGCTTTTTGGTCGGACACTTTAGCGAAAATGATCCCACTCTCTTAGGTTTTTTAAAAGCGGCCCGATTAAATCCTAAAGCTACTTTCCCCTTATTGCGTCGTCGCTTTCCTTCTGAAAAACCGTTGCGAAATCCGATTTTACTCAATGTGATTTCTCCTCACGAAAAGATTGATCCCTATTTTACGCAAGAATTCGAAAATGCGCAGGGAAGACAAATGACGATGAGAGAGATTTTAACGACTTTCTCGGACGAACCCGACTGGACGATCGATTATGCGCTCTGGGATATTCCAGAGTACGGATACGGAACGAAGCCCTATGGAAAAACAAACGAGCCTTGGAGTGGAGCCGCTTTTCACATGCAGTTTAGCCACGAGAACTTCATCATTCGAACGCTCGCTCCGACGGTTCAGGATGGGATGGCACAAGATCGAATCGAGCTTTTTCTAAGGCTTTCCAGACTCGCGTTTTCGACCCAACACCCCTATTGGGGAGCCCGATTTGCGGCCCACGCGATTCACTACATGCAGGATCTGTCGCAGCCTTATCACGCGAAAGCGGTACCGTTCGCGAATTTTAATTACTATCTCAAATTCGCTTTCAGCGCCGATAAAGAAAAGTATATTCGAGACACCACGCAACTCGTTTCGAATCGACACCTTTTATTCGAAGATTTTATTCGGGGGTACATGGAAAAACAGGATCTCGTCCAAACTCAAGAGTCCAAAAATTTAATCCAAGCGCTCTCCAGCGGAAAACCAATGATTTCTAAAATTTCAAAACGCGAAACCTCTGAGAATCTTTTTAAAGAGGTGTCCGAAAGAAGCGTTGAAATCGCCTGGAAATTGGATAACGCCGTGGCGACAGTCTATGGCCCTAGAATGACCGGCGATCCCACTTACGATTTTGATTCGGATACGCAATACAGCGCAGGCGCGGTTTACTCGAAATCGGCCGTCGAACTCGAGGCTTTGGTCAAGGTGGCCATGACCCCTCTGACTACAGCAGGAGAAGCGACACGAACCCTCTTAGAAATGTGCCGTTCTGCCCCGTAATGTCCCATAAAATTAGCTCACTTAGCGACTTTTCTACCATTAGGCGAAAACGCTGGAGGCGGACGCAAGAAGATATGCTATATCGGGGGGATGAAAAGACTTCTAGCTGTTTTTCTACTCAATCTTCTCTTACTCACTTACGCACTTGCGAACGATCCTCTTTATTCTCCCGTTTTAAAACGTGGGAGCCATAAAGGCACGAGCATCGATACCGATCACTGGCGTTACGCTTCCGCTGTTCCTGAAGACAAAGTTTTAGCGCTTCAGAAACTGACAGAGCCTTTCGAAAAAGAAGGAATTACCTACGCGGGATTCGGAAATTTAAGACACAAAGGCAAGTGGTACTTTGCAGCTTACCCGAATCGTGCCGAAGGCGCGTCTTTGCTTGAAGAACATTTTGAATCGACCTTTCCTGCAGCCCATAGTTTTGTTTGGGTAAAATACACTTCGAAGGCACCCGTTGTGATCCTTCCTGAGGGTGAAGGAGAATCGGAGAAAATCTACGATCTTTTTATTTCCTCCGAGGCGGCACGGCCCAAAGGAGTCAACTATAGCCTCCTGCGTGGTACCCCTGTTTACTCGGACTTCGTTTTGGTCCATGGAATTTACTCTTTGAAAGAAATCTTAGACACCCGCGCGAAAAATAAAGACAAAACCATCGAAGAGTTTCCCCTGAAACTCGATCCCACCCAGAGTGCCCGCATCGTCGCGGCCGGCGTTTTTATGAGCCGTCGCGATGGTTATCAGCGCGCATACAACACGGTTTCCCTCTCAAATTGTCATGGAGCTTCACTTGAAATGATCGATAAAGGACATGGCCGTTACTCGCTTTACCGACAAGGGAGAATCCTTTCCGACACCGTTGGAGAAGTTTATCCGATCTTCGCAAGCTTCGCTTTGAAAGCACGCGGAATCTACAACCGGAAGTTGAATTTCTTCGATTCCAATCGCATTGGTAAATAGCAGTCACGGAGTTCTTCTCAAGTACAGCGAGATTGCTTCGTCGCTTCGCTCCTCGCAACGACTGCCGTTACGCAGTCTGCTACTCTGCCGTTGCTTATTTCTTCGGAAAAATTGGGGCGGTGGAGGAACCGGACTCACGGTATTTCAAATACGCTAGGATGACAAAGGCGATTTGAAGTGCGACGTAGGCTCCGACGTATCCCATTCCGCCACTTCCAAAGCCATATGAATGCAGACCGGCCCCGAGTACGAAATTCACGCCATACCAGGCCATGAGAACTCCTAAAAAGCAGAACACCGTCGTCGTTGCAAATCCAAACCCTCGCAACCAACCCGCAAAGCGCCCATGAAGGACGGCCACGTACAAGAGTAGAGCCGTCAAAGCCCAAACTTCTTTAGGATCCCATCCCCAGAATCTGCCCCAAGAATAATCCGCCCAGACGCCACCTAAAATCGTGCCGGCAGCGAGGAGAACCACGCCGATTTGAATCGCGCGGTACATGTACAGAGTATATTGCTGAACCGTCGGGACCTGCTTGGGTTTAAACAGGTAAAAACCTAAAACGACATTGCCTAGGCAAAGCGAGAGCGCAAAAGCGGCATAACTCAAAGTAATTGTCAGCACATGAATCGTCAGCCAAAGGTTACTTCTTAGAACTGGCTCTAAAGGATGAATACTCGGATCTAAAACCACGGGCGTATTGTCCGCTAAGACTAAGCCTACAATCGAAAAGACGACGGCCGCGGCAGGAATGGCAAGATTCTTATATTGAAGCCAAATGAGAAGAGAAAAAAGGACACATCCCCACGTCACCCAGATCACCGACTCATACATATTTGTCACGGGAGGGCGCCCTGACACAAGACAACGAATGACAAAGCCATACGCATGCAAACCAAAGCCGAGAAGAAGTGTTCCGAAACTCACGTTCTTCAAAACTCTGTGATTGGTCACAATCGCTGCGAGTATCAGGATAAAGGCAAGCGTGTATAAAACCCAAGCCCATCGAAAAGGACGCAAGTGATTGTAATGAATTTCACGCTTGAGATCCGAAACCGTAGGATACTGCCCCTTCGCAAGGTCGACTCTTAAAACCGAACCAAAATCGACCGCTCCTTTTTTCCAAGCAAAGGCGTCTTTTTTCAAAAAACCATCGATGAGAGATTTCAAAGAGGTACCTAAAAGTTGCATCGACTCGGGCGGATATGGCAATCCACCGGGTTCATTCAACGAGGTTAAAGCAAACCAAGGCTCACTCATTCCTTTAGGATTTGGAAAAATCGTCAGCGCATCTCCCGAAATAATCATTTCGAGCATGTTTTTTTGATTCGCTAAAATGAGCGTTTTTCGCTCTAAATCAGAGAGCTTTTCTTTGGTCCGTTCTTTCTCGGCCGCCTGTCGGACAAGCTTCATCAACTTGGGATTGTCGCGGACCGCTTTTAAAGTAAAATATTTTTGATCTTTTTCGAAACCCAATTCGGTTTTGAGCGCTTCGTAATCCACACGAATGATAGGTTCATCGTCCCATTCTTTATCGAAGTTTGTTAACCATCCAAAGATACATTCAATGGCTGAAAAAGTTTTCCAGCTCGTTTTTCCCGTGATGAATTGCACGGTCTCTCTCGAAAAAGTGTCGAGAGGCTTTAACCGTCCGCGTTCTTGAATGGCAATTTCGCTCACCTCAGTCCAATCAAAGCCTTTTCTCTCTTCCGGAGCTGCCGAAAGCAGAGTCGAAAAAACTAACGCGAGACAGATGGATAGAGTGTGTTTCATTTTTTTCCCTTTTTTCCCATTAAAATATCAAAATAATGCGGATTCATCCAAAACATGATGCCAATCCCTAAACACATTAGAAGCGAGCCGATGTATTTCACCCAACGTCCTGGATCAAAATTGACCGCAAAAACCGAGACCGCAGGTTTTCCTTCTTCTAATTGGTAGCTTGCCTGATAAAAAGTATAACCGCCGTAGTGAAGAGGTTCATTCATGCTGATCTCAGCCACAGGTTCATTTTCATTCGTTGGGCTTCGGACCTTTACCGTACTTTGGTAAGTGGCGGCTTTTTGGGTTCCGGGATCGGTTCCCACCCGAAACTTATCAAGATAAATTTTAAAAGGAAGCGTCATGCGGTTTTTGGAATACTGAATAAAAAGTTCGCGACCCTCAATCGACAAAAGTTTCCCGGAATTTTCTAAAAGCCACTGGCCAGAGGATTCGATTTTTTTTCCGTCGCGTTGCTCAACTAAATGAACGGCAGTGGTGTACGCATCGTTGGGACCGGTAATCGAATCCAAAGCATCGGGGGTTTCATTTTCAGAAGCGAAAGGAAGATTTTCGACGATCCTAAATTTAAGATCCATCCAGCCTGTGGAATACTCTTTGTCGGTTTCAACAACACCCTCGCTATTTAAATCACCCGTTTTGCCCAGCGCGCGGTAGTACAATTTGTCTCTTTGAGGCGAGAGCGCGAACTGCAACTCCCCACGACTGGTTCCCACCATTCCCATCGCTTCTTTCGGAGGCGCTTGAGAGGAAATCATTCGGACGCTATAGCCTAAACCGCCTGTGTGTTTGGAGGCTCCGTGAAGCGTTGCAAATTCGGGAAAGTTTGAAAAGACGGTGTGTTTCTCCGTATCCGTATCTCCTTTTCTTCTCAGTTCAAATTCAACTGCAGGATTAACCGGCTCATTAGACTTATTGACGAGCTGATTTTTTTCAACGATCGCATAAGGAAGATAGCGGCCGATTTTAATCTCAAGACCCGTTCCGCCAACCGAATGCCAAGTTTTATCGATTTCAATCGGCACTCGAAAGTTTTTTCCTTCTCGCATTAAAACTAAAAATCCAATTCCCTGTTTTTTCGTTTTCGGAGGATTCTTAAAATTTTTCAGTTCTTCTTCAGACCAAAGATTCACAAAAGAAAGTTCCGCGGGCCCTAAGTTGACCTTGGACGGAGTGGAAGGATTTCCGGAGTACAGCCATTCCGAAATATTGAAGCGGTCGTTGTACAACTCGATTTTAAGCGCGCTTCCCCCGGTGCGGTCGGAGTTTGCCAGGTATTTTCTTTTTAAGACGGCTCTGGGGATAAAACCATCTACGACAAGAGAGTTCGAATTCGACAAACTAATTTCTAGAAGATCCCGAGACACCGCATTGACGGATTCTCTGATTTTGTATTCTTGTTTCTTTCCACTCTTCTCGTCACTTAAAGTCACACTGAGATCATTTAAAATCACCTCATTGTCCTGGCTTTTTTCAAAAACAGGCAAGTTTCCGTCGACCCCAAAACGTTGAGTTAAACATGAGCCGATGAGAATTGTGATGATCCCAAGATGCGTGATGACAAACCCCGTCTGGCGCGGTTTCCAAGGATAGCGAGAAAGAGCGGCGCAAAGAACATTCAACCCCAGTAAAAATAAAAGTCCGGCGAACCAAGGGGTTCCATAAACGGCAACCCAGGCCGCGCGCGTTCCATATTTCGATTCTAAGACCGTAGCCGTTCCCAGCACTCCTGCGAGAAGCACCAAAGAAATCACAGCAAGTTTAAGGGATGAAAAAAACTTAAAAAGCGAGCGAGGTAAAATCATTTTCTCTCTATCATTTTTTCGTTATCATTTATTGGGGAGCAAACTTCAAGAATGTCTCCAAACTCTGTCGTTAGCTCCATCGAAGTTTCCCAATAATCTTTTTGCAAAATCGCAAGTCCCAACCCACCTTGAGCTCGTCTCGGATCGTCGATAAGACTGGTTAAACTCCCCACTATCTTATCAGAGGAATGGACAACTTGGGGAAGAGTCCGCGCATTTTGTTTTTCTGACAGCGTGCATCTAACAGGAATCAATTTCTTATTTACACTGCCATAGGTGAAAATCCGTTCGACAACTTCTTGGCCGGGGTAACAGCCCTTATTTCGCGCGACTGCCTCTTCGTAATTTCCTTCTAAGAAGATATCTGACTCATCGATGTCTTTTCCGATGTCGGGAATGCCGGAGCGGATTCTTAAATACTCATAGGTTTTCACGCCGATAAAAGAGGAAATAGGTTGAGCCTGGATCCAAGTCATCGCATTCTCACGCGGCAAAATCACCCAAAAAAATTGAGGAATGCGGGCATCCTTCCAAACTGTCACTTCTGAAGATTTGAGTTCCGAAGATGGATTCACAACCGCAAAAAGCGCCGTTTGAGCGGAAATATTTTCAATTGTTAAATTTTCACCGAAGTGAAACTTTTCGAGGTGTTCTAACGTCTTTGAAACTTGTGCTTGGGAAGTGACGATCCAAACTTCGTTTTCTTTTCTCAAAAAAGTCACGAGCGAAATCGTGCCGGCACGTCCTGTGAGAAACGCGCCCGGAGCTGTCTCACCCACCTGAAAGCTCTTAAAATTGACTGTGCTCATCCGATTGAGGTAGTCGAGCGAATCGGGACCCTGAATCCGAATCACGCCCCAATGGGTAAAATCAAAAACGCATTGCTGAGATTCGGATTTTTCCACGTCATTCGCGTAGGAATTCACAATCCAAGGGATTTGAAAACCATCGACTTCTTTTAATTCGTGAATCGGAAAGAGATGACTCGCTACTGTAAGATTTTCTTGCATTGAGGACACTCGCAGAGGGTTCTAAGATGTTCAAACGTAAAAATCCCCGTATCGTGTCCATCACTCCAGGCGATCTTCAAAGCATATCGACCGACGCTTTCGATTTTTTTCGGTTTGATATCTTGAGCGACAGATTCTGATTTTAAAATCTTTTCTCGTGTCCATTCATCAATGCAATTTGCGCAATGACATGCAAGTCGGATATTTCTGACTTGAAAAATCGAGTTATGGCCATCGCTCCAACGGATGCCGAGCGTTTTGGGATCCATCTGTCTTAATTCAAGCGGAGCGAAATTGGAATTCATGTGCGCCACTCAAGATTTAAAGGTTGAAAATGCCCTTGGGATTTTTCAAAAAGCACTGAAAGATTGGCAGCCACTTCACCCGCTAATTTCTTGTAGAGTTTTGCGGTATCGCTTTGCGGAAAGGCCGTCACAATCGGATTTCCGATATCGCTGCCTTCGGCCACTCGGGGTTCGAGAGGAATCGAGCAAAGAAGAGGCACGCCCATTTCGTTCGCGATTTTTTCGCCCCCGCCCTGTCGGAAAATATGCGTTGTGTGATTGCAATCGCCGCACACAAAGCCCGCCATATTTTCAACGACTCCTAAAACTGGAACCTTAACATTCTCAAACATTCGAATGCCGCGTCGGACGTCGAGTAAACTCACATCCTGAGGAGTGGTCACAATGACCGCACCCGAAACAGGCGCTGTTTGGCTGATCGTTAACTGAGCATCTCCCGTACCTGGAGGCATATCGATGAGTAGGTAATCCAACTCTCCCCAATCGACGGCCGATAAAAACTGAGTCAGCGCTCCATGCACCATCGGACCGCGCCAAACGACGGCTTCGTTTTCAGGAACTAAAAAACCCATCGACATCAGCTTAATGCCGTTTTTAACGACGGGAATCACGCGTCCGTCTTTTTGTAAGGGCTTTTCTTTAACGCCCATCATGAGAGGAACTGAAGGCCCGTAAATATCGGCATCCATGAGCCCCACACTCGCGCCTGTTTCACGCAAAGCCATCGCGAGGTTAATCGTCACGGTACTTTTTCCAACACCGCCCTTACCGCTTGCAACCGCAATCACGTTTTTGACGTTGGGAAGTGCAATCCGATTTCCGCTGGCAGCCGTCTTTCGAACCATTGCTGTCATTTCGACATTAACTGCTTTAACGCCATCGAGTTCTTTGACTCTTTTTTCGCACTCTTCTTTGAGCGCATCTTTCACGGGACACGCGGGAGTCGTTAACTCCACTTTGAAACTAACGTTGCCGCCTTCGATTTTAAGATCTTTGACGAAACCTAAAGTGACGATGTCTTTGTGAAGATCCGGATCCATCACTTTGGACAATGCGGACAAGACATCTTTTTCGGTAATTGTTTGGCTTTTTGATTGGAAGAACATCCTACATAAATAGTCTGAATCGTTCGAAAAGAAAAGGATTAATGCTATGCGTAATAGAGATTGCTAGCGTTTGGAAGGGGCGGAAGTCTTGGCCTGGGGGTATCCGTTCGTTTCGGGCACGGAGGGGTTCCTACTTTTGCCTATGAAAAAGCCTGCCGCAAAGACGGCGAGAAGAAGGATAGATAAAATGGCGATTTTTAAGGTGGGATTAGATTTCATTTCGACCAATGAATCGGAGTAACCAGCCGTCGGGGTGAGAAGCGCTTCTTGATCGAGATACTTTAAAATCATTTCCTCGCCACGTGAAGCGCGCACGGGACCTAAGTAGTTCTCGAGAGCCGTCATGAGTGAGCCCACGTTTTTAAATCTTTTCTCAGGATCTTTTTGAAGACACTGATCGACAATCGCCGCTAACTTTTTCGAAACACCGGGCTGCATTTGTTTGACGGGAATATATTTGACTTCGCGGATGCGCTGAAAAACGGTTTCACCCTGCTCGTCTTTAAAAGGACGGACACCGGTCAACATTTCATAAAGACAAATTCCAAGCAAAAACAAATCGGCATTTACCGTAATCGGATCGCCTAAAACTTGTTCGGGAGAAAGATATTGCGGAGATCCCACCATCATTCCGGGACGTGTCAGGGATTCTTTATCCACATCCATGACGATTCCAAAGTCCATCAGCTTCACACTTCCGCGAGAAGTGAGTCGGATATTGGAGGGCTTAATATCTCGGTGAATTAAATGGTGCGAGTGCATGTAACTCACGCCACGCGCGACGAGTAATAAGACGCTTGCGGCAACATCTTCGGGAAGGTGTCCGATTTTTTTAATAACAGTCGAAAGGTCCACACCGTCGATATATTCCATGAGAATGTACGCGTCGGTATCACTTTGAATGTAGTCGTATACGTGCGCAATATTTTGATGGAGGACTGAGGCCAGAGCTTTGGCTTC
Organism: uncultured Bdellovibrionales bacterium; assembly: GCA_937903155.1. GTDB lineage: Bacteria > Bdellovibrionota > FAC87 > UBA2466 > UBA2466 > CALCZU01. Next base: position 79,722 of record CALCZU010000121.1, read on the forward strand.
GCGTCGAAAACGTTCTTTGGTCTCGGCACTGCCGGCCAATTCTGCTTTTAATTTTTTAATAACAACAAATCTATCGAGTGCGGGTTGCTTGGCGCGGAAAATCTGCGACATGCCGCCCGTTGCGAGCAAACGGACTTCTTCGAGTTCGCCTCGAAGTCTGGGAGATGCTTCAAAAATATCTTTTAGGCCGTCCATAAGATCCTATTGTAACACAAAAAAAAGGGTGAAATTTCAAAGCGCCTTTTTGAGAAGACGCTTTGAAATTTCGACCTAAGACCTCGCTGCTTTCACAACGAAAGCAGCGGGTGAGAGAGGAGTAGTGGTATCCACGGTGTCCGAAGACACCCTGACTGCACTCGGCAGTGCTTTTTCTTCTGATCGAGTCAGAAGATAACGGGATCGGGATCCCGTGCAGTCAATCACATCGCTCACCACCCGATCAATTCCCCATAGAATTCCCCAGCAGGAATAGTGACCTATTCCTGCGGCCCCTGGCGCCGCTCAACATCGCGGAGCCAAAAACTAAAATTTTCTTTTTCCCCAGAGCGTTCGCGCAAACTAATTTCACCCGTAGCTTCAGACGTCTGATCGTGCGCCATTTCCTCGTCCGGATGCATCCCACAACGAAGTGGAACCATCACAAACACGGCACCGATGGCGATTAAAAAGAAAGTCTCTCTTAGGATCTTTCGCACATTCAGTTTGGTTATTAGTTCTTCGAACCTCATCCCATTTTCCTCTCGACTTGGGATTTGCAAGTGTATGCCAGAGGTCTTCAGGGGAGACGTTGTGTTGAGTAAGTAGCGGGAGGGATTGGGGGAAAGTGGATTTTGAGGAGTTTTGTATAGGATTAAGACAGGTGTCGATTTGTTAGACACTGCGACGAGAAGTGTTTCTGGGGGAGCTTTGCACGTACGAGGACCGTAGGAGCAGATTGTCGCGGAACCCTCGTCGTTGCGAGGAGCCGTAGGCGACGACTTGTCCGGCGCAGCCTGTAGGGCGGAGACGGAAGCAATCTCGCTGCATAAGAACGCGCTGGTTGAGGGCTGGGAGTAGTTCGCTTTGCACGCTTGTCCGGCGTAGCGAAGCGAAGACGGATGCAAGGTAAGTCGGTTCTGTTTGTGTTTTTAAAGCGGATGTATCGAGAGGTTGTTCGTCGCCCACATCGTCATTGCGAGGAGGCGAAGCCGACGCGGCAACCTTTGTACGTTGCGAAAGGTGGTTGGCGAGTCGCGAAAATCATTTCGAAGGGCGAGAACTATTTCGCTTTTTTTTCATTCTATCGTCGATAAATCGATTGAATCGGGATCTATTTTTGATACGGTTATCGACGATAAAGGAGTACAACAATGAACCTCACCCTTCACCCAAAAGCTCTTCTCTGTGTGAAAACCTGCAGAACGTCCGACAAAGAACTCATCCTAGTCCTCGAAGAAATTGATAAAGACAAAACCTATCTAGCCTTCGGAAAGCCAAGCCTCTGGAGATACTGCGTGGAGACTCTAGGCTTAACCGAATCCGAAACCTATCGCTTCATCCAGGTCACACGCACCTCTTCTAAAATTCCTGAATTCAAACAAGCCATCCAAAACGGAGAACTTTCCGTAGGAAAAGCGTCTCGTATCACTTCTGTCATCACTCCAGAGAACCATGACACTTGGATACCCATGGCCCTCACCTCCACACACAGAGAAATCGAAAGAGAAATTCGGCACGAAAACCCAAAGCCCATCCCAAAAGAAAGAATCAAAGTCCTTACACCAACGAGAAGTGAACTGAGACTCTCTATCTCCATCGAATTAGAACAAAAACTTAAAGAGGCTTTCGACAGCTCAAAGTATAAAACCATGGAAGAAACCCTAGAAGCGATGACCGACTTCTTCCTGAAGAACAAAAACAAAGTCCAAAAGGCGGAAAGAGTGAAGTTAAAGGAAGATAAGAAAGAGAACTTCCCACGGAAAACGACCTTGCACGTGCAAAGT
>CALCZU010000122.1 GCA_937903155.1 uncultured Bdellovibrionales bacterium
AAAAAGTAAAGAGCTGGATTTTAGAAGGAGCAAAACCTCTTAAAAGTGGAGAAGGAAAAACGCTTGTCTCCTCCGGTTTACTTTCCATTCCTGGCTCACTTGAAAACGCACAAAGAGATTTATCTCGATCCGTTCCGTCAATTGCTTTGACCCCAGAGCATTCTAAGAAAACGCTTAAGCAAAACTTTTAATCGACTACGGCAGAGGATTTTTTTCAGGCAATTTTAAAGCGATGAAGTCTTTTCCCACAATCCCCTGATTCGCCATGGCGTGATAATAAATATAATTTCTTAACACGAGCTTCACATAGTTGCGCGTTTCTGGAATCGGAATCAATTCGACAAAGACATCCAGCGGAAGATTTCCCATTCGCTTCGTCCACCGACCCACACGTTGAATCCCCGCATTGTAAGAGGCTGCGACTAAAGCCGGGTGCTGCACGTAGCGAAAAAGCTGGTGCAAGTGAAACGCCCCCAGTTTGATATTTTCTTCGGCCGAATACATCACCTTGTCTTTTTGATTGACTCGATACTTCCAAGCTTGTCCCATTTCTTTGGCCAGAAACGGCATGATTTGCATGAGCCCTCGAGCATCGCTTGAGGAAGTGGCAAACGCATTAAAGGCGCTCTCCTGGCGCATAATCGACCAGACAAATTCCTTAGGAACTTCCCACTGCTGACTCGCATTCTCCACGACGGGAGCAAAAGGTTTCGGAAAGACGTTCTGAATTTTCTGATTCAACTTCAAAAAAGATTCTGGCTTTTGAAAAGCGCTTTGCAGATTTCCAAATAATTTCACGGCTTCGAGATGGTTTCCACCCGCCTGGAACAAATCCATCACATAGATCAACGCATCGATATTCTCATCGGGACTGCTTTTCAGTTCTTCCGCTGCTTTTACAAGAAACGGAGTGGCGTCCTTTCGTAAGTTATTATCCATTCGAAGTTCAGCGTCTAAGAGCAATGAATGGACTTTTGAAGAAACTGAGAAGGATTCTGGGGTCCTGGGTGCCGTTGTCGGAATCGAAAGCAGAGAATCCTCACCTCGCGCGGCTTTCGCAAGATAAAGGTAATAGCCATAGACGGGTTGATTTAAAAGGCTCGTGTACGCTGCTTCTTTTTTTACGGCATCTGTTTGAAATTGATACAGCCAATAGTTGCGACGAAGCAGATTGGAAAAACTTTTATCTTCATCACATTGGCTCTCAAAAATCGCTCTCGCGTCGTCTTTTTTTCCGTTCACGTACGCTCTCAGTGCCAACACAAAACCTGCTTGGGTCGTTTCCGGTTTACAAGGAAAAATGGTTTTCAGGTTTTGATAAGAGACAATCAGCGAGGGGGATTCGAAATTCTCTTGAAGGATTCTAAATTTCAGAAGTTGAACGCGGTAATTTTCTTCGTTGCCCGCATCTTTTGAAAACTCTTCGCTGCTTAAGACCTCTTCGATGAGTTTCAGCGCTTTTTCATTTTCGTCTCGATTCCAGTGATCCCTCGCAGTCTTTAGCTTTTTCTCCCATTTCGGTTTGAGGGGTGCTGTCGGCGTGCTTTCAGAAATTTTTAAATTTTTCAGTTCCGAAGTCTCGACAAGTTGCGCAACTTCGACGTAAAGCAAATCGCTTTTTTGTTCCAAATTCCTTCTGAGCTCTGAAGATTCACGGACTCTTCCCAGCTCCACTTGATAAAGGTCGTAAAGCCGCTTCTTTTGAAACAGATTTAACGTTGCTGCCTTCTCTTCAAGCTCTAAGCGTTCAAGATGCTGGGCTCGCTCTTTCTGAGTCGTATAGCCCTCTTGGAAATAGCTGTAATAGACTTTGGGTTGATGTTTCGTGGCACATTGGCATAATAAGAGGACACAGATAAGAATACTTGCGGTGCGTTGTAGGGATAGTTTCACGTACCAGTATCTTATGTCATCTTAAGGAACTTCGAAAATGAAATTTGTATTCTATGGATTCATTGGATTTGCCGTTTTTTCAATCATCTCTTGCACTGAAAAAAAGCCCATTCCCAAAGAAGTGACGGATTTGGATGAGAAAATTACGAAGATGGAAGCCGAGCTCGCTGCAACCGATACCAATTTAAAAAAAGCACTCGACCACGGCCTTCAAATCAAAATGACAAGCGATCGAGAACTCTTAAATAGTCGCCTTCAGCGGGAAAAAGAAAGAATGAAAATGATCTGGCCGAATTGGGAGAAAGAACGCCTTGAAAAAGCCGGCGCCGGTGGTGGCGGTGAAGGCGGCGGCGGGGGTCATCATTAAGGAGTGTAAAGTCCGCCACTGTTCGATGAACTGTACATTCCCCAAACAAGGAGTTTGGTTCCGGTCCAGAAAAGATGACTTAAGTGTCGACCCGCGGGAGCGCTTGTTGTCGCCATTGAACTCCAAGTGGCCGTCGGGAAATCATAAATTCCGCCCGTATTTAAATAGCTGCCATTATATCCTGACCACACAATGAATTTTGAACCCGTCCAAACCCCGCGCGGACTTTGACGAGGAACTGGAGAACTTAACGTCGTCATCGCGGTCCAAGCGTTTGTCGAAGGATTGTAATAAGCTGACGTATTGAGGTAAGCGCTCCCAGCAAAGTTGCTCGCTCCACCCCATATTAGCCAGACAGTTCCCGACCACGCATGGGCTGCCGCATTTCGAGCCGACGGTGCAGACAACGTCGGAAGGGTTGTCCAAGAATTTCCCGAAGGATCAAACGCCGCACCCGTATTGGTCACGGAGGAGTTATTCGGATACCCCCCAAATACGAGCATTTTAGTACCGGTCCAAACCGTCATGTGAGCATCTCTTGCCGAGGGCGCACTTAAGGTTGCCATTGGAGTCCATGTGTTTGAAGCCACGTTGTACATTCCGCCCGTGCTCTGTAATCCGGAATTGTAACTTCCCGTTGATTCACCCCCCCAGAAGATCGCGTAGGTTCCATTCCAAACTCCCCAGGGGCTGGCGGTATTTAAAGTTCTTCTCGCGGTCGGAGCGGACAATGTCGCCATCGTTGTCCAAGTGTTAGCAGAAGGGTCGTAAACACCGCCTGTGTTTACATAGGCTCCGCCCGCCCATACAACCATTTTGCTTCCAGTCCAAACTGAGAACGATTCATTTCTTGCAGCAGGGGCACCTAGCGTCGCCATATCAGACCAACTGTCTGCCACCGGATCGTATTTTCCGCCCGTGTTAGCGGCTCCTCCCCAGATCAGAAGATAACTGCCCGTCCACTGACTCGAGAACAAGTTTCTTGCAGAGGGTGCTGCGAGTGTCGCCGTAGCCGTCCAACTGTTGTTGGTTACCGTCGCAAAAGATCCGGAAGCCGTTGTCACTTTTGACGTCGCAGCACCGTTAATCAAACTTGCATTCTGAGCGCGACCCACTCCATAAAAACTCGTCGTCACTCCATTTAAATAAATCCCAAAATTTAAAACGTCATCGGCGCTACCGCCTGTTTGAATTTGCAAACCACTCGATCCAAAGGTGCCTGACATCGTGCCCGAATTGTTCATCTGAGCCGCAAGATAGTCGTAGTTCGTTCCGTTGTAGATCGTTCCGATCGCGTTGATCGTAGAACCCGACGGAGGTGCCGAAACCGCATTTAAAATACAATCCCGCGAAGTGTTCGAGGTGAAAAGGGTAATCCCGGTATTTGCGTTCCCTGTGAGAGGAGCATTCACGGTTCCGAAAGAAGAGTTCAAACTCCCAGTGCTAGTCACATGAGCTGTTACAGCACACCGCCACGAATTGGATGTGGTCGCGCGATTGGCTCCGACAGTGATGACGTTAGTCCCAACGACCGCGATTCCCGAAGGAACTGAATCTGCAGCACCACCCGAAATGGCAGCCGTGAAATCCACGGCATCTCCCCAAGGCGAAGCGGCGGCCACTAAAGAAGTATTGAACTGATTCACATAGAATTTATGGTTCGCAGCTGTGTCAGTGCTTGCCATGTAGTATTTTGAGTTCGCGCTATCAAAGGCAATCCCGACGGCAGTGCCACTGATTCCGGTGAGCTTCGTTGTCGTCCCATACTGACTTCCATCTTGCTGATCGAAGGCCGCAATAAAAGGACGAAACGCGCCAGGTGAGTAAAATCCGACACTCCCCACAATCACTACGGTTCCATTATGACCGCCCGTGCCCGTTGCGGAATCGTAAATAATTCCACGTACGAACGCGTGACCGTCGGTTGAGTTTCCGCCGATCCCCGTCTTTTTAATCCCTGCGGTTCCAAAGGAAGCATCCAAGGTTCCGCTATTATCAAACTTCACTAAATAAACTTCATAGTAACCAGCGGCTTCCATACTTCTGCAAGCCGCGATAAATCCGCCATTCGCGTAGGTGATGGCATTACAAAGATTATCTCCCGTAGCACCGGAGAAATCGATCGTTCTTCTGCCGGGGATGGCACCCGAAGCATTAAAATTCAAATCGGGTCCGCCCGAACTTTTGTTATAAGAGGCTAAAAGTCCTTGGTACTGATTCGACGCCGTCACCCAAGTGCGTCCTACGGCAATGAAATTCGAGACGGAATTGTCTTTCTGAGCGCCCGCTCTTAACACCATTTGGTTTACGTCATAGGTGATTTCACCATAACCAAAAACCAAGGTCGGCAAAACAAAACTGATGATTTTAAATAAGTTCTTCATAAATTAGCTCCCAGGGGTCAGCACCATATTGGTAGAGACCTGAGTCACAGTGGTATTTTCGTTGGAGACTTCGGAAGAAACCGTTTCTGTACTCACAATAGGATTATTTTCGCCAGAGACGTCACTGGTTGCAGGTTCGCCAGGTGGATTTAACTGCCCAAAAGCTGTGTCAGGAGAAGCAACTTTGCCGCAAGCGGAGAGCGCTACTAGGATGACGCAAATTTTAAGGAAGACAGCGATACGTTCCATAAGTTCCTCATTGGTTCTATGTCTACAAGTTCAGATTAATTCACTTGTGTGGAGGAATTATGTTGGAATCGTGGAGTCTACGAGAAAATGGGTGATTTTTTTTCGAAAATAGAGAGAAAAATCAATCGGATGGCAAATGGGGTGTAGCAAAGACAGGCAGTAATTGTGCAGATGTGGGGCGACGCTAACCCATTATGAGGGCAGCATTTCAGGTTCTGAGAGGGAAAGAGTCAGAGGCTTACGATGGGTCACGAGTTTAAAGTAGGCTGATATCGCTAAGGCATACAAAACCCAACCCATATGGAGATGAAACACTTGAATCATCACCCTCATCCCCCAATATTTCCCCCAGACGTAACTGACACTCGCGCCGATTAAAAAGAGCGACACAATCCGGAAGATATTCACAATGTACATCATCATAACGCCGAATAGGGTGTAGAAAAGCCATTGGGATTTTGAAAAATACTTTTTGTCATTCGCGTAAAAAAGAAGAAAGAGAGAGAGAAAAAGCATCAGCCCATCAAATCCGGCACAACCTTCTCCAATAAAAGCCGTAATCAACGGGTGGTGCAGGACGAGATATTTTGCATGATAGAATTCACATTGCATTTCAGATCCCATCATTCCTTTGAGGGACCAGCAAGAAAGATTCATCATTCGAGGGCCGACCGACTCCCAAATCATTTTGACGAAATAGTTTTGGATCACAACGCTGAACGCGATTAAAAATCCAGGAATAAGAACCACTCGTTTAGGATTAGAGATAAAAAATGCCGGAGGAACTAACACAAAAAACGCAGTGACCAAAGACGCAAGGACTAACCCCCACCACGCCACAAGCGAAACTACTGAATACGATTGTTCCGGGTTGCGAATCAGAAAACTATACGAAATCACACCGGCTAAAAACGCGAGATTCACAAGACTTCTTTTCAAGCTAAACGAAAGAGAAACTTTTTTCGCCGAATCTAGACAATAGAACACTACAAAATAAGCACAGGGGACGGAGACAAATAAATCCCAATCCACAAACAAACTCCAACCAATTCTCAAATGAACGACTTCTCTCAAAAAAAGCCGCAAAAAAGCGTACTGGGCGACCGGCGCCAGTAAAGTCAAAAACCCTTTAAAGAGCACTGAAGATTTTATTTTTTCTTTGTTCACGTAAGGGCAACTCTTCTTTTCTTTAGTTGATAGAATAAAGCGAATGCGCCGCCTAGAAATAATAGAGTCAGAACGCCTTGAGGCAATTCAGGCAAACAGCATTGAAATTCACTTCCATCTTGTCCGAAGGAAGTATCTTGGCATTTGTTGACCGGGCAGAAATTCCCGCACGTAGGTTCATAATACGTAGTTCCCGAACAGCCGGGTTCTGCATGGAGAGGTAGCGTCAGAAACACGCAAAATAATAAAATGCGGAGATAACGTTGCATAGGCGCTCTTAATGGGTTTTGGGAAGAAAATAAATAAAACGGAGATACTAAAATTATGCGCTTATCAAAAAAAAAGTCAATCTACCCTCTGAAAATAACGCGACGCAATTTGCGAATCGTTGATTTATATTATTCCTGTTCAAGCGCCGCTGCGAATAAAGAAGCTTCGACAGGAACTTCCGGAGTAGACGGTTGGGCCATGGGGTTTCCACCCTTATCGCGCGGTTTGAGACGGACGAAGCCCTTACTCAGCGCTGGAAGTTTATCGAAAAAAGTGGCGACGTAGCTACTGGTCCCGATGTGAATTAAAGCAGGCCACTCCTCGTAAGACTTTCCGTCGAGTTCAAGATCCGCAATCCGATTCACAAAAGGGATCCCCCATTTCCGAATACGAAAATGAACGGAGTCTGAAAATGCGGGCGTAAAATTCGCCGAAACATGACGATAAATTTCCAAGAAATTTAAAAGCAATCGAACTTCACTTTTGGTTAAATAAAAAGTCTTAATCGGAGCACCCACTCGAAAACTCTCATCAAAGCCTAAAGGAAGAATGCGAAAAATATCCGAGTACTGATAACGTGTCGGCTTACCCTCAACAGGGGTAATCCCTTCGCGAATCAAACTCGCAGCCGTAAAGTAAAAATCCACGGGATCTTTTAAGCGTTTATTGAGTTCGCGGCGGACAGCCGATGTTACAAAGATTCCCAGCGGAGCTTGAGATTCTCGGACCGCGGGATAGTTCTTCGAAAGAGTCGCGATTGGACTCTCATAGCGGTAGCCGAGATGAGAGGTAATTCCCACAATTTCTCGTTTGTATTGTGCTATTTTTTCCAGCATCCCTGCATCGGGTAATATCTGATCGTTCATTTCAATCGAAGTCGCGCCTTCATTTCGGAGTTTAAAAATCTGATTCTCATAACTCAGTTCCAATTTTCCAAGATAGCGACCGAAAGATCCGGCTTGCGCCACCCATGTTGTGCCCGAAAGGATGGGTTTCGGATACAGTCGATGAGTATGCCCCGAAATCACGAGATCAATTCCTTTCGTTTTTCCCAGAGCCAAATCTTCTGGATCGCCTCCATGGATTAAAGCTATTACAATGTCCACTTGATTCCGAGATTTTAATTCGAGCGCGAGTTTCGACGCCAGACTTGTGATTTCCGTAAATTGGGCTTTTCCCTTTTTGTCGTCGTAACCAATAAATGCAATCTCGCCCCGCGTTCCGGAGCTAGACCTTAGGGCATCTGATCCTACAAACCCCAGAAATCCCACTCGCAATTTCACGCCCTGATACGAAACCTCTTTGATCATTGTTTGGGAGAGCCCCATTTCGGTGTCGAGAAGATTCGAAGCCACAATCCGGTGGTTTAGCCCCAGTTTTTTTCCTTTTCCAAGAAGCCGCTGGATTCCGAGTGGTCCCCCGTCAAACTCATGATTTCCAAAACTGACCGCGTCGTAGCCGGCATATCCAAAAAATTCAAGTTCAGGGACTGAAGCAGACGAACTCACGGCCAAAGAATGAAAGAGAGTCCCCGAATAAAAATCACCCGCATCTACCACTAAAACGGGTTCTCCCGTTTTCGACTTTTCTGCTCGAATCGTTTTAATAGCCGTCGCAAGCCTTGCGTAATGTCCCCGAACGGGAGATCCATCGCCAACTTTACCCGTGAAGTAACTATCAGGCCCCGTGCCTTCGAAATGTGAATGAAGATCATTTGTATGCAAAACCGTGAGAGGAAAAGGGGCTGAGAGCACAGCATTCCCGCCCGTCCATAATCCCAAAATCAAAAGCTTAAAAAAACGATTCATTCATTCGGATCTACCCGAGGACGGAGCTGAAAGAAAGGCCCTTAAATCTGCGACTTCTGCCTCTTTTAAACTCTCTCGAAAAGAAGGCATGGTCCTTTGCCCATTTAAAACAATGGATTCAAAGGTTGCTTGAGGAATCTGTCTATCTACGAGCCGAGGGCCCAACTTCCCCTCTGCTCTTTCCCCGTGACAGGCCGCGCAGTGTGTTTGGTAAAGCGTTTCTCCGTGTCGTAAATTTCCTTTGGACCCTTTTGCCTGACTGAGTTTCTCGGTCTCAGAAGCATAGTCGGTGAAAGATTTTTGGTCGGAATGACTTTCGAGAGCGAGATAATCCACGATCGATTTCTGTTCTTCTTCAGTGAACGAGGCTCCGAAGCTTTTCATCTTCGCAACGACTTTCTCCCAAGCAGAATGATTGAGCGACTGCATCTGGATCATTTCTTTCGTATGGCAAATCAAGCAACGTTCCTCAAAGAGCTCCCTTCCCTCTTGAGATTGCCCTTTGACGACGGTAAAGTTTAATTGGTCCACAGCATTTCCAACATAGCCACTTGGGTTCCACTCGATATTTACAGGTTGCGTTTGTCCTTTCTCATCCGTAGCGCGTGAAATCACTTTCACTTTTCCAAAGCTTTTCTTCGAAAAATCCCATTCGAAACTTTGCCAACCTCCATCGGCATGAGGCTCTTCGACTCGCGCACTCTTCCACGTTTTTCCCTGATCGATCGACACCTGCACTTTCGAAATTTTTCCGGAACCCGAAAATGCCTTCCCTTTCACTGTGATTAAACCGGCAGAAACTTTTGCATCTGGCGAAGGACTGATAAGAAGAGATTGAACTTTCAGGACCTCAATTGGATTTCCATCCGGCATGCGGTAGGCTTTTTTCATGTAAAAGCCCGCGTCCTCACTTTCACTTAAGTTAATGTGAACGACCCACTTCATCCAATTCTGCCCATACCAACCCGGGAGAATGAGTCGCAAAGGGCCACCGTGTAAAATTGGAAGTTCCTCGCGATTCATTTTTAAAGCAAGTAACGTCGAGGGATCCATGAGCTTTGAAAGTGGAATACTTCGGACAAAAGCGGGAACCGAAGGAAGCGGTGGTTTATCGGCTCCCGAGACGGTTGCAAACTTCGCATTCGGTTTCACTCGCGCTTGTTTTAAAAGTTCTGCGAGCGAGACCCCTGTCCATTCCGCATTTCCGACAGCTCCCTTATCCCACTGAACTCCCGCCACTTTAGGAACGTGACGGCTCCGCCAGTTGCCTGAACATTCTAAAACTGCATGGAGACTTTGTTGGGGGAGTTTTTCGAGATCCTTTAATCGGATTTTTAAAGGGTTTTCGACAAGCCCGTCGATTTCTAAAATCCAATTTTCTTTGTCGACAACGGGCACTCCATGATGACTGCGAATGAAAAAGCCCGAGATCGGTGTTTCCCAAGGTTCGAGAGCATCAGAGACCGATTCAGCCTGTAAGGGTCTTGAGACATGCTTTATCAAAAGGTCTTGTGCAAAGGTGGAGGCAATACAGAAACTGAAAACAACCCAGATAGGGAATTTTGACATGGTGAAATTTTACAAAAGAATTTTCAGCCTGTCTTCTTTTTCAAATAAAAAAGCCACCTATCAAAATGATGGGTGGCTTTTTAAAGAACTCAAACTAGTCTCGTGTCCCGCCAACTTTCGGCATATCCACCGAGTAGACTCGACTGACGCAAGCGACTCTCTCAATCCGTTCTTTCAAAAACGGAGTCGATGCTTGGCAACGCAAATAACTTCCCGCAACGCTGCAACGAGTATTTGCCACATACCATTCGATGTCATTCGCGCATCGAGTTAAGTCGTTTCCCGGGTTCACGTACACATCATAGCGAGAGGAAGACGGCTGAGGCCCTCCCGATTCATATCTTCCAAAACAAGCGTTCCAATAAGGATAGTAAATGCCGTTGTCATCGTACCCGGGTCCAAAGACAGAATATTTAAAACCGGAATAGGATGCGACGATTTGATTGCAATGACTGCTGCTATTAGCGCCACCTAAATAGGTATCCGCAAAGAGAGAAACCCCTGTGAAAAGGATTAAGGTTAAGATTTTTTTCATATTGTCCCCTATACATCTTAATTAAAAAGAGATTGGGTGACTCCACCCAAACCCAATTGCTAAATACGACGCTTCGATCCTGATGGGGAGAAGATTGGAGAAGACAAAAAAAAACCGGTCCAATTTGCTTGGACCGGTTGTCTTAAAATAATTTTAATTTTTTAGAACTGCACGCCTGCTACGACGCCTAAGAAATTCGATTTCCACTGACCACCCGTCGAATCGATATTATTCAGTCCTGTCGAGTAACGAACAGAGACTGTCATTTCAGGAGAGTCAATTGCATCGCTTAATTGAAAGCCAAAGCCGGCACCGATAACCGCACTTAAATCAATTCGATTAAAGCGTTCGACGTTTGAAGCGACTCCGGCCCCTTCTGTCGAGCTCGACAAAAGATAGGCAGCACTCGGACCTGCAAAACCGAAAGGTCGGATTTTTGGAATGATAAATCGGACTTTTACTAATACAGGAACTTCAATGTAATTTAGTCGGCTTGTGGCAAGCGCCCCAAACTGTGAATTTTCAGCACCCTTTTGAACAAAATTCAGTTCAGGTTGAAGATAAAGAAAACCAGGCAAGAGTGCCGTTTGAGCAAAAGCGCCGGCAGTGAAGCCCGTGCGATTTCCACTGACACTGCTCGAACCTAACGAAGCATTGGCAAAAGACAATCCGCCTTGAACCCCGAAACTAACCCGATACGGATCCATTTTGGATTTATCTTCGATTTTTCTTTGTTCTTCGATTTTTGTTTCAGCCGCTTGGGAATTTCCGAGAGAAATACACAAAGCAGCAACGATTAACCACATTAAATTTTTACTCATAATTTCTCCTTTGTTTATTGAGAGCCTCGAAAGGCGACCCAAAGCTTTTAGCATTATTCGGCGATAAACATAATCGTTTTATTTGTAAGATTCGACACAATTTATGATTTCCCTCTGTTAATCAGTACTTGCGCGATTCTAAAGATAAGTCCGTCAAAGAAGTCTTGCTAACACCTGATCACTTGAAACCAAATCCTCCCGCGAGCTCGCTTGAAGAATGCCGATAGGAAACTAAGTGCCATTTTCAAAGGAGTCTCGCGTGTTTCAATTGATCTTAAGCGTAGCCATTGTTTTTCTCACCGTTTCTTGCGGAAAGAACCAAACGCCCGACGACGAACAAAAACAAATTAACTTAGAAGCGTTTCAAAATCGCTTTGATAAAGAGACTACAGAAAGCAAAGAAAACGGAATCAAAATTTCGCCAGAAATTCTCCCCTCTTTGCCTCAAGCGAAACTTAAAATGGTTTTGATGACCGGAGATGACAGCATCAGCGCTTTTGACAACGCTCGAAAAAAACTTTTCACGCTCTTCTCTGCAGCAGGAATCAAAGAATCGATTCAACTCTCCCGCAGTGCAAGCCAGCAGGTAAATGGTGTGCGTGCGACGTCTATTCCGAACTTTGAAAAAGCGCTTAAAGATTTAAAGATCAAAGACGGCGAAGGCTGTCTCGTTCATATGACTTCCCACGGTTCTAAAACAGGCTTTTATATCCGCGGTCAAAACTATTTAACTCCGACTCAATTGAATCAAATCATCAAAGACCAATGCGGAACACGCCCAACGGTGCTCCTCGTCTCTGCTTGCTATAGTGGAGTGTTTGCAGAACCCAGTATGGAAGCTCCGAACCGAATTATTTTAACGGCCGCTCGCAAAGACAGAACGTCATTCGGCTGCAGCGCCGAGGCGACTTACACCTACTGGGACGCTTGTCTAGTAACCAACTTACCCCTTGCAAAAACTTGGTTCGAGCTCGCAGGCAAAATGGAAAAATGTATCGAAGCAAAAGAGTCCGCAGGCAGTTTTGCTCGATCGTATCCTCAAGCGAGATTTGGATCGCAAGTCAAAGATCTCGAGATCGCGCAATAGTTTCTAGCGACGACGGATGCCTCTCGAGAACTGACTAAAGGCAGCCGTACAAATCCCTTCATAGGTTTTTTCGACCTTGTTTTTCATCCACTGGACCCCGTGGACGACGTAGGGAGTGACAAAACCTGCCGCTCGAAGTCCGACGTAAGTCGACCCAACAAACATAATCGTGTGGGTCAATAAAGTCAGGAAATTGGAGTTGGGATCTCGAGCCATTGCGAAAGCTTCTCCGGAAAGCTTATCGAATAGGAGCGTGCTCATAAAAGCTCCGAGTCCGTAATTCAAGATTCTAATCATGCCATTGCTCGCTTGAGTCGGAAGCGGAATCTTTTCCAAAGAATATTCGTGGAGTCTCAGAGCGAGCTCATGCGTAAACTGCTCGGGCGCGAGCTGGAATCTCTCGGGCAATTCGATCCGCCCTTCTTTAAAAAGCTCCTGCATCGTTCTCACGCCTTCATGTAAGTTTTTGAGGTCACCCAGTCGAGTGCCGACATCAATGCAATAATCCGCGTACTGAATCCGCAAAAGATTTCGTTCTGTCGCGTCCTCCATATGGCGCATTGCCAAATGCACATAGGGCCAGACCACTGCAAAGCCCACCGCACCTGTGGAGAATGAAATCTTATTAAGGAGAAAATAAAGAGAAATTGGCGCCGAGTTTCGAAAAGCTTCACCGAAATTGAGTTTTGGTTTTTCCTCAGTTCCGGGCGTAAAGAAAACGCCTAGCGAACGCGTCACGTAGTCTGCAGCCAAGCGCACTTGAAGACCCGTCAAAGAATTTTCGATATAGTTTGCGTGGTTATCAAAATGGTTGAGATTGTGTGGGTCGACAGCGCCCGACGCCATCGAACGCAGCCCCTCAAACATCGTTTGTTGTCTCTCGCGGGATCGAGCGTAAAGAAAATCGGTTAAAGGACGACTCTCATGGACGAAACGGTCTGGAGCCGCCGCACTCAAAGGATCGATAGCGCCTTGAACGCCGTAAATAAAGACCTGGCTCAGCTCATTCGTCAGGACTTCAGCCGCCGCAGGGCCCGCTCGTAAAAGATCGCCGTATTTTGCAGCGGCCGTCAAAGCATACACACCATTCGAAGTCAGAAAATCGATTCGATAGGAAGTGCCAGCAATTTTACTCGTTTTTTCGTCAACTTCAGCCTTTTGATACCGACGAAAAAGGTCGTAACCCTGTTTTCCATACAAAACGAACGGCACCACATTTCGACTCATAATCTGAGAGCCTCGGGTCCACAGGTGACCAAGTTTTCTCTTCAAATACATGCTGACGGTCGTTCCATTCTGAACTTCCTGACGGAGGCGCTCGGAGTGGGACGTAAAAATTTTATGGTACTCTTCGAGAGCTTTTTCATCGACATCCGTAGAAACCTCTTCCGTCATCTGAGCAAGAGCGGAGTAAACGTCATGAGTCAGCTCGGTCCACCGCGTGTTCGCGCCCGCAAGAGCTGCGATATTTGCGATGGTCTCCACTTTGGCACCTTGAGCGGACATGATGAGGGTCGCGATATCGATGGGAACTTCTCCCTCATTTCGGTGAGCCTCTGCCACAATTGCGGCCGCAAGGATCAACGCCCGTGATTTTCGGGTCGCATTGGTCTCAAGCGTATTTCGCAGCTTTTCAGAATTGGCTTCAATCGTTTTTTGCGAAGCAAAAGGAGAATTCCACGCAGCTTTGTTCTTCAGAGGATTTAGTCCCGCCGTGAGAGCGGGGTAGAGATTTTTCTGCCGTAGAGTATCGTAGAAAATTTTCTGTATCGGATAGTTCAGCGTCGCATACGCGCGAATTCCGTAACTAAAAAACGTTCTAAGAGCGCTCCACCCTCGCCCGTCCCGAAACGACAGAGCTTTTCCGGCAAGCATCGAAAGCGGATAGAGACTACAAATTGCACCCGCAGCTCCCGCCCAGTATAAAAACCGCCAGCCGTCGTTCAAGTAACTCATCGAACCGTGAACTTGCTGGGCATAGGGTCCGATCATTGGAAGTTGCGTCGACCACGTAAAAATCCGGGTGGCTGTCGCCATCATCCAGTCGATGCCCCCGCCGCCATAGGCGTAATCGAGAGCAGTGCCTGCGATCACCGCCGCAAGCACTTTCATTCGAGTTGGAGTCACATGTTTGTAAAATGCGTCTTTTATCCGCGTGTAGTAACGCGAAATAAGCATTTTTTCGGCAATGGCTCGTTCTCGAAGTTCTCTCACGCTGGAATTGTTATATTCATCCGCTAGTTTTTCCTTCCAGGATTTTCCGGAGTCTTTTGTGGAATCCGAATCTTGAAGCGCTTGGATTTTAGCGTAGTCCTTCTGCCAACTACTGCCTTCTTTCGAATCTCCGGAGAAACGATCTCTCGGGCGCACGGCTAATTCTTCGAAAGAGTCCTGCCCCGTTCTATTTTTCTTAAACAACTCGAGAAGTTTTTTAATCATGCCTTTTTGGGCAATGTTAGAAAGGGAGTGTTGGAGTAAATCATTTTTTTCGCCATTGCCGAGAAGCTTTTCTTGCTCCTTCTGGTATTTGGCTAAATCCGCAGCATTCTCTCTTAAAAGTTGCATCGCGGGTTGAACCTCATCCAGATCGGGATTCGCGATTTGCAAAAGTCCAAGCAGCGCCAACTGGTTAATTCGAAAACGCGTAACGATTTCTTTTAAATCCACACGGGTTTCCGCGTGGGTCTCTCCCGATTCACTTTTGTTCGTGAATTTGACCGCAATATCCCCTTCGTCAATCAACTCAGCGTTTCCGATCTCACGAGGTTTGCTCGCACGGCTGAGTAATTCTAAATTCGTAATCGTCGCTCCGAACTCTTTCGGCGGAAGGGGTAACAAGATTGGCACGGAAATCGGCGCTTTAAAAGCGTACTCCATGATATCTCTCCAAAGGAATCCTTCGATCCCATTTTCAGTTGCAGCCAAAACGTAGTTTGCATTTTGGACGAGATTGGAGGTGAGCGTAATGTTGGTAAAGACATGGCCATCGGTAGCCCGTTCGCGCTTCAGTTCTTCATCGTAGATGATTTTAAGAATCGTGAGTTCCTTCGTTTTTTCGTCATAAACAATTTTCGTCTGACGTGCCCAATTATTAATCGTGACGTCAGGATTCGTGAGATCAATTCGTGAAAGTGGAATTTCTCTTTGAACTCTATCAAACGAATTTCCCTTGTCATCGAGAGCGGGATAATAAGTGCGGTGAAACTGTCTTGTCAGGCGATTAACATCAACGCTCTTTGGAGCAGGGGTATTCGCGTCGGCGTTGAGAGCCGCATTTTCAAACGTCACCATCTCCGGAGTCATCCCCGTAGGTTGGCTCGACGCCCCCACTGAGGGGTTGGATTTATCGTTATCGCCAGGAGCCGCTACCGCTTGAAGTGCAAACTGTCCTACGCCAATTTGAAAAACTAAAACCCAGACAATGAAACAAGAAACAAACGACATTTTGCGCATCAAGGAGCCCTTTTCCAATAAATTTTTGAGTGTCTTAACGCTTAGCATAACCGGAGATTCACGCCTAGCGTGAAGATGGAGAAAAATAAATTTCTTCTCTGGGCCCTAAGTTCTTAAAATGATTATCAGTTTTATTGCGCTTTTTGAGCCAAGATCTGAGCGAAGGCTTTTTCTAAGGTAAAAACAATCGTTTCTCGTCGACATTGAGAAACCGACACGTCGGATTTTTGATGATTTGGTGTCGATGTTTTGAGACGACTCGGTACACGCCATCTCGTAAAAATTTCGGAATCCAAAGAAGCAAATACAGAAATTTCCACTTTCCCCCAGTTGAGATCACCGCTCGAAGGGCGGCTTCGCTCCGATAATACACTTTAGTTCCATCGCTAAAGATCATCGTTGAGAGTTCGGGGGGCGTTGAAAAAAAAGATTTCGCCGTTTCCCCTTGCAGCGGTGCGTACTTTAAAATTTTCTGCTTGTCTTGATCCATTAAGAAATGGATGAAGCCGTCGCAAATTCCGCACTCGCCATCGTAAAAAACAATCTTCATTGCCATAGTCATACCCTCTTTCAATTCAAATGTTGATATTTTTTGAGCCGTTTCTCATCTCCTTTCCGCGTTTGTTAGTGAGACGGTTGTTATTTCGATAATCGCTCAAATAACCAGCTGCTTCAAAATGAAGCGGTCAATTTAAGGAGAATCAAATGAAATTCAATTACCTCATCGGAACAGTTCTCGGCGCTTTGTTCGTTACAAGCATCAGCGTTGCCACCACAGACAAAGTCGACACCAACGAACTCGTTTTAGTCGATGAAACCGTTACCATGACGCTCGCCACGGGCCAAACTGGTCATGGACGAGGCCAAGGTCGCGGAATTGGAAATGGACACGGACGTGGAATTGGAAACGGACGCGCAAATAGCGTAGCCCGCATCAACACACAGACGTCAGTTCAATCGAACGGCGTTTCGAGTTTATAAAAGAATCTCGAAAACTTTAGAAGTGGGGTCTTCGTCTTGAGCGATCAAAACAGGACCCCCATTTTTATTTAGGAGCATTTTTACAAATGGCTTGGCGAATCACATTAGGACTGACTCTCCTGCATCTCTTTTTAGTGGTCATGGGGGCCACTCAGATGGATATGAAAGGATTTGGCTATGCTGGAAAAGTGATTGCTTACTACGGCGCCATTACAGGTTCAGGAAGCCACTTTGATTTCTTTGCTCCCAGTGTGGGTTCTCCCATGCGAGCGGTTTTTGAAGTTAAAAATGGGGAGGACCAAGTCACCCTCGAGGGACTCGGAGAAACGGACCGAGAGCTTGCCCTGCGGGTAGGAAATATCGTCGATGCGTTTCGTGACGAAATTGACAATGAAAAACGCAGACGTCTTTTGGCGGTTTCTTGGTCAAAATATATTCTCACCCGATATCCCGCCGCTCAACAACTTAAAGTAAAACTCGAACAGTACAACTTACCCTCTTTAAAAGATTTTGAACAAGGCGAAAAACCCAAATGGGATTCGCTCTACTCAGCCACTTTTATCAGAAAAGGAAACTGAATATGAAATTTAATGAGTTTCAAAAATCCTGGAATACTTTTTGGTTAAAACCCGCAAGCGCCCGTCCACTTGCGCTTTTAAGAATCGGAACCGCGTTGATTCTTTTGGCGCAAGCCTACTGGGTCGCTCCGCAGTTCTTTGCAATTTACGGAAGCAACGGGATTTTAGAAGGAAGTTTAAGAGGCGAATTTAGAAATTCCGACCTTCTTGGCCTTTACGAACTCGTTGTCTTTATGCTGCGATTAGGAGTGGGAGAAACCACAACCCTTCTCGTTTCCGCAAGCGCATACATCCTCGGACTCTTCGGACTTTTATTGGGGTACCATACTCGCAAAGCGGCATGTCTCACCTGGTTGACTCATCTTCTCTTCGCGGGCGCTCATGTGACGAGCTACGGAATCGACACCTTTATCGGAATCACCCTGTTTTATTTTCTCTGGATGCCTATCGGCGCCGCCTATTCCCTGGATGTGGTTTCAGGTCGCACGAGTTCCGAACCTACTTCACAAGCAAGATGGGCTTTTCGAGTTTTGCAGATTCAACTTTCGATCGCTTATCTTTTTTGTGGAATCGACAAAGCCATGGGAATTCAGTGGTGGAACGGAGACGCGATTTGGAGATCGGTGATGATGCCGCTCTACGCACAATTTGATTTGAGCTGGCTTTCAAAACTCCCATGGATTTGTAAGGTGGCTGGATGGGGAACTCTTGTATTAGAAGCCGGTTATCCTCTCGGAATGGCGTATTCTAAAACGCGAAAATTTTGGTTTCTCTCCATTGTCGGATTGCACCTGGGAATTTTCATCTTCATGGGACTCCACCTCTTTGCATTGATGATGATTTTATTATCCACAAGCGCTTTCGGACTCGACTCTCTCGCAGAGTTATCAAAAAACCCTTCGCGGATACCTTTTTTAGCGGTGGATCGCAGACCTAAAAGCGCGCCCTCTTTTTTTCGCTATCCCGCGGAGTTTTTGCCCCACGCACTCCCGAGAGGTGAAGGATTCAGATTCTAGAATTCCCCGAGATCGCCCCAGATTTGCTTGAGACAGGCGACTAGCCTATAATTGAACTCAACGGGGGACATATGAATACTCGACTTCTCAAGGCTCAGCTTTTCATCTTTCTAACGATTTTAGGCGCTTCTTTTACAACTGCGCGTGCCGCAGAGGGAAAATCATCCCAGATCAAACTCCTCGGGCTCTACAATATGGCAATGGTGAAAAACGATCCTGCCGATTCATCGCTGGTTTATACAAATCAAGGCGGCATTGGTGGAGGAGCTTCTTTAGAACTCGGACTCGGTCAACGTTTTACTTTTGAAATCGGTGCGTTTTATACCCCTTACCTTTTTAAAGTCGTCGTTGCGAATTTAGAATCGGATATTACGAGCCGCTGGAACATGATCCACATCCCTGCCCTGTTCAGACTCAACATCGGATCCGTTGTGAGTTTGGGCGTGGGTGGATATTATGGTCTTGGAATTGGAAAAGCGCATACTGAAGGAACTTTGGTCGGGGTCGCTTTTACCGATGACAGCGATCTTTCGGACAACCAAAAATCGGACTACGGAGCTTTGGGCAGTCTTGAAATTAAATTTAGATTGGGTTCTCACATCAATTTAGTTTTTGAAGGTCGCTACTTAATGGGAATGAAAAACGTTTCTTCCTCGACCACTTCCACTCAAAAAATCAGTCACGTTCAAGGGCTTGCAGGGCTTGGAATCACTCTCTAAGCTGAGACCGAAGACGCAATCCAAAAAAGACGAGAAGCAAGTTTGAAACTCCTCAAAGGGGAATAAGGCAAATTGTAAAGAAGAGCATTGCCTTGTAGCAAATTCAACCGCCAAGAGGCCCTAGGGCCGGCCTCTTCACAATTTGCTACACTTTGTAACAAAACCGGTTGTGAGGCATTTCTACATCTTTTATAAAGACCTTACATGGGTGAGGAAGCGGTTCATTTACAGTATCTTTGGGAAGTCTTGGCTCGACGACAAAAAGCTAATCCGTCCTATTCTCTAAGAGCATTTGCGAGGGATCTCGGGATTCAGCCTCCGACTCTGTCTGCCATTCTAAAAAAGAAGCGCTCGATTCCACGCCGCTACATTGCTCAGTTTTTAGACAGACTTGAACTGAGTCCCGAGAAAAGAAGACTTTTTATTGAGAGCTTTTCAGCATCGAAGCGCGGATTTGATCCGCAGTCGGTCGAAAATGCCTCTCCGACGGTCGAAACTTTAAACGAAGAACTCCATTATCAGGCGATCGCCGAGTGGGAATACTACGCGGTCCTCTCACTTTTCGAGACACGAACCTTTAAGCCTCAACCTGAATGGATTGCCCAACGCTTAAATATTTCTGAAGCGCGGGCAAAAGTTGTCTGGCAGCATTTATTGCAGTTAGGACTTGTGCAAGAAACGAAAGACCAAAGTTTTGAGAAGGTGAATAAACGCTTTAAAACGACCGAAGATATCGTTTCTTTAGCTCTGCAAAAATCTCACGAAGAATCGACCCAGCTCGCATTAGCGAAATTGAGAACAACCCCCGTGACCGAAAGAGATTATTCCTCAGTCACTGTCGCCGTGAATCCTAAAAAAATTAATGAAGCCAAATCCTGCATTCGAAAATTTCGCAGAGAAATGGAAGCGATTTTAGAAAAGGGAGAAAAGACCGAAGTCTACCAAGTTTCAGTTCAATTTTTCCCTCTTACGGAAATTTTCGAACGCAAAACCGGGAGTACCAAATGAAACTTCTTTCTTTGATTTTGATTTGTTCTCTGAGCCTTGTTTGTCTTGCAGGAAATGACAAAGGCAACGGTGGGTACGGTGTCAGAATTCAAGACAAAATCTACTCACTCGATTTAGTTCTCCGAGGCTCCAGTCACAACCCTTACCTTTCTAAAAATTCTCAAGCCAAACTTTTCCCCGAGGAAAAGGCCATTCTCGAGCGCATCTTGGGGCAGATGGATTCGCAAAATCCGGGACGGATCCAGAACGTCATTCATCTTGTTGAGAATAAGCTCGCAGAACTTCGTGGACGGGCGGAGGTCTTAAAAGCTCCCTTCCCGCTTTCTCTTTTGATGCAAGAACTCAAATATTTTAAATTCATTAAAATGCAGACGGCAGAGTGTCTTCTCATCGACGATGACGAAAGTCCGATTAAACAAAAAGTTCAGTTAGCAGTTCGACAAGACAAAACGGTGCGTTTTTGCAACGGAGTGGATTTACTCGATGAAGCTAATTTTGCAGGGCTCATTCTCCATGAGTTTTTCTATGGGCTATCGAATCACCGAGAAGCCACGAAAGCACTGGTGGGATTTTTATTTAGCCGCGATTACGAATTATTTGATCTGGTGGCCCAAGCGGAACTTCAAGGGTGTTTGAAAGACTTCTTCTGGTTAAGTCCTCGACGTTTTCCGCTGAGTCGTTTGCAGATACCACTTTCTAGGGAATACGAAAGTATTTCTGTAATTGAAAACTTCCCGATTTCAGATTCGTTTCATTCTCTTTTGAACATTCCAGAGGGACTTACAGCTTGTTTTGCAAAACTGGGCCAAAACTCGGAAAGGTCCGAAGTCCGCGATAAGCATTACGTCCTGTGGCTTCAATCTAAAGAAATCCCCTGCAGAAAAGGTTCGGTTTCTATCGATCTTAGACTGGGGACCCCCTACTTTTTCGGAGCGGAAAAAGACAAGCTCACTTTTAAACAAACGGTCGTCGGTGAAATCGCCCCCAATACAACTCAGTTGCTATCGCTCTGCTCGGGGGACTATGAAAAGACTTGCGAGCTGAATCTCTATCAATCGTCGTTCCTCATTCGTTCTCAAGTGAAGATTGCAGAATATTTCTCAGTGCCACCGGATGTGGTCTCACGCTTCGTTTTTAACGGAGACGCGGGAATCTGCATGGCGAGAGGTGAAGAAATTGAAAGACAGAATCCGCCCGTGTATCTCTGGGCCGTCGCAAGAGATCAGGTCTGTCATTTTCCAAAAGATTCAAAGATAAAGGTGCTCATTTTCCAAGCCGTACGAGGGGCCAGTGAAGATTATCGGAACTCCGAGTTTTTTGGACGGGTCAGAAACAAACTGACCACCGATAAATCCAACCAACAAACGGAAGATTTGATGATTCGATGGAGACTTTTAAAATACAACAAGATTGAAAATAAAAACGAACCCGTCGTTCTACCTGAATTTCAAATTGATCTTAACGTGGGTCGAATGTGGGTGAAGTGACTTAGAGAGACTTCGAATCCACTGCGGAATTGATTTCTTGCGCTTGGATTAAATCATGCTGAAGCTGGCATTGGCCTTCGGCTTCTGGATTGTCGCGATTAAGATCCATGCATTCCGAGTAGAATCTATCGCTGGAGATTCCAGCGTCAGGGACTACGAGGTAGTCTGCGAAAGAACTTTGAGTCAAAGCTAAAGCGAGTACGGTAAAGACTAAAGTAAAATTCTTTTTAAAGTGTTTCATAATGCATTTAGATAAAGCAAAGCGTCGGCCACTTTCAGTATTCACCGGAATAAAACAGAAAATCAGCAGCTTGGCGCGAAGTGAACTTTCCGTTCCTTGTAAATTTCTAAGGAAAGAAACGACACTCAACCTGCAACACAATTGATGTTTTCATTTGAGATTCGAAAGAGTTAAGTGGATCCGATGTTAGAAAAATTTCGGGGTGTCTAGCCCAGTAGACAGTCTAAAGGTTCGAAAGCTATCGATATTTCCGACCCCCCTCGATTTTGTCCAGAACCTAAACAGAAATTCGGTTTCCGACAGGTGTTCAACGCTTTGACAGAATTGTGAAATGAGAAAGCTCTGCAGTATCAGCATCTTGCTTGTCTGAAATGTATTTCGCCAGAATACACTGACGCAGCGAGAGGTGTCGACGCATCAGTGGCATTTGAATTGTAAGAAAAAGACAATAAATGCTTTCTCAATCAATTCCACTCTATTGCCGAAAAAATTAACTGGAAGGCTGTAACGCTTTTCCTTTTTTGGAGATGACAGAATGAAACACGCTCAAATTTTAAATGTCTTAGCCGTTTTGATGGTTGGATTTTTTACCGGTTGCGGATGGCTCGGAAATTTTAAAGTCAATAATCCGAATAAAACTACGACCCAAAACTCCCCTGGAGAAACGGGCAGCGTGAGTAGCGTCGGAGTTTCTGCTCCTAATGGTTTACAAATCAGCGCTCCGCAACCTGCAGTCGCAGACAGATGCTGGCCCATCACGGTCGCTTCAACCTATAACGGTGTCGCTTCGCCAGTGTCTTCGGCAACCACGGTGAATTTAACTCTCCCCTCGGGCGTGACCGCGTACTCCACAAGTACTTGCGCAACTGGCTCCGAAACAACTACAGCAACCATTCCTAAAGGAAGTTCTTCAACGATTGTCTGGGTAAAAGCACCGATTCCTGGAAACTATCTTATTGGATGTTCCGGCCCGGGTCTTCCAGAGACGAATATTAATTTGGTCGTGAATAACAATAACGACGGGACTGTCCCTGTTCGAATGGCCGTCAGTGGACCCAATTCCACCGCTGCAGATACTTGCACGGCTTACACGATGAGCTTATTTGGATCGGATAACAATTACGCCGCTTTTAAAACCGCGTCGACTTTGACTCTTTCGAGTTCTGATTTAGCGATGAAATTTTATTCGAATTCCTCATGTTCGGGAAATGACTCTCCCTTTTTAGCGCTTCCCGCAAATTACTCAAATTTAACTTTTTATCTAAAAGCCCCTTCGACCGGTTTAAAATCCGTTGTTGCAAGCGCCAATAGCTTACAAGGGCAGCTCTTGGTTTTAGTGCTTCCTCAAATGATGACTAAAACCGTCATTCAAGGAGCGACCGTTCTGAGCAGCAATCAATGCGGCGTCTTTACGGTCAACCTCCAAGACAACTTAGGAAATTTGGTCACGACATCGAGTGCCGTGAATGTCCAGCTCTCTCGCGTGGGAGAAGGCGCTTTCTATGCTGACTCGAATTGTACCGCTCAAGTCACGAGCGTTTCGATTCCGCCCAATAATTCCGGATCGTATTTCTTTTATAAGGGAACAACTCCTTCTACGAACGTCGTCACTTCAAAAGTCACGGGCCTAGCAGATGGCACCTTTACCTTTAACGTGAATTCGGGTTCGACATCAACCGCTTCGAAACTTGGATTTGAAACAGGACTCTCTGCGACTTCGGCTGGCAACTGTCTGGGTCCGATTAAAGTTCAGATTCAAGATGCTAACGGAAACACGCTCACGAACGTCTCTTCAATCTTAGTAAACTTAAATCAAACTGGTTCCGGAAAGTTTTATGCAGATTCGTCGTGTCTCAATACGGTGATTTCTTCGGCAACGAACACTGAATTCTATTTCAAAGACACGGTTGCTGAAAATATTGTCTGGTTTGGAAACGATGCTTCAGGAACGCTTCCCGCGGCGACGAAAAATTTCTCCGTTACCGCTGGAGCAAAATATCAACTCGCAGTTCTCGGAACTTTCTCTCCGATTGCGGCAGGAAGTTGCCAACCTCTTGATGTCTTCTACGCTGACCCATTCATGAATGCGGTCGTCTCATCCGTAGACGCTGCAGTCTCTTTACAAGAAGACTACCCAACTTCGGGCAAGTTTTATTCGGATGCGGCTTGCGGAAACCTACTTGCTTCAGCCAGTAACGTTTTCTCGACAACGATCCCGGCACTCTCTCTCAAAAAAGTCGTGTACTTCAGAGAGACGAAAGCCGGCGCCGGAAAAATCCGCGCATTTGATAATGTTGTAAAAGAAGGACGCTACGACTTCCAAGTTAATGCAGGAAGTGCTGTAAAACTCGCCCTCGAAAATTCTCCGACTTCGGGGGGCGCAAATTCTTGCGTTGGACCTTTGAAGTTTGTCCTTTTAGATACGTTTGACAATAAAACGGTTACAAACAACCTGCTCTCTCTGAATCTGTCCAGCAACTTAGGCAGTTTCTATTCGGACAGCGCTTGCGGAAGTATTGTAAACCCAGCGCAGATTCCGGCAGGGTCTGGCGGCGTCTCGATCTATTTCATGACACCGACTCCGGGAACGATTGCAGCCATTGCAACACCGTCTGCGAATCCTCCCGCGCCTTTAAATTTCTCTTTAGTCATTGATGGAACAACGACCGCAACTCGAGTGGCCATTATCGGAAAATCTCCGCTCACGCTTCGTGGACCGGTCTCGGTACTCGTTGGAAACTGCGTGCCCTTCGCACTCAGAACCGAGAATTCGGCAGGCAACGCCGCACCACTCAGTGCGAATTCAAATTTCCAAATCTCTTCTTCGGCCTCCGGCGTTTCTTTCTTTTCGAACTCAAGCTGTTCGAACTCTCTGACGCTTCCGATGACGACGAATGGAAGCGAAACATTGTTCTATGCAAAATCGAGCAATGCGAGTGTCGGAACAATCTCGGCGATTGGCGCAGGTTTACCTTCGTTAGGGTATGACGTCCAATTCAGCCCAGCGGCTTTAGCAAGTGTCCAAGTCAGCGGTCCTGCTTCAACCGTTGCAGGAGTTTGCGAAGGACCCTTTTTGATTCAAGGAAAAGACAGTGCAGGAAATATTACTCCCCTTGCCTCGGGAACTTCGTTTAGTTTATCGGGTGCGAGCCAAGGATTTTTCCACAAAGTTGCAGGTTGCTCGGATAGCGGTTCTGCTGCGACTTCAGTCAGTGTCACGTCTCCCGCAGTGAATGCCTCCTTCTATTACCGCAACACAAAAGCAGAATCGGTCACGCTCGGAGCGACTTCGAGTGTGGGCAATGCAACAAAAGCGCTTACGATTAACGTCGGAAGTGCCGCCTACATTACACTCGTTGGGCCTGTCTCAACGCCTGTGAATGTTTGCAGCGGTGCTTTACAGTTTGCGGTCGTAGATGCATTCGGAAATGCAATCATCACAAATTACGATAGACTTTATTCACTCTCTCAAAATGGGTCGATTACTTTCTATACAGAGAATTGTGCGACACCGATTTCTTCGGTGAGCATCTTGGCAAATCAGCCGCTCTCACAAAAGTTTTCGTTTAAAGCGACGTCAACCCAATCCACCATCCTCACGATTAGTGGGCCGAGTGGAAATGGTCCGACGATTACTCAGAACTACGGAACAAACCCAGGAAATTCCAACACCAATACCAATTCCACGAACTGGAATCGTTTTGGAGCTTCCGGAATTTTCACTCCTCCCGCGGGCGTGAGCTCAGTCCGAGTCATGGTCGTCGGCGGTGGCGGAAAAGGAACACGCGCTTTCGCAGGCGGTTCCGGTTGGGTCAGAACAGGAATTTGTAACGTCAGTGGCGCAGTCGTCGTCACCGTCGGTGGACCGAACGAACAGTCTTCGTTTGGAAGCTGCCTTGTGGCATCAGCCGGAGGAAATGCAACTCCTGCAAGAAGCGGTCACGGCGGAAGTGGCGGCGGTGGAAGTCTTTCAAACGGAGATGGCGGACGCGGCGGTATGGCGGGATCGAATGGCCTTGGCGGTTCAAATGCCGGACAAGGTGGACACTTTGATTCCTTAAGTCTCTTCTCCCGAAATTCCATTACAGCAGGTAGCGGTGGACAAGGTGGAACGCACGTAGGAGCCACTACGATGGGCGGAATGGGCGGAGCCGGCGGAGTCTTGTTTAACGATCAAGGCCCTCAAGGCGAAAACGGAATTGCAGGAATTTGTGGCGGGGATGCGAATCACCCCAGCTTATATTGTAATCCCGGCATGGGCGGCGTCGGCTATGGCGCCGGTGGCGGCGGAACGGTTGTGGCCGGATCTCAGTACGTCGAAGGCGTCGGACCTTCAGGCGCACGCGGCGTTGTCTACGTCGAGTGGTAAGATTTTAAGCAAAAATTGTCACTTGTTTTAGCGTGTTGAGACATGCTAACAAGTGCCATGCAAAAATTCCTATCGCTCCTCTCTGTTTTATTTGTGTTCTCTTCTCATTCTGTGATTTTCGCAGAAGTTCGAGAGGCGAGAATTCTTCAACCTGAAATTTCTTTTCCGGAGATCAAACGCGATTCCAAAGTGAACGCGACGGAAGAAGACAAGTACGAAGGCAAAGGCGCTTTAGGATCCCATCGCCACGTCGAAGCCGCAAAAGTAGAATATACGAGCGGTGCCTCTGCCCTCTTGATTAAGGGCGGACAATTAGTTTTAGAAGATCTGATCTCCACCGTAAATTGCCCCGAAGCTAATATTCGGGACCACAAACGCATCGTCATCGACGTCCCCACTTTCAAAAAAGAAGGGGATAAAATCATCATCGAAAGCCGTAAAGAAGAGAAAGAAGTGATTACTCAAGTCGCTAATCCCAAGGGATTTGGCATCCGGATTCGCCCCACGAAGGCGTTCACCCTTCCCTTACCGCGATCCATCGAATTCGAAATGAGTTCCCCAAAATCAGGACTTAAAATCGAAATCTTAAATCAAAAAACGATTCAAAGTGCGCTTGTGGAAAATGCAGAGAATTTATTCGATAAGAAGTATGGCGAAGCTTTCTTCTCGGACAATACCAACGAAAAAGCCGTCGAAGCCGCAAGCCAAATCCTAGAAAAATACCGCGCAACCGCAAAGACTCGGCTCCGCGCTTCTCTCATCGCCCAAGCTTCAAATGACGAAGTCATTCAACAGCTAAAAAATCTTTTCACTCGCCCCACTTTAAGAATCGCAAGTCTCTCGGAAAAACCCCAGACGTTTATCGCGACTCAAGAAGTTTATGGTTGGCGAGTGCGTTTAAAAACCGAAAATGAAACGACGAATGCGGATCTTGAAAAAGAGTTTGCGCAAACCAAATTCTCCCCACCCTCGGTCGTTTTATTGATGGACGCGGCTACTGTGAATCAGAAAGCGCAGGGCTTCTGGACGATTCAAGAAGGACTCCATCACGAAAACTATCCTGCCGAAGGATTCGCTTGGGATTTAGAGAAACACCAACTCAACTACTCTCCACGCATCGGAATGGAGAGCGCACAGATTTTTAAGTGGCTCAGCCAATCTCTCAAAACGCTCGATGAAAAGTCTGCCTACGTTTTTGCGCTTCCTGTTCAAGGAAAAATCAAAACGAAATTTAATTTTGAGAAAAACAAACTTGAATTGACGCTTCCTCTCCAGGTTTTTGAGAATAATTTTTCGGGTCCCGCTCAATCGTTTAAAGTCGCAGTGGAAGTTGAAATCGGACCAAAAGGCGGCTGGCAGATCGTCCAAAATGATCTCCCCAAATTTATCCCGAAAATGGTTGTTGAGTGTTTACATCACGGCGTCGGAGTTCCGACGAACAAAACACGTTATTTCGGAACCACTAGTTCGACTTTGATGGCGTTGGAAATCCTCGAAGCAAAATAAGGTTTTATTCCCAAGCAATCCGGTCGTTGTGTTTTACCCAAGTTTCAAACTGGCCGCCGTATTTTGACTCGATAAATGCACGTTTCACCTTCATGGTGGGTGTGAGTGCGCCGCTTTCGACCGTCCAATCGTCTTTGACGACGACCACTTTACAAATGCGTTCGTGAGGATCGAGCGTCGCATTTACTTTTTCTACCAATGCCGTCAAATCTGCCGAAACCTGGTCGCGCTTTAATTTTTTAGCATTGGGGTTTAGCATTCCCAGTGCAAAAGGCTGCGCGAAATTCGCTCCTACCACACAAACGACTTCGAGGTGCTCACAAACTGAAAGCTTCGATTCAATCGGAGACGGCGCGATGTACTTTCCTTTTGACGTTTTAAAGAGGTCTTTCGTCCGACCTGTAATCCGCAAATAGCCGTCGCTATCAATTTCGCCGCGATCACCCGTCTTAAAATATTCGCCCGCAAAAAAATCAGAGCGAGGACTTGCGCTTTTGTAATAGCCTAAGAAATCACAGGCCGTGGCGATCTGAATTTCTCCATCTTCGGCGATGCGCGTATCGACCCGAGGCCACTGGGTGCCCACCGTTCCGATTCTGACCTCTCCATTTCGATTAAAGTGAGAAAACGCAAAGTTTTCCGTCATGCCGTAAGCTTCTTGGATTTCGATCCCGATCTTTAAAAACCAGTCGATAACAGACTTTGGCGTCGGAGCGGCGCCCGTAATCACCAAACGCGCATGAGAAAGTCCCAAGGCTGCCTTGAGTTTCTTTTTAATCAGGCCAGAGATGATCGGCAGAGAAAGTAAAAACGACAGCTTCTTTTGCGGCACTTTCGCTAAAATTCCCGCTTGGAATTTTTGGTACAGTCGGGGCACGGATAAAAATATCGTCGGTTGAATCGTCTGCAAATTCTGCTGAAAAGTATCGAGTGATTCTGCAAAGGCAACCGTCGCTCCCCCATATAAACTGAGAGCCTCAACAAGAATGCGCTCGGCCACGTGCGCCAATGGCAGATAAGAAAAAAATCGGTCCGATTGATACATCGGAATGACTTTTAAGATCTCAGTTCCCGCAACGGCAAACGAAGCAAAAGAATGCATGACCCCTTTAGGTTCGCCCGTCGTACCCGACGTGTAGATCAGCGTCGCGAGTTCTTCCATCGAACGCGTCACATTCTCAGTCATCGGAGGATTGCTTTTTAATAAGTCATCCCATTTTTCGGCCGCTTGAACTTCATGATAAGGAAACGCGATACACGGAACTCCCTCCGGAACCCCTTTGCGGTAAGCGGCAACGTCGTCCAGTTTCCCCACGAACGCCAATTTGCAGTCAGAATGTCTTAAAATCTGCTCGACCGTCGATTGATTGAGATTGGGGTAAAGCGGAACCGAAACGTGACCCGCCATCCAAATCGCATAATCGGCCATTATCCAGTGGGCACAATTTTTCGAAAGAATTCCGATATGGCTTTTCGGGGGCAGTTGTTTTGCCTTTAAAGCAGAAGCCATTCGTCTCACCTGTCCTGCAACCTCACCATACGTCAGATCTTGATAGCCCTTTCCGGGAAGCGGCTGTCTTAAGTAGACATGGTTGGGAGAGACCTTTTCCCAGTGATAGAGCATTTCTAACGGAAGCTTATACGAAACAGAATTTGCCATAAATTATTTTATCCAAACTCATGACGCGGGTAAACCATTCTTTTAACTTCGTGCCCTGTCACAATCCTAACCTTCCCTTAAACAGATTCTTAAAGAAAAGGTTCACAATTCTCGCATGAACCTACTCTTCTTGTGGATCGCATTTTTATCTTCGTTCGCGGTTTCTTCGAATCTGTTGAGGGAGGACAGAATTCTCGAGTCCCATTCCGACGAGACAGAATTAAAAATCGCGAAGGAAATTTACGAACAACGCATTGAAAAAACTCCGACAGATCCTGAACTGTACTGGAAACTCTCAGCGACTTGTTTCTTTCTCGGGCATCGATTCTCGAGCGATCGCGAAGAAAAAATGGTTTTATTTGAACAAGGGGTCAAAACTTCTCTTCAAGGTTTAGAAATCAATGCAAACTGCGCTCCCTGCCATTTTTGGTACGCGCTGAACACGTCCTACCTCGGACAAACGAAAGGAATTTTTTCGAGCATCTTCGCGTTACCCTCTGTAAAAGATCATTTATCTCAAGTCGTCGAGTTAGATGAATCGTATGCTTTCGCGGGGGCCTATCGCATCTTAGGAACAATTTACTGGAAGATCCCCGCTATTTTAGGAGGCGATAACAAACTCGCCGAAAAATATTTGCAAATGGCTATCGACCGACAACCCGAACCCATTAATTATCTATATTTTACGCAATTCGCTTTGGAGGCTTTAAACGATAAAAACCGCGCGCTTCAACTTGTGACTAAAGGGCTCGCGTTTTCCAAAGACTCGCAAAATAAAAACATGATCGAAAATCAAGAGTCTGAAAACGAACTCAAGCAACTTTTGATTTCCCTACAAACGCGTTAGCTCTACCCACAGTTAGAGACGCGAAACGCCCACAACTGTTCCTCGGGTTCCTAAAAAAGGTCCGACCTGATTCCCAAACTGATTGAATTGATCTCCGCAGCTAGTCGACCGCCCAGAAGGCCCCACGAGAGCAGTGCGTTCGACTTTTTCCGAAGCGACAATTTCGAAACCGGGACGTTTGGAAAAGATTTCAGCGTTTCTGAAATCCCATTCGGAGCGAGAAACAGTCAGGACATGGACTTGACTCCCCGTAAAGTCGGGATCTTCGAAAGAATGGGGGGTCCGGCGAAATCCGTACATCTGCGGGTTGGCGTACATCCGAGCCCGGCTTTCTCCCACGGCTTCGATATAAATTCTGTCAATCGCGCGGGTTCGTTGAGTCGGGGGTGCCAAAGCATAGCGCCGTATTTTATCAAGATAGTGGTCAAGGTCGCGCGGGCTGACCGCCTCATAAATACGAGAGATTTGCATTTCGATGTAGCGTTCGACCTCTGCGGAGCTCGGACGATAATTTTTATATTTTTCTGAAATGGGCAACGCCCCCCAAAGAGTAAAGTTGGCGGAAAGACGTGCGTGAGTCACAGGAATCCAATCGATTTTTGATTCATGCCAGTGGATAAGTCGTTGGACCTCAACCGCTTCGCCTCCAATGTAGGGACGAGAAGAAACCAAAATAGAGATAGCATCAAAATCGGTCATCGCTCCCCAAGGCTCTCGGTAGACGATGGGGTCATGCCTCAAACCCTCCGGCTCCCGTTCGAGTCCTGCAAAGTGAGGGATTCTCTTTCGTAAACGGACCTCCACCGGAAGCTCACTTCCGTAAGCGACAATTGCCAGTTGGTGAACCACTTCCGGATTTCCAAACTCGGTGATCATTAAAATAGAACAATCACCGGTTTTAATCGCTTCGAGGTCGGCTAAAATTTCTGGAGATGGGTCTTTCGGCAAAAAACCAATGAATGTGTATTCGGTCACCGCAAAATTGTAAGCATTTTGCCTTAACGTCGCAGCATCTGCAAAATGAGCCAGCCACCCCGGTCTTTTGGACTCAGCAATATGAAATCGGGGGATGCCCACTTCATAAATACTATAAGGGGTGCCGTCCACTTTAACTTCAGAGCGACTATAAACGGAATCTCTCGCAAATGTGAATGAACAAAGAAAAAGGATTAAAAATCCGCTACTTATTTTCGACAAGCGAAAACGCAGTTTGTAACACCCGAGCTTTAACATCTGAGGCCGGAAACCTAGACTCGCACGTGCCTAATGTCAAAAGACTACCCGTCATTAAATCTTGGATGAGAAGTGCAATCGAAAGCGCCTTTTCAGGGCTTTTGTGATTGAAAATCAGCTCTGCTTCGACGATCGCTCGCAGTCTTTCTGCCCCCATCGTACGGATCTCGGTGTGCATCTTGCGGTATTCTTTTCGGGTGGCAGCGTAAGAATAAAATTGGAGGACTACCGGCACGTGGTTCGGATATTTCTCGGCCCATTCAAATGCCGATTCGATAAAAGCCGTGAGCCTCTCCCTCGAAGTTTTCGCGCGCATCACATTTTCAACGGTGATTCTCTGAGCATTTGCCACCACAAATTTTATCGCCGATTCGATGAGCGCCGCAAAATCGGGGAAGTAGTAGGCGACGTGGGCACGTAACATCCCTGCCTGTTTTCCGACGCTTTCAAAGTTAGTTCCTTCAATTCCGTAGAGCGCGATGCATTCCAGTGTCGCTTCAAGGACTGCGACCCTTCTTTGATCTCCCTTACTCGGCTGGATATCAAAGGCTAACCGGTACATCGGATTGGAAGAGTCCAATTTCCGCTTTTTTGGCGCCTTCGGTTTCGCTTTTTTCTTCATCTCTATCTTATCGACATCATGTTCAAAATTCTTAAACCACGTGAGTATGTTTTTATACCTGCGTATAAATTATTTGACTCAAAGTATAAATCCTGGCACTTCTGCGAAACGAAACGATTAGGAGGTATTGATGCATCGGTTTGTCGCGGTTGGGATCATTTTACTTGCCGGAATTTTACCCAGTGCGAACGCCGACGAGGTCGACGAAATCTTAAAATTACCGACGCGTCCAACTTTAGCGATGATCTCAGCGCTTCCACCCCAAACGTTTATTTACAAGCCTATTGAGGACGATGAAGAGAGAGCATTTCATGCTTACAAACATTTTATTATTCATCTTTTAAACGAAGTTCCCGATAAAAAGTTTTTTCTTCTCGCAAGAGATACGGAAGACTTTTACGAAGCGTTTCAGACCGTTTTATCTAACCACCCAAACGGAAAAGCTCTTTCCTCTCGAGTCATTCTCTTGCCTGTGTCGAGAGCCGTCGCAGAGTCTTCCGACCAGCGGGCGTTGATCCAATGGTTGAACCACAATGGACTCGATACTAAAGCCGTGATTGAAGGCCGCGAAAAAACCAGCATCGTTGACATCGGATACAACGGGCAAATCTTCAAAAATTTATTAGCCACTTTAATTCGGGAGATCCCAGCAGAGGATCCTCTGCGCTATGAAAAATTAGAAAACATTCTAGAGAACGTCGAGGGGCGCCTCATGGCATCGTATAACCCACCCAAAATGAGCAAGCTTATCTCTAGCGTGAAACAGAAACCGCCGTTTTCTGAAGTCATCGACTGGATCCAGCACAGCAGTTTTGGCCTCTTAGAAATTCTGCCCGAACAAAAGAGAGCGGCTGCGGGGCTTCCCGCAAATACAGAGGCTCGTGTGAGTTGGATTGCCAATAACGTCCGAAATCCGAGGCCCAATTGGGAAGGACGAGGGCTCAAGTTGAATCGTGAGGGAACCGCGATTCATATTTTTGACTCGCCCAGTTCTCCTGATGCGCGAATAAACCGGAAAGCCGTTTTGAGAAGGCAGGCTCTCATTCTAAAACATTTCTCTACCCCTGAAATGACGAGAGAAATGGAAAAACCTATTTCGGATTCTTTCGCTCATTATCGTTTAAAAAATTTTCATTTAAATACTTCTCGCCTTGAGGATGTCGAACTGAAACCGGGAGTCCGATTCAAAACCCCAGGGGGAAAGGAATTCAAAGTCCTGGATCTCGTCCATCGAGGCTCTAAAGCAAATATTTTTCAGATCGAAGCCGAGGGAAAACTTTTTGCTTTGAAAATTCCCATCGACCACAGCGCCGAATCGGAAGCGGCTTTACAAGAAGACATTTCACGAATCAAAACACTTGAACGTCTCGGCTTTAGTCATGCCCGAATGATCGAATCGGGCAATCGCTTTCTTCTTAAAGAATGGATTGTGGGCATCGACGGCAAAGAGTGGCTCAGCCAGTGGGAATCGGAAGGAGGCATTGGAACCAGTGCCCCAGCAGTCGCACTCAAGTCGATCGTAGAGTTATCCATTTTGAAAAAAGCCTATATTCGAAATCTTCGTCCCAGTAATTTAATTTGGGACGGCACTCGCTGGGTCGTCGTGGACTCAGGCCCCGCAAAAGAATCCCTCACCTCAGATGAAGTTCGTAATCGTTACTCAGAAAACTTTTCGGAGCGTTGGGCGGAACGTCTAGGTCCCACTTGTTCACAAACGTTTAAGCAGATCTTCTTACCCGGCACCCCCTGAGGAGAAATCAAAATGCAGAAACTCTCACTGATTTTTTTCATCTTACTCCCGCTCTTAGTTTCATCGATTACTCCGGAAGAGCTTCTAAGATTGGAGGCGCGACCGGATATCGAGACTACACTTTCAATTCCCATCGATTCTCTCGAACGAGTCATTGGGCCCATCGGCACCATTGCGGATACGGACTTAAGCGTTCTGAACTACTACGAAACGGTGATTCCTCATCTTCTCGAGAAAATTTCAGAACACAATGTCTATCTGATGGCACGAGACATGGAAGACCTTTACGAAGCGCTGCAGGTGACTTTGTCCCAGCACCCGCAAGCTCAGATTCTTAGAAGTCGTGTCCAAATGCTTGCGATTTCACGAAAACTTGCGGAGCAGTCCACCAACCAACAACTGGTCCAATGGATGAAGGTGAATGGAATTGATTTCGAAAAGCTTCAAAAGAGTGACGCTGAAAAAGTGTTCTGGCTGGACACGGGGTATTCGGGAAAAATCTACCGCAAGATGTTCGTAGCCCTTCTCTCCCAAATTTCGGACACCGATCCATTATGCGTTGAAAAGATGACTCACGTTTTCGCCAATATCACTCCCCTTCTTTTGGCCTCGTGGGAAGAAGGTACTTTTCCGGAGGTTGTAAGATCGGTTAAGTTAGGTCAATTCAAAACCCCGAGTGAACTTATCAACAAAATCAATCGGCACGAGTTTCATTTTGAAGAACTCATACCCGATCGTCCTGGCCGCGTGCGCCGCGAGGCACGAGGGGAATGGCTGATTAACAATGTCGAAAGGCGTAGAGCCAATTGGCGGGGCCGAGGTATGCACCTCTCTCTGGACGGCACCCGTATTGTCGAATTTGAAGCCGAAGGTTTAAAAGATTCGCGTATCGATCGCAAACGACTGATTCGAGACCAGATTCACAGGGCC
Organism: uncultured Bdellovibrionales bacterium; assembly: GCA_937903155.1. Lineage (GTDB taxonomy): Bacteria > Bdellovibrionota > FAC87 > UBA2466 > UBA2466 > CALCZU01. The sequence continues at coordinate 34,551 of CALCZU010000122.1, forward strand.
CGGTACTTCTCTACGGCTGCAGTGGCAGACAAAATGTTGCCATACATCGAACGCGCTCTCGCAAAGCTTCCTCCAATCGACCTGCCGTTATGGAACAAAACAGTCTTAACTCCCGGAGTAAAATTTCAGCTGTCTCAGCGACGTTACGAAGTCATGGAAGTTTTGAAGGAGAGGACCTCAACCCGAGTCCTCAAATTGCGATCGCTCGAAGACGGCGGTTTTTACAGTTTTAAGTATGCGGTTGAGGGTTCGACAGAAGGAATTGAGAAGCTCAAAAAGGATTTCGAAAGAATCGAGCAATTGCAAAAAAATGATTTTGTATTTTCTGCTGTGGTCGAACAAAGCGAAAACTATCTTTTAAGAAAATGGGCAGAGGGATCTCGCGCGGACGCTTGGCTCGCCGACTGGGGAAAGATGACATCTCCGGAAAGGAGTCTTGGCGCACAAGCGCTTGAGGCTTTTCTCCAGAAATCAATTCATCGCGGGATCTATGTTCGAAACCTTCGACCTTCCAATATGATATGGAACGGCAAAGAATGGGTCATCATCAATTCTGGGTCGACTGTCAAAGGGTTAACCCGAAACGAAGCCCGAGCTCGATACCAAGAAGGCCTCATCGGACGATGGGAAAGACACGCGACGAGTCCCTGTAAAGTCGTTTTATCAAGGATTAATAATGGAACACTCTAGACGATTGATTTTAAATTGGGGCGTCTTAGCCCTCCTTTTCGCATTTTGCCCATCGATCAGGGCCGAACCCGATCTTACCATTGTGTTAGACCTCGATGAAACGTTGATTTTTAGGGATGTCAGACATCTCGACTCAGTGACGCAAAAGAGTTTCGACAAAAGGGATGCGACCACTCAAGGAAATGGAAAATACTACCGTCTGGCAAACGGAACCCGCGAGTTTGTTCTTTCTCTTCTTGACCTCTCTGAAGAAATTAAAGTCGAAGTCGGAGTTTTCAGCGCACACCGCGATACCCAACGCACCGTCGAGGTTTCACAAAATATGTGGAAGACGCGAAGAGCCGAGTTCGTTTCCCCATTCTCCTTCGTTATGGGCTATGAGTCTGTCGATAAGTTTAGAGACGAGTTCAGTTCGGAATTTTGGAGAGTTCAACCCGAAAATTCAGTTTTTACCGGCGATACAAAGAAAGACTTAAAAAAAATTCCGAATCGAGGAAAGTCCGTTATTCTGATAGACGACTCCCCCTCGGTCATGATGAGAGGGCAAGAAAAAAGTCTTATTTGGATTCGCAACCGAACGAAAGAAGGCGAACTTTTTCGGGTTCGAGGTCTTATCGACGCCGCGGTCGAACTTGCAAGAAATCAGAAGATTAAGATTGAAGAAGCTCTTTGGAAACTTCAATGGAAACGAAGTCCGAATGGAGGCCTCGAATATAATTTCGAAAAATGCGACCACCCAAGCCTTTATCTGCGCGGCATGGAACGAATGAGGCACATCAACCCATGGGTTGAAACAAGACCTGAAAATTTCGAAAAGTTAAAACCGTCGAAAGAGATTTCAATCGAGCCGCAGATTTTCCCAAGGATTTTTCGTCCAGACTTGTTCCTGCTAAAACCCGTCCCTCCGGAACCGATCCCTCCCCTCATCGTGAGTCGTCCCAAACCGCTCAGTCTTGCTGAATTGGACGGAAGTGTAGAACTTCGCAAGGGGCAAACCATTTTGATCGGCGGAATTGAAGAAAGGGTAGACTTTCTCCATAAAGAAAGCGAAAACACGCGGCTTTATGTTTTTGAAAAGCGTGGAATCGGGCCTGCCCATGCATTGAAAATTAATAGACGACAGACCACTGAAAGTCTTGAAAGAATGGAAGAGGAACAGACTCTTTTCGCACATCTCTTAAATCATCGTCTTCCCCATGCGCGCGTTCTCTCGAAAGGACCTCATTATATTTTTAGAGAATGGGCAGAAGGGGTCACCGCCGAAGCATGGCTTGAAGCATGGACAAAAAACGGCGGCCCGATGAACGATCCGAGAGCGCAGGGCCTTCAAACTTTTCTGACTTATCTTATCGGCAATAATATTTATCTCACGCAAATGCGACCAAAAGATATCATTTGGAACGGCCGAAACTGGGTGGTCGTAAATGCCGGGGCCGTTAAAGACGACCTTCCAGCAAAACAAGTTTGGAACAATTATCAAGATCGTTTTCAAAGACGGTGGTCTTTAAAACTTGGAATCACCTGCCAAACGGTGATTATTTCACTCCTAAAGAAGCCCTGAAAACCACGTTACTTCTTGCCGCTATTGGCATTGATGACTTCTTCTTCAATTTCCCTTACGACTTGTTGTAAATAACCGGTTTGAAAAGATTTTGGATATTTTTCGATACGTTTTTTGAGAGCAGGAATTGCTACGGCGGCCTTCACTCCCATTTTAGAGAGCGCGAATGCAGCATTCGTTACTGATGGAGATTCATCGTCGGCAATGACGTTGATTAGAGGTTGGATTGCTTTTTCTCCAATCCCAGCAAGCGCGCGACTGGCCGTCTGTCCTTCTAGTTTATCGGATAGAAGATCGATTAACTTCGGGATCGCGGGATGCGAAGCTTCTCCAATTTGTCCCAGGCTTTCGATTGCAGCCCACTTCATAGATGGGTGTCCATGAGAGAGCTTTTCCATGATGGGCTTTACCGCAGACTCTGCTTTAAGCCGACCCAGGGCAATGATCGCATTGAGTTCGACAGAGCCGTCCTTATCTGAAAGCGCCTTCGTCAATGCTGGCACGACCACCTCATTGTTGTGATAGATTTTCGACAACGTGGAGACACTCTCGAGCCTTACCGAACTATCCTCGTCCGAAAGTGCTTCGACCAGTCGTGGAATCGCGGGCTTCAACTTTGTGTCAATCGCACCCAAGCATTTTATACTCGCTTTTCTAACCTCCTTATTTTTATCACCGATCTGGTTCACAATCTCAGGAATTGCGGACTCGGCACTGGGTCCCATTGCGCCTAGCGTGGATAAAACTTCGAGTCGCAATTTTTTATTTGGATCCGACAATGCCTTTTTCAAATGGGGAACGCTTTTATCGCCCATATTGACAAGCGCGCGGAGGGCATCGGTCGGTTCGTCCGCTAATAAAAGCTCGATTAAGCGAGGGGCTGCGGGTTCTGCACGATCGTACATTTTCGCTAGAACCTCCATCGCTCTTTTTTGAATAGCCGCGTTCTTGCTATCGAGATCTTTGATGAGCAAAGGCAGAGATTTTTGACTGAAGATCGCAAGCGCTTCTCCCGCAAAAACAAAATCCATTTGGTCCTTACTGAATGTAGTCAGAACTCGGTGCAAGTCGGGAACCGCAATCTCGGCCTTTTTTCCAATCTGCCCCAACGCGAGGGCAGCCATTCCACGGACCATGTCGTTTTCACTTTTAAGAAGGGATATCATTTCAGGAATAACAGGTTCCGCTTTCTCTCTGAAGGAGCCGAGCGCGATCGCCGCAGCGCCAACAACGTCATTTTCTTTATCGCCAAGCGATTTCCTTAATGCTTCGAACACTTCGGGGTTGAGAGCTTCCGTCGACATAAAGGCATGAATCGCCTGAAATCGAACGTCTTTATTTTCATCATTGAGAGCTTTGATTAACTGCGGATAGGCGCTCTTCCCTTTTTCTCCCATTTGGCTGATTGCCATCACCGTTCTTTTTCGGAGATCTCTATCGGGATCTTGAAGCGTTCGAGAAAGCTCGGGAAGTGCCGAAGCTGAAGCCGCTTTTAGTTTTCCAAGTGCATTCACGGAATATTTGCGAACCGCTAAGTCTGGAGAAGAGAGACGCTGCCGCAGGATCTTGACACCATTTTCCCCTAAACTAGAAAGCAGTTCTTCTGCGATTTGAAAAGCATCCCCTGGATCCTCTAATAACTCAGCCAAATAAGGAACAATGTCTTCGGCTCTCTCTGCCGCCTTGGTTTTGGGATCTTTCAAGTATCTCAATGCGACTTTTACAAACCGGTCATTGCGGCTCGCAAGGAGAGTCGAATAAAACCGAACGGGATTTTTCACGATCTCATCCGCAAAAAGTTTGTTTTTTAAGTCTTGTCCAAACCAGTGTTCTACTTTTTGAAGGGGAGAAAGACAGACATTGTCTTTACTATTGGCCGCTGTAAAGTCCTTCGCTTCGATGTCTGAAATGAGTTGATAATTCAACCAAGATTCATCTAGGAGTGCGATCAGATTTTTAGGATCCGTATTTTTCTGTAAATACGTGTGAATGGCTTCGCTGTCTTCCAAAAGCGCGGAGTCTACTTTCGCTCGACCTTCAGCCGTTCGACTCAACCCCACAAACTTACCTAAAGCGGCGGATTTGTCTTGAGCCAAGACACATTTTGGAAACTTACTTCCCTTCTCCGACGGAACGGTTCCCAACTGCCGGTCTGCAATTTCTAAAAGCATGGAAATTTCTTCGTTGATGCCCTTCAGATTTGAGAACTCCACATTCTCTCGATATTTTCCGGCCTGCTTTACGATCGCTTCTGATTTTTTCAGTGCGGATTTGAGATGAGCGAGAGCAAGTAACGGCTGACCTTCTTGGAGAAGACGATAACCTGCGAGCATTCCTGATTTGACACCTGCGGGCGTGTAAAAATACTTCCGGCTCAAATCGGGAAGGGAATCATAATTTCCGTCATTGAGTGCCTCTTGAAGTTCTTTATTTCCGGAGACTTTATTCGTGAAAAGACTTAGTGGCAGGTCCTCATCCGGGTGAAAAAAACCTTCTTGGATATTCTGATAAAGATTATGGATTTTCCCATCCACGCAGCTGAAAAGATCATTTGCGCGAGGCGTATCCTTTACAACGTCCACTAACCCTGATCGGAAAGGGCCTGAGTCTTTGACCTCTTTTAATCCCTTTACGAGTTCATCAATCCGGTTGGATTTCGTTCCATTGACTTCTGGGAAAGAAAACGTCGAAGCCTGAGAGGCGGCGGCCGAAGGAAATTGTTTTAAAAAGTCTTGAATGGCGGGAAGTTTTGTTTCTTCTGCCGCTAACCGAATCGTCTCCATTGCAAGCGCTTGCAGTTTTTTGTTCGAACTCTTGTGAGTGTGTTCTGTCAAAAGGTAGAGCAGTCTGCGAATCGGGCGGTAAAACCGCTTACTCTCTTTTTCTTTGAGAAGCGCTGGAACTTTTTCACAAATAGCCACGAGCCCTTCAGCAGAAGACAGCGTTGAGAGAGCCTTTGCATCATCGCCCTCCCCGGTCAGAACCACCTGCAACGCGGTATCGTATTTCGGTCGGTCTTCTAAAGCAATGGTCGGAAGCTGGTCTTTAAACACTACCACTTTCGGAAAATACTTCTTTTCAAACTCGAGGTTAAACTCTGAAAAGCCAGGGCACGCGAACTTCTCGTGAACCATTCTAGCAGCTTCTTTGCCGGCATGAATTGGCAATTCCGCATGAAGGAGCGCACTTAAGCAAAGCCCCACTAAAAGTATTCTCATTCAATTTCTCCGAAGACGTTATTATAACGCCTTCCTCCGGACCTGTCATTCGAATCGGTTTTAGAGTAGCTTAGGGTGATGCCTGAGCTTTCTGAAATTGAGACCGTTTGTCGAAAAATTAATAAATATTTAGTTGGAAAAAAGATTAAAGAAGTCACGTTAGATGAATCCGACCGTTACTTTTACGCTTTCGCCTCGGCAAAAGAGGTCAAAAAACACTTGCTAGGGGCGCGAATCAAAGGGACGGGCAGAAAAGGAAAATATTTTTGGATTGTCCTCGATAAAAAACCCTGGCCGATGATTCATTTAGGAATGAGCGGAAACGTTATTTTTGTCGAACCCAAATTAAAAACGGTTCGAAAACAAAAAGGCTGGGAAGGCGCTCGACTCTGGGCCGAGGACGATAAAAAACTGCAAGACAAGCTTTGGTTTAGCCGTTTGATGATTGTCACTGACGAAGGTACGGAAATGGCAATCGTCGACCCACGTCGCTTCGGTCGGATGTGGCTCACGGACGATCCTTTAGAGCATCCCAAAATCAAGCGACTAGGCTACGATCCGCTTATCAACTTCCCCTCTGTTAAAATTTTAGGTGAAAAACTTAAAAGGAGAAAAAAAGCGATTAAGTCGGTACTCCTCGACCAAAACTTATTCGCGGGCGTCGGCAATTGGCTCGCCGACGAAATCCTCTTTCAAGCCAGAATTTCCCCCCATCACAAAGCGTCTGAGCTCACCCCTATACAAATTAAAAGTCTTCACAAATCTGTTTTGTCGGTCGTGAAAACAGCCGTGTCCGCCGAAGCCGACTATGACCATTTCCCTAAAACCTGGTTATTTCACGAACGCTGGGGCAAAGTTAAAAACTCAAAAACCTCCAAAGGTAAAATCGTCCACGAAGAAATTGGCGGCCGAACCACTGCCTGGGTCCCCACCTGGCAAAAATAATTCAACGAATCGGTACACCTCCTGCATGTTCAAACTTCCAAAAGAAGGAACAAACATGGCTAAAAAGAAAAAGAAGAAAAAAACCGGACTCTATGCCAACATCCACCGCGCCCAAGAACGCGCAAAACGCGGCGGCAAACCCGTCCGAAAGCGGGGTCAGCCAGGCGCCCCCAATGACGAAGACTTCAAAAAAGCCAAAAAAACCGCCAAAAAATAAGAAAGAAAGTTGTAAATCAATGAAACTGACTCACGGTGCCCTTGCAGGATTAGTCGCCACTGTTCCGATGACGATTGCAATGAAGGAAATGTTCAATCACCTTCCAGAAAGGGATCAATTCCCTCTCCCCCCACGGCACATTACTTTAAATATCGCCGACAAACTGAATATTCGTGAAAAGCTCGGGGAACAAGAGCGAAATATTGCAGTGGCTGTGTCCCATTTTGGTTACGGAAGCGCGATGGGCGCATTGTATGCTTTAGTTGAAAAAAAACTCCCAGGGCCGCCTTTGGTGAAAGGCATTACCTTTGGCTTAGGAGTGTGGGCCGGCAACTACCTTGCGGCACTCCCCGCAACCGGATTGCTCACGTCCGCCCGAAAACATTCCTCCGCTAGAACTTCCCTCATGATCGCCGCCCACCTCATCTGGGGAACCACGGTCGCACTCGCATCGAAGGGTTCCTCAAACCCATAACTTTCGTGCGTCTTGACTAGTTTGCTCGAGTTTGGGAGACGTACGTATGCTTACAACTCACTCTGCTTCCAAACTTTTGAATCAACTTGATGGAATTACGCTAAAAGAACATTTCGGCGCCGAAGCCTTCTGCGCGAATGGACGAATGTTCGCGACTCTTTGGACAGAAAAGAAAGAAGTCAATCTCAGGCTGAGTCGCTCAGAACAACAGAAATTTCTTCTCCTCGATGGCGAAGGCTTTGTGGAAATCCACAATGCCTGGGGCAAACAAGGATGGACTCGCTGCCAACTCGAATTCGTTGATTCGAAGGACTTTGAAGCTGCCATCCAGTCCGCGTGGAAACACTCCGAAGTTCCGACCAGCAAAGCAAAAAGGGTCAAGCCTCGTCAGAAAAAGCGTAAGAAAAAGTAATTATCTGCCCTGAGCTGGCTTCACAAATTTCAACGTCATGCGATCGCTTTCGCCGATCTCAAGATACTTCGCTTTGTTCTTCTCTCCGAGTTTTAGCGAAGGGGGAAGCGTCCAGACGCCCTCGGGATGGTTCTTCGTGTCTTTCGGATTGGCGTTGATTTCGGACTTTCCAGCGAGCTTAAACCCAGCCTTTTCTGCTACTTGAATCAAATACGCTTCATTCACATAACCGCTTTTGCCGAGAGGATCTTGTTTGCTTCCTTTTTTGCCTCGATGCTCTTCAATGCCTAAAATTCCGCCGGGTTTTAATGAGGTGTAAAAAGATTTGAATACGGAAGGAAGTGTTTGGGGACCGTCCGACATCCAATTGTGCACGTTACGGAAAGTCAAAATTCTATCGACCGAATTTGCAGGTGCAACTTCAAGAAAAGTCGGCGGCTCAAACACCGCAAATTTTACTTTTCCATACCATTCGGGATGGGTCGCAAGTTTTGCTTTAAATTTCTCGGTACCTTTTCTGCGGTACTCGTTCTTAGATTCTGGATTACCAGCGGCGGCAATCAAAACGCCTTTGTCTTTTAAGTAAGGCGCTAAGATTTCGGTATACCAACCTCCGCCCGGCCAAATCTCAACCACCTGCATGTCATTCTTCACTTCGAAAAATTCGAGTGTTTCTTGAGGGTGGCGATAGATATCGCGAGCTTTGTTTTCATCTGAACGTTGCGTTCCTTTAACAATTTCTGCAAGCGATGCGGGCGCCTCGTCCGATTTTTTATCGGGAGAAGAAGCACAACCGATTAAAGCCAATAGACACGTCACAAGGATAAGATTTTTCATAGCGCTTATTCTATGACAAAAAACACCGCTGCAACAACTTTTTTTCGACGGAAATCGAACGGCGCCACTGTCGCTAACTTAACATTCTGCGCCAGGGCTATTTCGGCGTTTGAAATAAAAACTCGTTTACAATCCCCGACAACAGCTGCATGCCGTCCAGACTGCTCGGCTTCATCACAAAACGGTTCGCACCGAACTCGAGACACTCCCGTTTGTCTTGAGGATTATTCGATCCGGAGACCATCAAAACAGGAACCTTTTCAAACTCGGGCAGACGGCGAATTTCTTTTAAGAGCTCTTTCCCATTCTTTTTAGGAATGTTCAGATCCAGAATCACTAGACGCGGAGTCGCTCGTTCACGATAGTTATGTTCCTTCTGAATATACTGCGAGGCCTCCTCGCCATCAGAGCAGACCGTGAAACGATAGCCTTTGGGAGCCTCGGGGAAAAAATGCCGATATAAAAAGACATCCGCCGGATTGTCTTCCACGAGTAGAATTTCGATTTTTTCACCCATTATTTATTTTACGCTTTGGGAAGGTGAAATGAAACGTCGCGCCTTGGCCAAGCTGAGAAACCACCCAAATCTTGCCCCCGTTGGTTTCGACGATTTTTTTGCAAACGGAGAGCCCGATTCCGGTTCCCGGGTATTCCTCACGGGAATGCAGGCGCTGAAAAATCTCAAAAATTTTCGTGGAGTAGTTGGGATTGATCCCAATACCGGTATCGCTCACTGTAAATTCATACTCGCAGTCGTGCTCATCCGATCGGATCTCGATGTGTGGAGGTTTGTCTCCTCGGAATTTCAATGCGTTTTCAATTAAATTTTGAAAAAGTTGATAAAGTTGGATTTCAGGGGCGAAAGCAACCGGCAATGGACCCACGACAATCTCGCCCTTCAATTTTTCTATTTCAGGCCTAAATGTTTCAATGACTTTCGCAACGACTTGATTGCAATCCACTCGGTAAGCGGTTTCGTCTTGCGCGCTAATACGAGAATAATTTAAAAGCCCATCGATTAATTTCGCCATCCGCGTGGCACCCTCTAAAACATATCCTAGGCACTTTTTTCCTTCTTCATTGATTTCATTGGCGTGCTCAGCGCTCAAGATTTGAACGTACATGGAAATCATGCGCAATGGCTCTCGCAAATCGTGAGAAGAAATAAATGCGAATTGTGCGAGTTCCGTGTTTGAGCGTGCCAGTTCTTCCGCTTGAGCGCTCAACTCGGCGGTTCTTTCTTTGACACGCGTTTCTAACTCGTCGCGCGCCTTGCTCAGTTCCTCAACCGCGTTTCTTCGAGCGACCTCTTTGCGATAAAGATCTGCAAAGACATTCGTTTTACTTCGCAAGATGACCGGATCCAGGGGCTTCGTGAGATAGTCGACGGCCCCCAGCTCGTAACCCCTGAAAATATCTCCCTCATCTCTTTTCTGACCACTGACAAAAATAATGGGAAGATGTTTTGTCAAAGCATCCCCCCGAATGATTCGAGCCAGTTCGAACCCATCAATGTCAGGAATTTTAACATCGAGCAAGACACACGCGAACTCCATTTCTAAGAGTCGCGCCAAGGCCTCACTTCCAGAAGACGCCTTGACAATTTCTAGGTCCGATCCCCGAAAAACATTTTCCAACGCTAGAAGATTTGCGGGATGGTCGTCGACCGCCAAAACTCTTACGTGAATTGGCTTAGGCATGTGCAAGACCCTCTTTCAGAAAATTCGAAATTTCCTCGAGCGGGAGAATGTGGTCCACTCGTAGCTCCGCGATGGCCGATTGAGGCATCACCTTAAACTCCGCGGTACGAGGATCTTGCACGATAGTACAGCCTTGGTACGCCTTGATTTTTCCAAGACCTTTGGCGCCATCTCTGCTTGCGCCCGTTAAAAGAACTCCAATCAGTTTGTCACCAAACGCGTCCGCGGCCGATTCAAAAAGAACATCAATCGAAGGCCTGGAAAAGTTCTCTCGTTCATCTTCAGACAGTTGAAGTCGCCCGTCTTTTTCGACGAGTAGATGGTAGTCCGCAGGCGCGACATAGACCGTTCCCGCAACAAGAGGCTCCTTGTCTTCCGCTTCTTTGACTCGAAGCTGGGTCGTGTGGTTAAGCAATTCCGGAAGTGCGTTCGAACTTGCCATCCGGTGCTGCACAATAATAATTGGAAACTCGAAGTCGTTCGGAAGCGCTCCCAAGATGACTTGCAAAGCATGAAACCCGCCCGCGGATGTTCCAATCACGACCGCTTTAAATTTCTTTCGTGGATTCATCTCTTTTAAGTTCTCCTCCGGTAGATTCTCTCTGATTTTGAAAAGTCTTCAAAATCGGGACGATGCTCGGAGAACGTGAGCGATTCTTTTGATCCAAGACACAGAAATCCTCGAGCCCCTAAACTGCCTTTAAAAAGTCCTAAGACCTTTTCCTGCAGCGGGCGATTAAAATAGATTAAAACGTTTCGACAAAGAATCAGTTGCATTTCTCCAAATCCTTGGTCGGTCACGAGATTGTGGTCCGCAAAAATAATATTCTTTTTAAGTCGAGGATTTAAAATCGCGGCATTGTACTTTGCGGTGTAGTACTGGCTAAAATCGAGCTTTCCTCCAGCAGCGTAGTAATTTTTGGTCGCCTCTTTGACCGTGTCTAGACTTAAGATTCCATCGCGGGCCCGTTTTAACTGCGAAGGATTGATATCGGTTCCGTAAATCAAAGCTCGGTCGTAGAGGTTTTCTTCCATCAAAAGAATCGCTAACGAATAAGCCTCTTGGCCTGTGGCACACCCAGCGCACCAGATTTTAATCTCGGGATAGGATTTAAAATAGGGGAGAACTTCTTCCCTTAACTTTTTATAAACCAAAGGGTCACGAAAAGACTCAGTGACGTTCACCGTTAATTGATTGAGAAGGCTCGCAAAAAAATTCGGATCGCCGATTGTTCTCTGTAGAAGATCGGACGTGTCCTTGCAATTCATTTTGATGCAGGCCTTTAAGAGTCTGCGTTTGAAACTTGCTTGCGCGTAATCTCTAAAATCGTACCCATACTTACTATAGACCGCCGACGCAAATAGTTCTATTTCAATGCTCTCATGCTCTGGGGTCGGAACAATGTGTATTTCTGAATTCATTTTCGGGTTAACCAAACCCTTAAAAGTGAAAGTAAACTATTCATCTCAAGCGGCTTCGAAAGATAATCGTTCGCCCCAGCGTCAATGCATTTTTCGCGATCTCCCATCATCGCCTTCGCGGTGAGTGCGATCATCGGAAGATGTTCGAAACGCTTTTGAGCTCGGATTCTTTTCATCGCTTCAAAGCCGTCCATCTCGGGCATCATTATGTCCATTAGGACGATATCCATTTGCGGAGTTTCTTCTAAACGCTCTAAAGCCTCTTTTCCGGTTTTTCCAACAAAAATTTCAAATCCCCGGCTCAGTAAAATACTTCTCAACGCGAAAACGTTTCGCATATCATCATCCACAATTAAAACCTTTTTGCCTTCAAAGATTTCTTCTCGATGGTGAATTCGCTCGAGCATCTGTTGCTTCTCTTTAGGGAGCTCACTTGCGATGCGATGTAAGAAAAGTGTCGCTTCGTCGTATAGGCGTTCTTCCGAATGGACCCCTTTGATGATGATCGACTGGGAGAATTCTTGAAGGCGTTTGATTTCTTCTTTAGACAGGTCTTGTCCAGTGTAAACAATCACCGGAGGACACGAGATGGATTCCTCTTTTTCGATTTTTTCCAAGAGTTGGAATCCTGTCATGTCGGAGAGATGCAGGTCTAAAATCATGCAATCAAATCCACCCGTTTTTAATATCTCAATCGCTTCCGCGCCTGACCCCACCGCCGTCGCTTCCACGTCGCCATCTCCGATAAGACCGAGAATGGCATCGCGCTCTACCTTTTTATCTTCAACGATCAGAACTTTTCGGTTTTTTGTAGAGAGATTACGTTCGATTCTTTTTAACGCATCGTCGAGCTGACTTTTTTCAACAGGTTTTGATAAAAATCCAAGTGCGCCCATTTTTAAAACTTCTGCACCTTTATCCTCAACCGAAATGACATGAATCGGAATGTGTCGGGTCGATAAGTTATTTTTGAGATTGGCTAAAACCGATAATCCGTCCATTCCCGGCAGTCTCAAATCTAGCAAAATCGCATCCGGTCTAAATTGTTCGACGGAAGAAAGAGCCGATTCACCATCTTGAGCGACAAGACATTTGAAGCCTCGACTCCGACAAAGCTTTACGAGGATCTTCGCAAAATGAGGATCATCTTCGACGATTAAGATCGCCTGTTCCCCTTTTTTCAAATGCTCTCGGTCATCGGGGATGGTTTGTTGTGGATGTTTCACAAAATGCTCGCCCGGCGGCTCATAGTGCGCCTTGATGAGAGATTCTGACGAGCTCAGTGCGGGGGTGGGTTTGCTGCGACCTTTGGGTTCTAAGAAAACAGGTAGTTGGAGATTAAACTGACTCCCCTTGCCTTCTTCAGAGTCGAGATCAACCTCACCACCCAGAAGAGCTGCTAATTCGCGAGCAATAGTAAGGCCTAAACCCGTACCGCCATACCGCCGATTTAAAGTGCCATCGCCCTGTTCAAAAGCTTCGAAAACTAATTCTCTCTTTTCTTTTGCGATTCCAATTCCCGTATCTTTAACCGAAATGCGAATCGATTTTTCGCCTTGAGGTTCAAACCGAACTGTCACACTCCCCTTCTCTGTAAACTTCAAAGCATTTGAAATAAAATTCTTTAAAATCTGCTCGAGGCGAAACCGGTCGGTCGTAATTATTTTCGGAGCCTTCTTATCGATATCGACCGTGTATTGAAGCCCTTTTAAAGCCATCGGTTGGCGGAAAACGCGTTCCAAATTGCCGGCAATTTCGGACAGCTCTACTTCGGCGGTCGTGATATCGAGTTTTCCGGCCTCCACTTTAGAAAGATCTAAAATGTCGTTAATCAGATTTAAGAGGTCGCAACCTGATTGGTAGATAGCTTGCGAGGATTCAATCTGGTTTTCGGTGAGGCTTGTCTCGGGATTTTCGTAGAGCGATTTCGAAAGAAGTAAGATACTGTTTAATGGAGTTCGAAGCTCGTGCGACATATTTGCCAAAAACTCGGACTTATATTTTCCAGAAACCTCGAGGGCTTCGGCCTTTTGCTGAACTTCGTAGCGGGCTTTCTCGACTTCTTGATTCGTTCTCTCGAGTTCACTCTTTTGCTCTTCTAAGGTTGCGCGCTGCTCTTCAAGTTCTTCGTTCGATTGACGGAGTTCCTCTTGCTGGGTTTGAAGTTCATCGGTTTTTTCTTCGAGTTCTTCGTTGCTTGTTTTTAATTCTTCCTGTTGGGACTGAAGCTCTTCGGCTTGGACTTGGGTTTTTTGAAGGAGTTCATCGACCTGAGCACGCGCTTCGGCGGAGTTAAAAGCGATCGCAATATTGTCGAGACCGAGTTCGAGATACTCTTTAAAGACCGTGCTAATCGGGTTAAAAAATGCGAGTTCGCCAACTCCTTTCACACTGTTTTCGTGGACAAAGGGGAAAACGGCTAAAAACCGAGGGGCACTGTCTCCCAGCGCCGAATTGACCTTGATGTAATCTTTGGGAATATCAGAGACAAAGAGGATCTTTTTGTCGCGTGCTGCTTGCCCAACAAAACCTTCTCCCAATTTGAACTCAAGAGGTGTCGAAGGAGTCGAATGAAAAGCAAATCCTGCCGTCCATCTCAAAGTCCCTTGAGCTTCATCATTCACATAAATGGCCCCAACTTGGGCCCCGATGAATTCAGCGACGGTTTCGATGACGTTTCGAGAGAGTTCCGAAAGACTTTGCTCGCCCATCATTTTTTTATTGAGCTGAATCAGCCCTTCTCGAATTTGATTGCGTTCTTTTAATTTTTCACTCGCGAGGGTTCTCTCATTTTCCGAAATATTGATCAAAATCACGGCGCCAATAATAATCACGGCCGCAAGGATTCCTCCGAAAACGATAATGAATAGCGTCCGTTCGGTGCTTTTTGACGTCGCGACATTTCGGATCTCTAAAAGCTTCGTTTCTTCGAGCTTCATTTGACCTGCAACTTCTCTAAACTCTCGCATCAACTTTTTTCCGACATTGGTATTCACGATTTGCAGGGCAGCTTGAAAACCTTTCTCACGTCGAATTTGGATGGACTCTTTCAGTTCTTCTAGCTTTGCGGTTTTGATTTTTCGAAGTTCAATGACCCGATCCTGCTGTCGCGGATTATCTACGGTCAGCTTTTGAAGCTTGTCGAGGGTGACTTCAATCGCGGCCGAACCCGTCTGAAACGGGGCCAAGTAATCGTCTAGGCCGGTAATAATATATCCGCGTTGCCCGGTTTCGAGATCTTTGATTTGAGAGAGAGCGGTTTCGACCGTTTCGGTCACTTCATGGGTATGCCCAACCCAAGCCGCATTTTCACTCAGAAGATTGGCATTTTGGTAGGACACATAACTGATCGCGCCTAGAAAAAAGAACGCCGCGACGAACCCCACATTAATTTTATTTATCAACGAAAACCATTTCATAAAAGGCCCAACGAGTTCGTGAGGTTGAACCTATTATTTAAGTGCAGTTATAAATCGAAGACAAGGCATTTCCAGCCTCACTGGATGAGCCTGCCAAAAATCGGGGTCATTGCATTTGTAAAGAAGGAATTTTAATGGGGTCTGGAGGATTTTTTTGCCAACTGCCATTCTGCTGGCGCGACAAATACGTATCCAGCTCACGTCGCGACTCTTTCAAAAACTTTTGATCCCGCTCTGCAGTCTCAGCCTGAGTGAGTTCTTCCATTCGTCTATCGTGTTTTCTTCTCTCGATTGAAATATCTTCGAAACTCAGGTCGGAAACGCACTTTTCCATCGTGCCATAGAGTTTCCAGTACTCATCCGTTTCACAACGCTTTTTAATGATAGCATTATCGTCCTGTGAAAAGGCGATGAGCGGAAGGAAGAATAGAAGAGATTTCATGGGCCAGGTAGATAACATATTTTGACGAAATCGGAAGAAAAAAGGTGCTTCTGCCAATGCAATAGCGTTCTTTGCCAGCTTGAGAGTTTACTGCTATGGATTTAGTCATGACATACGAATTTACGACCCAATTTACCAAAATGCTTTCAAACCTTTCTTCCATTCTCGACAAGGCCCAGACTTTTTCTGAACAGAAAAAATTTGAGGCTGCGAATTTGTTAAACGCGAGACTTGCGCCGGACCAGTTCAACTTCACCCGCCAGGTGCAGCTCACTTGCGATACGGCCAAGGGATTTGTCTCTAAGCTTACCGGCAAAGAAGCCCCGGTTCACGAAGACAAAGAAACGACGATTGCGGAACTCCAGCAACGTATCCAAAAAACCATCCAATTTTTGAGCTCTGTCAAAGCAGAAGATTTCAAAGGGTGGGAAAATCGCCAGATCACCAATCCTCGACGCGAAGGGAAGTTTTTGCCCGGCAACGAATTCGCCTTGCAACATGCGGTTCCTAATTTCTACTTCCATCTCACTACGGCGTACGCAATTTTGCGCCACAATGGTTTAGATATCGGGAAAAAAGATTATCTCGGCGAATTGAATTACCGTCCACTGTAGAAACTATATGATGAAGTGAGGATTGTAATTAATCACGCTGCCGAGTCTTCTTCCAGTTCCCAACCGGGAAACACAAGCACAGCAGGATGGCATTTCAACGCTTTAGCAATCACTTTCGCACGCTCTACTCCCAATGTAATACGGTCATTCTCTATTGCCGAAATAGTCCCTTGCGGTAGACCCGACAGTTTAGCAAGTTCGTTTTGGCTCAGCTCTTGAAGTTCTCGGATGATCCGGACGGACTCGCCTACACTGACTTTGATATGAACCTTTGCTTTCGCGAAACCTTTTTTTCTCATCATTTTCTCCTATAATCATGAGCTGTCACATCGAGAACAGCCACGTATACTTCATCGCTCACAACTTCATAAATCACACGATATTGCAGACTCAACCGCGACGAACGAAATCCCTTCCATTCGCCATTGAGACTTTCATCGCGAAAACCTTTTATAAGTCGAAGTCCTTGGGGACCACTCAAACGAACAATGTCTTTCCACTTCTCATATCGCTTTACGATTTCCCTGGGGATTTTGCCTATACTTCTTTGAAGTTGCTTACGCTCAAGAACAGTCCACATATCTAATAAGATATATAATCTATTTGGTATATCTATGTCAACCCTTCCGCTACTATATAAATTCCATCAATGATATTCATCGAGAGAATCAATTAGCCCTCTGTTTCTTGTTTTGTTTTAATAGCGTTATGAAAAACTTAATTCTAATCGTAACCTTCTTTTCTAATATCACTTTAATGGCCGGCATCGATGTCGTTTGCCGCAGCAACTGGGGGATCTTCGATACTCTAGTTCTCAAAGAGGAAGGATCTCGGGTGAAACTTCGGATTGAAGCGGAAGAAGGCCGCCTCGAGGTTCAGCAATTCTTAAAGCGCCTGGGAATTGAAAAGCCGACTGCGAAAATTCTGACCGCCGAATTTAATCGCGATGCTTGCAAATCTCTCGACGAAATTTCGTTAGTGCATCGCTGTACAGCGAGTGCGATTGCCATCAAGGTCGAGGGAGACAAGTCTGAAACTTACTTGTTTGATTTTTTCGATCTCGAAATCAAACACTCTCGCGTGCGATCGGTGAGCGTCGATGAGGTTTCGGCCATTGTTGCGATCTACGGACACCGACGTGTGGGCGATCAAGGCAAGTCTTCAAGCATGATTGCGAAGTACTCCACGGTTGGCGAGATGGGATCTTGCCGAGTGCCGTAAATAGAACTAATCGATGAGTGCAGCGAAACTGTATTTAGAGGTTTCAGTAAAAGAATCCTTTTTACTATTCTTAGAGAGAGCGCCATAGCAAGTTAAGTGAAGCTTTGTTTTCAGCAAAAGTTCGCTCAGCTTCAACAGTTCGTTTTTTTCTCCGATAATCTTACAATTGCCTTCCTTGCCCCCGTTCTCAGTGATAATCAGGAGCCGACTTTCGTTGTCAGCTCGGTTAGGGTCCTGAGAGTGAAAAATAACCGATGTAATGGTTCCAAAAGGAATCTCGCGAAACGTTTCTGCAAAAGGAAGTTCGGAATGGGATTCCACTACTTTCAGTTGGGAAGATGTAAATGTTTGTCCAGCAAATACTGGAAAATGAACGAGGAAGAAAAGAAAAACAATCGACTTTCGCATAATAACTCCTATTGAATAATTAACGCTACAAGACAAGTAATAGATGACAGCCTCTCTATTCAACGCTTCATTTGCGAGGGGTGGATAATACGTTAACAAAAGAGAAAATGTTCAGGGATTGTTTTTGTCTTCTCGATTTGAATTCAGGGAAGACATTGGGGCGGCTACGCCGCTGGAGGATTAAGGGAATAAGGAATTTAGGGATTAATCCTTAACTTCTTTTTCGCAGTGGTTTTTCCAGTCGATGCAGGTTGGGTAGGATTCGCGGTCGGAGCTGTCGATGGACATACCCCCCCACGCCCAGCATTTGATTGATTTGTTTTCTAGGATGGCACAAGCGTGGGAATCTCCTACGACGAGCGATTCAATTTTGTCAGGCACTCGAGCAAGTGCGTTTGAGTCGCCCCAGCATTTCACGGACTTGTCTTCCATTTTAGCGCAAACATGATTATTTCCGGCGACTATCCATTCGGCTCGGCCTTCAGGAATTTTTGGCGGATCGGTGTTATCTATCCCCCCCCAACACTGAATCGACTTGTCTTCCATCTTCGCGCAAGTCCGCATCCCTCCGGCTACCAAAGACTGTACTTTCCCCTTAGGAACATTTTCGGGAGAGGAGCGACGATGTCCCCAGCATCGGACCGTTTTGTCTTCCATTTTCGCGCAAGAATGTCTTGCTCCGGAGACGAGAGTTTCCACAGGAAGTTTAGGAGTGCCCGATTCCAAATCAGATTCGGTATCCCCCCAACACCGAATCGTCTTGTCCTCAAGTCTTGCGCAGGCGTGTAAATATCCCATCGCAAAGTAATCCACTTTTTGTTGAGGCGCCCTCTCCGGACTCGCCGAAAGGTTGCCCCAGCACTTACCCGTTTTGTCCCTCAGCTTGGCACAAATAAAACTGCTGGATGGAATCATAGACTCTACTTTGATATCTTTAGGCGCTGGATCCGAATTGAAACCCCAGCATTTGACACTGTCGTCTGCCATGTGCGCGCAGGTTGAGCTGTATCCTGCGACGACCGCTTTCGCCTTGCCTGGGGGGATGTCTCGGTATGTTTCGATATCTCCCCAACAGCTGAGATCACCGTTTTCAAGAACCGCACAAGCATGAGCCCTTCCTACCGCCAACGATTTTACTTTTCCGAGAGGAGTTTTTTCCATCTCCGAATTTTCAGGCCCCCAACACCTTACCGTGTGATTCGTGCGAATTCCGCAGGCCCCATCGGCGGTGAGTGCTACGCTCAAATATTGTTCGGGCCGTTTAAAAATCCATTCCTTATCGCGGGATAAGCCAGTCAACGCACTCGCCACCAATGGATTCGAGCTGCAGTTTTTAACGCGCTCGATTTCGCGAGCCGTTTGAGTTGGAAAATCGATTTTTTGATCGAAGATTTTTTCTAAGTCTGCACGCGAAAGCGTTTTGCCGGCGACATCGAGTTTGTCTAATTTTTTCCAGAGCGTTTTACCGAGTTCTGGAGAAACGGGATTCCCTAAGCGCTGTTTCACCAATAAATATTCAAAACTACTTTTTGCGTTTAGACCTTCGAGACCCACCTGCTCTTTTAAATTTTCTAGAACAACCTCCGCCTCATCGTAATGCCCAAATTCCATTTGAATTCTTGCCGCAAAAACCAAAGCGCCTTGGCCGGCTTTTGTGTACGGGTGCTCGTAGGCCAAATGCAAAAGCTTCGCGAGATCAAACTTTGCATTTTCTAATTTTAGTTTTGCAGCAGGTCCATCCAGCGATTCGATTTCATCAAAAATCTGTTTCTTATCGAGCGGGCTCAATTTTTTCAGTCGTCCAATAAACTCGTTTCGAGCCGAGGCATGGCAGAGTCCACTTTTGAAAATTTTTAAAGCAAGGATGCTTAGGATTTTTGTGTCGACGGGCTTATTTGCCGCATACGTTTTAGCGGCCTCGAGCCACGATGCGATATCCTTTGAAGAAGGGTTTTGTGCAGATACAAGAGGGGTCAGAAAGATCAGAATAGCTATCAAACTTTTTGCTACCATAGGCGGCAACAGATAACCGCGTATGGATGAAAAATCAACCTGCGGGATTTAAATGAATCGGTAGTGACGTTAACCCGCGGAACACGGGATTCTGAATCCAGGCAGGCGATTTTTCTGACAATGCGGCTAACGGATATTTTCGAAAAAATTCTGAAACGGCAATTTGTGCTTCCATGCGAGCGAGTAAAGCTCCCGAGCAAAAGTGTTTTCCAAAGCCAAAGGAAAGATGCTTCTGGTTATTCTCATGAAAGATATCAAAATGGGCCGGATTGTTAAAAACCAACGGATCTCGGTTTGCCGCTCCGATCATAGCACCCACTCTCTGCCCCTTCAAAATCATCTTATCACCTATCAAGTGCCTTTTCTTTGCAAGCTTTCGCTCTTGCCAATTTTTCGGTGACGCATTGGATATTGGAATATCAGACGCCGGAGAGCCGTCAAGTCGACGCCGAAACCCCAACTAAATTTCGCGGTTGATTTAGTTTGGTTAGCGGGTGTTGTGGCGCGCTTGGCGTTCGTGCGCGTGTGACAGGCTTTTGGGTGATTGATTACGGAATATTTATTTTGTTTCCGAAAGCGCGGTGGAGAGCACGAAGTTGGGAATCGATCGACCGGCTACGCCGGGTTTAGATTAAGGTTAATCTTAAGGTTAACCTTAACATCATTTCGCCGGAGGCGAAATGAATCGGAGGGGGAGAGACTCGAACTCTCAAGGGATTGCTCCCGCCGCATTTCGAGTGCGGTGGCATACCAGTTTGCCTACCCCTCCAACAAAGTTAGGAAATACTCGCTCCCATTGGGGGCATTTGTAAAGTTTTTGAGAAAGAAACTATTGGGTCGGCGGCACAGCATTTCGGAGTGAGTTCCTCCAGCGCGTGCAACGCTTCTTGGATTTTGTCTTCGAAAGAATTTCGCGACCGGATTTCGATTCGTCTGGGGTGATTTTTCCAGGCGTCTGTGATTTTTTCGTCCAAATCTTGGGCTTCCGAGGCGGTTTCGTTGCGAATCGGGTTTGTGTAGTTATTGTAGCCATGGGCTTCGTCGGGAACGCTTAAGTGGATGACCGCTAAATAACGGCCGAGTTCTTTTTCTTCCACTGTCCCAAAACTTTCAAAAAACGTTTTTCGTTCGTGAGGCCAGTATGCCAGGCCATCCAGAGTGCCTCGATCGCAAACCGAGACGACGCCTTTTGAGCTGAACATCGCCATCTGCTCCATCTGTCTTTGCACGTGATAAATCGCGCGCTGGGCGGACTCGCGGCAAACGTTGGTTGAGCCTCGCCAAAATCCTCCGCTAAACACGATGGTCGCGGCTTCCGGGACGATCGTCACGTGCTCACAAAACCGTTGTTTTGCGGCATTGATGAGCGAAGTTTTTCCCGCCCCCGGGCCTCCCGTTACGACAATAAGCGACGGCGACTCGGGCGAAATAAGCTCTTTAAATTGAATGGGATGCATTTGGAAATAGAGAAAATACTATTCGAGAAATGATTGCAAGACTTATTTCGGATCTTGTTCTTGCCTTTGTTTTCCCAAGCTTCTAGATTTCCCTGATGACTCAAGACGTTAGGCCGCTTTACATCCGATCCGAGTGGAAGAAGAACTGCGTTTTTCAACCTCTAAATGAAGCTGAACTTTTTCAATTAATCGAGCAAAAAATGTCACTCGCAAAAGACGAAAAGCCCGTCCTCTTGCTAGACCTCGATTCGACTCTCTATGAAGTCGCACCCCGAACCCATGCGATTATCCTAGATTGGACAAAGACCGCACACCCCTTTTCGAAAGAGATCGTCCAAAAGCTTTCGCAAATTGAACACACCCGAGTCGGTTATTCCCTGAGGGACACTTTTGAAAATATGGGACTTGATCTGAATCAGCCCGATGTCATCAAAGCGTGGGAAGATTTAAAAACGTTTTGGACGGCTCGCTTTTTCACCAATGAATACCTGTCATACGATAAGCCCTATCCGGGCGCGGTTCATTTTGCTCAGAAAGCGCACGACCTGGGCGTGTTTCTCGTTTATCTCACCGGTCGTGAAGAAACGCCGATGATTGCCGGGACGATTAAAAACCTGGAGCGTGATGGTTTTCCCTGGAATACCGGCAGGACCTCGCTTCTGATGCGACCCAGCCACATTGCATCCGATCTCGAACACAAAACGTTAGCAATCGAAAAAGTAAAACAAACCGGAACGCTCGTGGCATCGTTTGAAAACGAACCCCAAAATCTTGTGGCGTTGTTCAAAGCTTTTCCCGAAGGACTTCACGTGCTGATGGATACGGTCTCAAGCGACCATCCGGCAGAGGCGGTCGAAGGTTTATACCTCATCAAAGGTTTCACCCACTATCATAAGATTTCATAGAGGAGACTAAAAATGGCTATTGCAATGATCACAGGCAGTTCAGGTCTCATCGGAAGTGAAACCGCCAAATACTTTCATGAAAAAGGTCTCGACGTTGTTGGAATCGACAATAACTTACGAAAATATTTTTTTGGCGAAGACGGCAGTACCGATTGGAATACCGAAAGCCTTAAGCGCTCGCTTCCCCGTTTTAAACATCTTTCGGCTGACATTCGAGACGAAAAAAGCATTTTTGAGATTTTTAAAAACTATGGTTCTGAGATCTCAGTCGTCATCCATACGGCGGCGCAACCGTCTCACGATTGGGCGGCGAAAGAACCTTTTACCGATTTTTCGGTGAATGCGACGGGGACTCTAGTCATGCTCGAAGCCACCCGCCAGTTTTCTCCAAAGGCGACTTTTATTTTTACGTCGACCAATAAAGTTTATGGCGACACGCCTAATTTTCTCCCGCTTGTCGAAAAAACCACGCGGTGGGAAATCGATTCGAAACATCCGTTTTTTGAATACGGCATCGATGAATCTATGAGTATCGATCACTCGAAACACAGTGTCTTTGGCGCGAGTAAAGTTGCGGCCGATGTCATGGTTCAAGAGTACGGAAGATATTTCAGTATGAACACGGCGGTTTTTCGCGGAGGGTGTCTTACAGGTCCCGCTCATAGTGGGGCTGAGCTTCACGGATTCTTGGCCTATCTCGTAAAGTGTGCGCTGACCGGTAAGCCCTACACAATCTTCGGATACAAAGGAAAACAGGTTCGCGACAATATTCACTCCCATGATTTAGTTGAAGCGTTCTGGCACTTCTTTCAAAAGCCCAAGTCAGGCGCAGTCTACAATATGGGTGGAAGCCGTCACAGCAATTGCTCGATGCTCGAAGCGATTCAGATGACTGAGGAACTTTCAGGTAAAAGACTTCAATACAAACTCGTCGACGATAATCGCTCAGGCGATCATATTTGGTGGATTAGCGATGTTCGAAAGTTCCAAAAAGATTTTCCCGAATGGCGCTACCGGTACGATTTGAAAACGATCTTACGAGAAATCGTCGACGCCACTAACGAACGTTTGAATTCGTAATGACTAAAAAACTCGTTTTTTGCTGGATTCTCTGTCTCACAATGGTCGCGGTTGGCGTCCGCAATTTTGAATTGGGTCTTTCATCGGACGGGCCCATTTATTCGGTGATTGCGCGAAATATCGTCGAATCTCACGATTGGTTCCGACTCGACTCCTCAGTGCCCGATTATCAACCTTACTTTGCCGACCACCCGCACCTGGCGATTTGGCTTGTGGCAGCGACTTTTAAACTTTTTGGCGTCGGGGATTATGCGTCCCGAATTCCAGGCCACATTTTTTACTTTGGATTTTTGGCGCTTTTATTTTTCTACATTCGTCGGAAGACCAGCGAGAAGACGGCGATTCTAACGCTTCTCTTTCTTTGGACGTGGGGAAGATTTTCGAACAGTTTCTCCGCGGTTTATCTGGACCCGGGCGTGCACTTTTTTGGTTTTTTAGGGCTCATCCTTTTCGAAGAAGCGCTCTTACAAAATAAGGCGAAACTATTTTTCTTTTCAGGACTCGCGCTGTCGCTCGTCTCATTGATGAAAGGTCTGACCTTACTAGGCTACTTCCCTGCTCTTTTTGTTTTATGTCTTTACGCACTCAAAGAAAGAAAATTATCTCTCAAAGGACTTACGATTTTTGCGGTAGCGATTCTGATTCCAATTCTGAGCTACGTTTTCATCCTCAAACAAAGTTCGGCGCCCGATTTTCTCGAAAGCTACTGGGCGCGCCAAGTGACGAACCGTTTTGCCAAAGTGGCGAGTGTTCAAAACCTATTTTCACTTCATTTCTGGAAACCCTTGATTGAAGACACAGGCTATTACTCTCTCTTCGCGTTTTTGGTCCTTCCAAAACTTTTTTCCAATTCAGCACTGAGACTCGTCTGGAGTATTTCGATTGGGTTTATTCTTCTTTACGCACCTAACTTGTGTTCGGGAGCCCACTACTTCATTCCTATTATTCCTGCGTTTGCATTAGGGCTTGCAACACTTGCGACGCCACTCTTTCGATGGAGTTCGGTGAAGTTCGTCCAAGGATGGAGTGTGATCTGTATCCTTGCGATTTTTGTCATTCAATATATTCCCGTAAGAACGCACGGGATGCGTCCCACTCAAGGCGAAGAACTGATTCTTGCACTTCATAAACAAAATGGGATTGAAACTCTCATCGTTGATGGAACTCCGTATTACACGGATTTTATCAATACGAGTCGGTATGCTTGGTGGGGCCATGTAAAAATTGAGCAGGTGAAAAATCAAGAAGCGATTCCCTCGCCTCAACCCAAAAAAGCGCTCCTCTTATTCTGGCAACAAGCTCATGCACTGCGCAACCAAGAGCTTCAGGAAAAAGGGTGGTGCCTTTTGCGCCGTTTTTCAGAGCGAAGTGTTTGGCTTCCGTGTCCTATTGACACCACTTTGCATTTGCCAACCGTTTACGAAAAATAGCGGCTTTCAATCTCGAGATTCCTCGTGGTAAAAGTTGGGAATGAAAACTATTTTTCTTTTACTCTTCTCAGTTTCACTCTTCGCAAACGACATTAAACACATCACGCTTCTCGGAACGAACGACATTCATGGTTCGCTTGAAGAAGAGGTGCACCCAAAGCTTGGACGACTCGGAAGCTTTGCTTTTTTCGGAGGCGTGGTTGATTCCATTCGAAAAGGAGTCGCAAAAAAACATGGAGAGAATGGTGGAGTGCTTCTTCTCGACGCCGGCGATCAATTTCAAGGAACGCTGCTCAGTAATTACTCCGAGGGCGAACTTGTTTTCAAACTCATGGACCTTTTAAAATATGACTCGGTCATCCCCGGAAATCACGACTACGACTTTGGTCCCCAAGGTTGGCTCGATGATAAGGTCAATAAAGAAAATCCTGACAAAAATCCGAGGGGCGCTTTTGAGAAGATCATCAAGCAAGTTCATTTTCCTTTGCTCTCAGCGAATACTTATTTGAAATCGTCGATTCAAACTTCAAAAGGTCAACCCATCTCTGTCGAAAGTGACCGCTGCGCGTTTTCGAAAGATCTCGGCGAAATTGACTGGTCTAAAGCCACTCGTCCCAACTTTTTAAATCCTTATTTGATTAAAACGATCGCAGGAGTGCGCATCGCTGTAATCGGAATGGATAATGCAAAAACATCCTCGATGACGACTGCTGAAAATGTTTCGGACCTTTGTTTTAGAAACGAACTCGAAACGTATCTCGAGATCCGAAACACTTTAAAAGACCGGGCCGATATTTTTGTTTTACTGATTCATTCAGGGGATACCAATAAAGAAACAACCGTATCAGAGCTTGTGACAAAGATTAATCAAAAGGGGCAAAATGTCGACGCAGTGATTGCGGGACACACGCATTTCGTCAACGACCTTAAAGTCGGAAATGTTCCTGTGATTCAATCTTCTGCCAATGGCCAGGCATTTGGAAGAATCGATCTGAGCTGGGATGCCACCGAAAAACGTCTCTTGCCGGAACAAACGCAGAAGCAAGGCGGCATTCTTCTCTTTAAAGAAAAATGCGATTTCAAAGCGAAAACGTTTTGCAAAGAACTCAAAGGGCAGATTTTCTACGAAAATGTTCTCGTCGAAGAAAGCGATTCTCTCCGCGCCGAAATCCAAAAAGCTCGCACGGCGATTGCCCCCCTTGCAACGAAGAAACTGGGAGTCGCGACCGCAACGATTACGAAAGATAGAATTCTCGAAAGTCCCTTGGCAAATAGACTGACAGATTCGATGAGGACATTAATTGGCGCCGATCTCGCAATTTTAAACAGCGGCGGATTAAGAGCTGACTTGCAAAAAGGCGACGTCACTTACGAAGATCTCTTCCGAGTGCTGCCGTTTTCAAATCGCGCTGTCCGTGTTGGACCGATGTCGAAGACCAAACTCTTAAGCCTTATCTCAAACTCGATTAAATCCTGCGGCGCTTTCGGCCCAATTGTCCAAAGTGGGTTACATGTGAGTTTTGAGAGAAATTGTGAAGGACCTGATGTCAAAAACGGAATAGATCCCAAGGCCCGCCTCCTTAAGGTCGTCGTGGATGCGACGGGAAAAGAAATCAACTTAGACGATGCCACCGAAAACGCGTTCGAAGTGGCGACGTTAGATTTCATTGCGGATGGAGGCGACAATTTCGCAGAGTTTAAAAAACTGCCTCTGATCGAAAAGTACGACATCTTCCGAGAGATGCTCGTCAAATCGCTCGAAAAAAACCCATTTCTCTGGGATGACTCCATCGACGGTCGATGGAAAAACCAAACTCCATAACTTCTGTCATTGCGCGTCCGGCGTAGCGGAGCGAAGCCGGACTCGCAATGACAACTGAGCTCCTCTAATTCATAAACCAGTCGCGGAAGATGACTTGTCGGGGGACTTCCCCTGGGAAGTTTTTCTTCAGAAATTGTAGGAGACCGAGTTTAAAGCGTTTGAAACCTTCTTGCACGAGTGGGGCTGTGAAATCTTCGATGTAGTAGTTTCCACTCACTTGGTAAATCGCATCTAAAAGTTTTGCTCGATTTAACGAGAGATTTTTTACACACTCTTCATTTTCACAATCGAATACGAGCGAAAACTGGGCGTAGGCGGTTCGATTTCCAGTACGGTTAATGAAACCGACGGACATATCTTTAATCTCGTAGGTGAAAGTAAATTCTTGTTCGGAAAGAGATTTGGCAACGGCATGCTCTTTTGAACCATCGTGCTCTGAAGCCGGTGCGTGCACTTCTAAAAGATGCTTCGAGGTGAGCACAAAGCGAATGGCGATAAAAGCAGTTAAAACTGCCATTAAGCTTAAGATACCTAAGGTTGCTAAGCGGAGTTTGACACGCGTGTCTGCGACCCGAAAAAAACCGATCATCGAATTTTCATTAGCCATTCAACTATTTTAGCCGATTACGGCTCATTCAGGTAGCGGCTCAAATTTTCGGAGAGTTTTTGATTGATATAGTTGCCCAAAGTGGATTGCCACATGTGCGACAAACCTCGATTAACCCAGCCCGTCAAAAGTCTATTCACCCATTCGGAATTATGACTTCCGAAAGAGAGGCGACCGATTTCTGTCTTTCGCACGACCACTTTTACCTGCGGAACTTCTTCAGTTCCTACTTGAGTGACATCGGCCACAATCTTGATATCAGATAATAAAATGTGTGACGAGATGCCCACCGTAAAGCAGAGAGAAGATGCGCCGCGATAAACGCCTTCGACTTTATAAAGATCCCCGTTGTCCAACGTCGCGAGGACTTCCGTTCCACCATCTTGTTTGGGATTAAATTTCACGGATTTTAAATCAACCGACCCTTTGAGATCCGCATTGTACATTCCATTGCAACCCCATTTTCGCCACGCATCTTCAGTGTGCCATTCCCAAGTGACCTTCTGCATCTCTTTGGTCAAATCGCTCTGCATGAGCTGCCAATTAAAAGTAGCGGCATGCATTTTTGGAGTTAGTAAAAAAGCTAGAATGATGGAACTAAAGATGTAGTTTTTCATACCCACAATCTATACGGAACTCATCGTGAAAGAAAACCGTTCGATAGGACTTTGATAACACAGGTTAAGACACCGAATGCACTCTACTATTTGCCTTGACTACTCTATCTATGGGCAGGGTCAAAACATGCGCCAGATTGATTGCGTTCTCTTCTCTGACCTTTGTAATTTGACCGGAAAGCCACCTTCGAAGGGTGGTTTTGTGAACTCCCGCCATCTCTGCGACCCAATAGCGTTTTAACTCCTGAGAACGAATCGCCTCTCGAACTTTTTCCGTATTTATCGCTACATACGCTGAACCATACAAATTTGCACTCGACATTCATGACCTCCAATTGCATTGGAGTCAGTGCAAGTTTTAGGCGAGTCCATGCCGCTAATAAAAATTTTCGGATTTCTGAATCGCCGCACTTCCATTTTGATTGGAGTTTGCCCAGACTTCGCCGGTGGTTTCGCTATAACACCACCCTCTTTGAGAAGATCCCTCCGCACTCGAAAGCACACCTTTTTCTTTTCCACAGTCTAAAAAACCCATCGCATCTTTTTCGCCATACAAGGCAATCGACCATGGATTTCTAATCCCCTCTCCCTCAAAGATCCGTTCGCCTTTTAAAGTCCCTCGGCTTTCACTAAAAGAATTGTCTTTGAGTTCTTGTAAGGTCGGAAATTTTGCGGCCTCAGAGGTCATATTTTCGGACTTTCGAATCCGAATTTCCGCCATCAAGATCGCTGCCCGTAAATTGCCAAGCGCACCGAGCGTTGAATTATTTTTCGTTTCGATTCGCATCTCAATCAAACCCGGGATTCCAACGGCCGCCAAAATCGCGAGCAAAAGGATGATCATCACCAGCTCGATTAAGGTAAAACCTTTAGTAAAAGTTTTCAGTTTTGCCATTGGCCGCTCCATTTCGATTGGTATTCGCCCAAATCTGTCCGTTGGTTTCGTTATAGCACCAACCGCGACTCAACGTTTCAGAATCCATCGAAACAGTCGACTTCACGTCACCACAAAACGAAACGCTCCGAAATGAATCCTCTTTTAAAGAAGCAAGTGTCCAGGGATTTTTTGGCACTTCAAAAACCTGACTCTGCATCTCAACGAGCGTTGGAAATTTTGAGGTGTCAGAATAGAACCGAGCGATTGCCAGCCGTAACTTTCCCACTGCCGCCTGAGTTTGTCCGTTTTTTGAATCTGATCGAATGTCGACCAGGCTTGGGATCGCAATCGCGCCTAAAATCGCCAGCAAAAGAACGACCATTGCGAATTCGAGAACACTGAAACCTTTTTCGTCTGAACGCATCATAGGATCTATTCTAACAGAGTGACTTATCAGTTCATAAGTAAAGAGTTAGAGGACTATAATACGGTCATGGGTATTCTTAAGATCTGGATTTTGGGATTTTTAATCATTCTCAATGCAAACGCCTCGGTTTTAAGAATCGGCGTACCGATGAGTCCCGAATCCCTGTTTTTTCCCATCGCAAATGATGACGTCTCCGATTTAATTTCCCAGCTCGTTGTTGAACCGCTTCTCAAACTCGATCAAAAGACAAATCTGGCCTCCCCGGTTCTCGCAAAGAGTTGGAAGCAAGAGCCTCGCAAAATCACCGTCTATTTAAATCCTTCGGCTAAGTTTGCCGAAGGAAATACTGTCACCTCGCAAGATGTTTTAGAAACCTTTACAGCCTTTCGAAAAAAACTGATCCCTTCCCCCACCTTTGAAGCTCAATTCGGCGATATTTCTGAAATTAAAATTCAAAATCCCAGTACCTTTGAAATCCATTACGCTCAGCCGTCTTCGGATCACTTAAATCGCTTAAGCAATTTTTATATTCTTTCAAAAGCGGCGTTAACTCAAATCGCAAAGTATAAGAACTTTGCCTTAAACCTCACCGGAAGCGGCCCCTATCAAATTGACAAAGTCTCCCCCGGAAAAGAAATCCGGCTTCTCAAACGTGAAAACTACTGGAACAACCGCGAAGCCCTGAATATAAACCTCTATCGAATTGAAAAAATTCATCTTGTGATCTTGCCCGACGGAAGTTCTCAGATCGAGATGTTAAAACGCGGCGACATTGATTACTTAAACATTTTATCCTCTAAATCGTGGAATAAAGATTTAGAAGGAGAACTTTTTGCGACCAAGAAAATTTCTAAGCTCGAATTTCCCTCGAAGCAAAACTATCAAGTCGTGGGCATTGTCTGGAATCTACGCCTGCCTCTTTTTCAAAGTCGAAACGTCCGAGAAGCGCTTGCTAAACTTTACCCCGTCAAACGTTATATCAAAGACTTTTTTTACAACAGTTACCTCCCCTCCACCGGAATTTTTCATTCCCGTTCGGAATGCCATTCGCCCAAAAATCCTGGGGTAGAATTTTCTGTCTCAGACGCTGAAAAGCTCCTAAAGCAAGACGGCTGGGTGAGAGCTGGAGACGGACTTCTCTATAAAAATAAAATCCCTTTTAAATTCAATTTAATCGTCAGGCAGGCCGCAAGTTTAAGGCATCTCGCGCTTTACCAAGAAATTTTAAAGCAAGCTGGAATCCAGATGAATTTTCTTACCCTGGATTGGGTTAGCGCTTTGAACAAAGTTCGCGCGTACGATTTTGAAGCTTCTGAATACTCGATGGATCGTCCCACGAATCTTTCGGACCTCAGTTATCTCTGGGCAAGCGAGGGAAGGCTCAATTACTCTGGGTTATCGGACAAAAAAGTCGATGACTTAATCCTAAAAATTAAAACAGAGTTTAATCAAAAAAAGAGAGTAGAACTTTGTCAGTCTCTAGATGAAAGAATCGCGAACCTCTATCCCCTGGCTTTCGGTTGGGATCAAGCCTTTTTAAGGCTTGCCTACTGGAATCGTTTCGATGTGAGTCAAGAACCGGTCTTTGCCTACTCGACTTGGAGAAACGCGTTTCACCATTGGGCAGAAAAGAAACCCCTTCCATGATCCCTTCCTACTTAAAACGCATTTCGACTTCGTTTTTTTCACTCGTTACCGTTTTTATCCTGACGTTTTTTATTCTGGAATTGACCCCTGGCAATCGTCAGGAATTTGAGAGCGTGAAACACTTCGAAACCCCCTTCGCGCAAAAGCCAACACTCAAGTCTCGCACTCTTGGCGAAACGTTTAAACACTTTGTGGCTTCGGTTCCTGTTTTCTTCTCGAGTCACCGAGAAGAAAGCCTTACCTACAAGCAAGATGTTTTGCATGTCTTTTTAGAGGCGTTTCAATGCTCCCTCTTCTACTGGATCCCCGCCTTGTTGCTAACCCTTCTTTTTGGAACGTTTTTCGGAGGAGCGATTGCGGTCACAGAAAATGAGTTTCTGCGTCGAAATCTGAAAGCGGTTTTTCTCTTTTTGTTCAATATCCCAACTTTCGTTCTCGCCTTAGTCCTTCTATTCCTCTCAAGCATCTTATTTCCCTTTCAAGGGAATAGTGTTGAGAGATTCGGCCCCACTCACTTCCAAAGCGTCACTCAGTTTCTACTCCCCATTTTTACGTATTTGCTCTTTTCCGTTTCTTCGCTCGCCTTGCAAGTCGAGGCCTGGATGACAGAGGAAGCCCAAAGGGAATACTCAATGGGTCTTCGCGCGAAAGGTTTTTCGAAACCTTATATCTACGCCCGCCATCTTTTCCCCAATCTTTTTCAACTGTATCTCTTTTCAATGCCTAATATTTTTCGAAACTTCCGGATTTTAAGTGTCGCAATCGAAGTGACTTTTCGAATCACGGGTTTTGGATATTTAAGCTACTTAAGCTTTATGAATCGCGACACGCCTCTTCTCTTTTTCATGGTGATTGCAATTTCTGCAATGGATCTGATTCTCCATTTATTTTTTGAAGGCTTGACGCTGATTCTCTTAAATCGAAAGAGGCCGTACCAATATGCTTAAACGGACTCTCCTGCTTGTCGTTCTTGCATTTGCGGTCCCCTACCTCGCAAACGACAAACCCTTACTCGTTTCTCCATCGGGCAATGTCGTTTTCAGAGCCCCCATTCCTTATGGCGAAAATCAGTTTTTCGAGGGCGCACTCCCGCTTCCCCCGTCTGCAAACCACTGGCTTGGAACCGACGACCGAGGACGCGATTTGTTAGTGCGGATCCTCTACGGGTTTAAGAATACCTTCTTACTTTCACTCGGAGTCACTCTCGCAACGCTCGCGATTGCGCTTCTGGTTGGGCTCTTAAGCGTCAGTCTCCCCGCGCCTTTTAATAAAGTAATCCTTTTGACAATGGAGACGTTGGGATCTCTTCCCTACTTTTTTATTATCCTTGCGGTCCTTTCAAAATTTAATGGAATTGAATCTCTGGTGATCTTATCTCTGCTTTGCGCTTGGATTCCGACTTCTTTTTTGGTTCGCGGAGAAGCGCTCAGAGTTTTGTCGCAAAATTATATTTTATCGGCGAGAGTTTTAGGAGCAAGCTGGATGCGTCTGGGTATTGTGCACATTCTGCCCAATCTTTTTTCGCCGATTCGTTCAAGCTTTCCTCTCGTGCTGTCGGGATTTTTTTATCTCCTTGCGTACTTGCATTACCTTGGGATCCTTTCTTTTGAACCCCACAGCTCGCTCGGAGAGCTCTTGACGGAAGGAAGAGGTAATTTGCAATCGCCCGCACTGATTTTCGCGCCCCTCTTTGCAACCCTACTCCCCATCTTTCTTCTTTTTCCCAAAAAAGGAAGTGGAGATGAGATTAAGAATTTACAAAGAGTCCTCTTAAAAAATTCAAGCCACTTTGAGAATCTGGAAAAATTCTGTCGGCAGAAAAATCGTTTCGCCCGTTTCAAAAAACTGCCAGAGTAAATGGCCCGGGAGCGGATAAGAAAGGGATGTCAAAAACTGCGAGGCATTTTCGGGAATATTTTTAAGTTCTTTTGAATCAAGCGCTAAAAGATCGGTATTTAAAATCCGAAGACCGTCACTGCCTCTAAATTGTTCGGAGAGCAGTCCCACTTTTTTTCCCTCACCTTGAGTGCGATAAATCCATTTGCCCGAAAAGCACGCTTGCACCGCCATGATGTAGCGATGTCCCGGATGATACCAGACGGTCAGTTCAGAATTGCCGTTTCCGACGAAGTGAACTCTCGGCAAATGCAATTCCGGATCTTCTGCATTGGCGAGTACTTTTAACTTCAAAGACTCTGCATAAAGACTCGGTTCGAGAAGTTTTTGCAGTTTCATTTTAAGTTCGAGCGATTCCGAGAGAATTTTTAATCCATGCTGTCGGCCCGAGACATGAGTTAAACGCAATTCCACCGAATACGATTTATCCTCAAGATTGACCTGGGCTTGAATCAAAGAGTCTTTCGAAAGATCCTTCGGAAGCGGCGGGTGAATCCAAACGCCTAATCCTTCGTCCGAGAAATTTCTTAAAATATAATTTTTGCCGTGTAAAACAAGCGTCGGCTGGTTTGAGGATGGGAGGGTGAGAGTTAGAACTCGCGGTTTTTTTCGTTTAGATTCCATGTAATTACTTAAGATCCTTATCGGAGTTCGCAGGCAGAAAAACAAACTCCCGTCGATTGACTTAATCCCTGAATGGAAATACCTAATAGAAGCATGAACTTAACACTCCGAGTCGACACTCCTTCCGATTGGGCCGAATTCGCACTTTCTGACTTTAACGCTTTTTTGCTCGACCATGCCGCTTGCGAAAGGAAAGCCAGCACCGTCGGAATGTCTTTTGTCGTTCGTTATCCTGATCGCAAAGAGATCTTAGAACCCATGATTAATTTCGCAAGAGAGGAACTCGAGCACTTTCATCAAGTCTTTAAACTGATCCAAGAGAGAAATTTGACACTCACAAATGATCAAGAAGATCCCTACGTGACAGACATTCTCAAACAAGTTCGAAATGGCCGGGACGAGAGATTTTTGGATAGGTTGATCACTTCCGCGGTCATGGAAGCGCGGGGAGCAGAAAGGATGGAGCTCGTAGGAAAGGCACTACCGGAATCGGATTTAAAACAGTTTTACTTACGCCTGGCGCGTGCTGAAGTTTCGCATCAAGGTCTTTTTTTAAAACTTGCGTCACTTTACTTTTCCGAAACAGAAATCGCTTCGCGCTTAGATTATTTTTTAGAACTCGAGGCGAAAACGATTTCATCCCTCCCCTACCGCGCCTCTCTTCATTAAATGAAAATTATAGAGAAATACTTAAATATTTACTCGACTCGTTTTGAGGGCGAGCTAATAGAAGGTTTAAGTTCATTGTCTTTTCACGAAGGGGTTGCACTTCCACTTTTCGGAGAAGACGTTTCGCATGTACGAGAATCGCTAGCCTGCCTTCGAGGTGCAGCTGAAGCCGCTCAAAAAAAAGCAATTGCCGCTTTAGTCATTAACCAACGAAGAAATGCAAAACCCGAATACAAAGAAAAAAATCAAATCCTTCTAAAAGACTTTGAGGCCGACGAAAAACCGTTTCAGATTATCCAAGACCCCTTTCTTACAATCGTTATCTTAAACTGGACCTCCCCCCATTTAGAATTTAACGAGAAAGAAGGCGTCGGGCTCGCGCGAAAAATCGGATGTGATTTTCTCACACTGCTAACCCACAAAAAGATCCTCAAGACGAAATGGCTCAGCACGACAGATGCCGATAGCCGAGTCGCCCTCGATTATTTTGCGGATGAGAACGAATCCGACGACGAAAACATTCCCTTAAAATTAATGCCCTATAAACACGTTTTCGAACACGAAAACGGCGCCCCTCTGCTCGATTACGATTTATGGTTGAGATACTACACCCTCGCGCTCCGAAAGACCGGCTCGCCCTTCGCATTTTCATGCCTCGGCAGCACTCTTAAAATTTCGCCTCTTGCTTATGCAAAGGTGCGAGGTTTTCCGAATCGATTAGCAGCAGAGGATTTTCACTTAGCTTCGAAGCTTTCCAAAATCGGATCGGTTTATCACTCGAAGCTCTCGGCACTGACTTTGATAGACAGAGCCTCTGACCGAGTTCCTTTCGGAACCGGGGTCGGTACCGCAAAAATCAGAAACGCTTCGAAAGAGAATGAGAGACTCAAATTTATTCATCCTGATTGTTTCCACCTTTTGGAGAGATTTGAAAACGAATGCCGAGATATCTTAGGGTCTGATACCTTCCGATTGCCGGACATTCCCCCTTGTATCGAAAAAGAACTTAAGCTTACAAGCCTTGTAAAAACCGCCTATGAAACAAGAACGAGTTTTAAAAACCGGATGCTCCATTTTTATTCGACGTTTGATGCACTGAAAACCCTCCGTTTTATTCACGTCGCTGAAAAACATATTTCCCCTTCAATTGATTACGAAGAGGCCTTAAGACAATTAAATCCACGTTACGATTTTAAACATTTTTCTAAAGAGGAAGTCTCGGCAAATATGGCCCAGGACGAGTATACGTCCTCCCCGCTAGGACTAGGCGACTTCCTGTTTGGGTCCTCGGGGAATCAATTCTATCAAAAGCGCACTCGCGAGCAAAATCGTCCAGGCCACTTGAATCCATAAAATGAACATCGGAATCACGGCGAGTACGCCGTAGATTTTGTGTACGGAAACTGCCCGCACATTATAAAGTCCAAATCCGTATCGTACGATTTCTGAGAGTGGCCCTGCCACAAGCCCGGCTTTCAAAGCCTGGCGGAGTTTGACGGGCTGACTGGGAATAAAAAAATAAATGAGCGTTGCCGACAAAATCGCGCCCAACCATGCGGTCGGAATCGCGATAAATTTTCCGATCGTTTTAAACTCCAAAATATAATGAAACCAAGAATCTTCTTTCACCCAACTCGAAAGGACCACACTCAAAGCCAGCGCCACGGGCAGCACAAGCATCGCCATCGCTCGCTTTCCAAATAAAAGCAAAAGTCCAATCGGCTCGGGTGGGGTTTCGGTTTCGCGCGAAGTGAGAATGAAATCGAGACTGCTTCCGAATCGAGCGACAAGGTTCCAGGTCGTGTAGATAAAAATGAAAAGACCTATCCATCCCCACGAGTGGCCGTGGACTTGGGAGGTTAGTTTTTCAAATTGGGTGGCAAAGGTCGTTCCCGAATCGACGGTTAAGTGCTGAACGATAAAGGTGCGCGTCTGCGTGAGCCATTTTTTCTGAAGCGGGGTACTTTCGAGATACCAAAAAAGCATTCCGAGCGTCGGCACAATTCCTAAAACGGTATGGTACGCGAGGGCTGCCGCACGCATTGAAATTTCGCAACGCTGATAGCGATGAAAAAGAAAAAGCGCTCGACGATGAAATTTTTCGTTCATTGATTGGGAAGGTTCGGAACTCCGAAAATATTTCTCAAATTATCCGATCCACCGATTTCAGCGACCAGTGATCTTCTGTCATCGTGGTGTGCGATTTCGAGAAGAATTTTAGTCTTTCCGAATTTCGCGATGGTCTCGGCGTTTCCGAAAGTCCCTCGGGATTTCGTCATCACCATTCCCACAACGGGAATATCTCGTCTTCGAAACTCTTCTAACGAAAGTAAGCTTTGATTAATCGCGCCGACTCGGTCTTGAGCGACTAAAATCACAGGTAATCCGCTTTCTTTGATCACATCGACTTGAAAGAGAGTTTCGCTGTAAGGCACGAGTAAACCACCGCCCCCTTCAATGATTGGAAATCTCCCCTCACTTTTGACTTGTTTAATCGTTTGAATCAACGGCTCGATTTCGATCGTTTTGCCCCATTTTTTCGCCGCAAGATACGGCGCTAAAGGTTCTGGAAAACGAAAAGCAGGATCTAAATACGCGTTATCGTTTAGCGACGTGAGCGTTTTCACTTCCATGGTGTCATCGCCCATCAGGGTATTGGTTTGGACCGGTTTCCAATACACTGCCTTACGATATCCGTGCATGAGTTTTAAAATACCCGCACACACAACCGTCTTTCCGACTCCCGTATCCACACCAATAATAAAAACTCCATCCATTTTCGACACTCCTTAGGAAAGATTGGATTTTTCCATACTTTAAGCCACATGAAAAGTTGAATAAGATCTGATACGGTCAAGATTCATGAAATTGAATGGAAAAACTGCCTTTATTACCGGAAGTGGAAAACGCATTGGACGAGCGATCGCCGAAAAGCTCTTGCTGCAAGGGGTCAATATTGCTGCTCATTATCGAACCTCGCGAGCTGAAGTAGAAGAGCTAATAAGCCGTTATGGAAAAGACAAAGTCTTCGGAGTCCAAGCTGATTTAAAAAATGTGGCAGAACTACAAAAAGCTTTTGAAAAAGCCGTTCAAAATTTCGGCTCCATTGAAATTCTCATCAATTCAGCGAGTGATTTTTATCCGAAACCTGCGCTGCAAGTGACCGAAGCGGATTGGGACCATTTTTCATCGACAAACTTAAAGGGCCAATTTTTTCTAGCGCAAGCTTTTGCGGCTCGGCTTCCGAAATCCCAAACAGGTTGCCTTATTAATCTCGGGGACGTCTGCGCTGAGTATCCGCGCAAAAATTTTGTGGCGTATCTTGCTTCTAAAGGCGGACTGCTTTCGATGACAAAAGCCCTCGCTTTAGAATGGGGTCCACAGATCCGAGTGAATTCCATTGCACCAGGCCCGGTTTTAAAACCCGAAAAATATTCTGAAACTCAAGCCGAAAAGGCTGCCGAAAGCACGCTCATGGGACGTTGGGGAACGGCAGACGACATTGCCAATGCAGCACTCTTTTTGTTAGAAAACGACTACATTACAGGTTTAGATTTAAAGGTCGATGGCGGCCGTTCGTTACGGGAGTAGTTCAAATCATGAAATTATTTATTTTTGGGACTTTATTGTTGGCGACCCATTTTGTCTTTGCTTTGGATTTAGAAACTCTTCAAAACATCGGCGACATTAAAGAAGCCACTCAAACCGAAAATGGAATTAGAATTGTCTGCGAAGATAAATCCGAAGTTCAAATCACCGCATTAACGGCCGATCTGGTTCGAATTAGGGCTTCGTTTAGAAAAAGTCTCCCCGAGAAAGACCATTCTTGGGCAATTGAGAAGAAAACCTGGCCGGCTTCAAAATGGAAATTATTATCGAACCCAACAGAAATCGTCTTTAAAAGTGATGTTTTAAAAATTCAGATTCAAAAGAAACCTTTTCTCATTGAATTTCGCGAAGCGAAATCTGGAAACTTAATTCAAGCCGATTTTTCTCCCATGCGGTTTGACCCGGATAAGGGCACGGTCGCCGCTTTTAAAAAATTCGGATTTAACGAACACTTTTACGGCCTCGGTGAGAAAGCCGCTCGGCTCGATAAACGCCGCGGATCGTTTACGATGTGGAATAGCGATACGCCAGGGTATGTCGAAGGGCGCGATCCGATTTATCAAAGCATCCCCTTTTACTTAGGCTTGGATTCTGGAAAAGCGTATGGGGTCTTTTTTGATAATAGTTACAAAACGAGTTTCGACTTCGGAGCGAGTTCGCAAAACTACGCCAGTTTTTCATCCGAAGGCGGAGAACTTAATTATTATTTCTTTTACGGTCCCTCCCTCAAAACAATTGTCTCTCGCTATACCGAACTCACGGGCCGGCCATTTATGCCGCCGAAGTGGGCATTAGGAAATCAACAAAGTCGGTGGAGTTATTATCCCGACTCAGTCGTCGAAAAAGTGGTAGATGCTTACCGAAAAAATGATCTGCCATTGGACGTCATTCATCTCGATATCG
The DNA here is from genome assembly GCA_937903155.1 of uncultured Bdellovibrionales bacterium. Classification (GTDB taxonomy): domain Bacteria; phylum Bdellovibrionota; class FAC87; order UBA2466; family UBA2466; genus CALCZU01. Next base: position 72,715 of record CALCZU010000122.1, read on the forward strand.
ATTACATGGATGGATATCGCGTTTTCACATGGGATAAAACACGCTTTCCGGATCCCAAAGGACTCATCACTCGCCTTCAAAAAAAAGGAGTAAAAACGGTGACGATTATTGATCCGGGGGTAAAGCACGATCCCAAATCGAACTACTCTGTTTTTAAAGAAGGAATCGAAAAAGATTTCTTTCTGAAACGTCAGGATAAGTCCGTGTATATCGGCAAAGTCTGGCCCGGCGAGAGTGTGTTCGTCGACTACACCAAAGACGCTGCTCGTAATTGGTGGGGCGACTTGCATCAAGTTTTAACCAACGCCGGAGTGGCGGGAATCTGGAACGATATGAATGAGCCCGCAGATTTTTTTGATCAAACGGGTGAAAGACAAAAAGATGTTGTGAGCGAAGACGGAGGCGAAAATTCTCTCCATGCAAAAAATCGCAATGTCTTTGGCATGCTGATGAGCCGAGCAACCCACGAAGGACTTTCGCGCCTCCGTCCTAAGCAACGTCCCTACGTAATTACCCGAGCGGGGTATGCGGGCGTCCAACGTTATTCGACGATGTGGACGGGTGACGGGGTCACGAGTTGGGAAAGTTTGGCCTTAAGCATCCCGATGTTTCAAACTCTCGGCCTTTCGGGAGAAAGTTTTGTGGGTGCGGACATTCCTGGATTTCAAAACGCCCGAGCGAGTGGAGAGCTCGCAGCGCGCTGGTATCAGGTCGGTTTTTTGGCGCCTTTTTGTCGCAACCATCAGATTCGAGACGGCTATGATCACGAGCCTTTTCGCTATCCAAAGCTTTACCAAGACATCGTCCGAAAATATTTAAAGTTGCGATATCGCCTGATGCCCTTTCTCTACACGCTTCTTGAAGAATCGCATCGAACAGGCCTTCCCCTCTTTCGGCCGCTCGTTTTAAATTACCAAACGGATCCCAATGTCGTCGGATTGGATGATGAGTTTATTTTAGGAGAAGATCTCTTGGCAGCTCCGATTTTATCAGCGGGAAAGGAACAACGACTGGTTTACTTACCCGAAGGTGAGTGGCTCGATTTTTGGACTCATAAACGTTTTAAAGGCGGGCAGTTTATCACGGCCGTGGCGCCTCTTGAGACCACCCCACTCTACTTAAGAGCCGGCTCGATCGTTCCGATGGGCCCGGAAATGAATTTTATCGGGGAAAAGGCATCGGATCCTCTAACTTTGGTTATTTCTTTAGATGCCTCGGGAAAAGCCACTGGATCTCTGTATGAAGACGATGGCGAAAGTCTTGACTACCAATCTGGTAAATTCTCACGAATCGATTTTTCAGCCCAACGTAAAAACGGGAATCTAACGATTCAGGCAAACGTCAGCGGAGACTATCCCTTTCAGAAACGAACGGTTTTAGTTGAAGTTGACGGGAAGAAAAAGACATTGCAATGGAATGGGAAAACAGGACCTTTGCGGTAGAACTTATTTATTCTCGTTGCGCTCGACCCATTGGCTGAGAGCTGGAACCTGAACATTGCCTAAGGTCCAAAGAACCGCCATGTTTTCAGCCATTGAGTTTAAAACCGAATCCACTCCGGGATTTTGAGCCGCTAAAGCTCTTTCTCGTCGTTCCATCAGCTTTACCACTTGTTTGGGTAAGCGTTTTTCAATGTCCTCATCCAGAATTAAATTCTGTTTAAGACAAAGTTTCATCCAGCTTGCAGAAATTCTATCCTGCTCGAACCCAAGAATATTTGAGATGAGGGGAATAAAGTATTTCGAGACTTTATCTTTAAAATCTTTCTGAGTGATGATTTTTTCTTCTGCCTCTTTTGCCAAACGACTCCAGGCATTTTCGAATTCTCTTTGAAGTGCAAAACCCAAGGCAGGATAGGATTTCGACGCCTTCAAAAGAAGGGCTTGATCCATCGGATTTAAATAGACTGACTGAAAGCTTAAGCTGTCCGCAAAGGCATCGGCTAAAAGTGCATAACCGTCACTGCCGGCAAGAATTTTTAATCCATCTTTCCACATCTTTTTAATTTGAAATTGGTTTAATTTTTCTCCGCTCATCAGACTGGCCATTGCTCTGTCTAATCCGTCACGGGCCACATCCATTTCTTTGGACTGGCCGTTGATTTGAGTGGAAGTTAAGAAAGCGACTGAGAGTAAAGAACTTCGTTCTTTCGACTGGTAGATACTTTTTCCTCTTTCCACGCCACGGTTAAATCCCTGGACGGAAAAATTAAAACTCGGAACCAATTCTTTTTCGACTGAGGCCACTCGGGCAAAAGTGAGAAGACTTCGCTTCAGCGTTTCTGACGCCGCTAAAATTGCATTCTCTTCGACGAGATCTGCGACTTCGACCATGATGCTTGGCTCATTTGCGCCTAGCTTCATGAGGTCCTTTGCAAGCTCGACCGTTTTTGGGCTGAACTCACCGCCATCCAGACCTTCTCTTAAATCGGACACGAGAGGGTCAGCGGCATTATTTAATTCCATTAAAACGGTTTGCGCTAGAAGTTTTCTCGCGGCGTTTTGGCTTAGAACCGAAAGCTGAGCGACGAGCGGTTTGAGCGCTGAAGCTTTAGGTTCTGTTTCTCGCAAGACTTCTGGGATCCTTTTAATGAGCGAAGCCTCTAAGGAACTGGTCTCTTGTCCCGATGAAGCCGAAAATTTGGGAGCCAAATCATCTAAATGAAAAATTTTGGAATCAAATCCGATCCCTTCTTTGAACGCAGCTGCTGTGATATTTTTACTCGCCGCCTGGCAGGGAGGATGAGTCAATAAAATCACGACCGGACGGATATTTTGAGACTCTCCGTTGGCGTAGGCGGAAATATCTCGCGACTCAACCTTACAGTCGCTTTTTTCATTCGGAGTCAGCTTATCAGTAAGGGGGTGTTTTTTACTCTCATCGTGACTTTCTTTGGCGAAACTCACTGAGGTCAGCAAAAGTAGGATCTGAAAATATTTTATACATTTGTCAAAAAGTTCGGCGTTTTTCATAATTCAGCCTTTTTTCATAAGCGCTGTATTTTCTTGAAAAATCCAGTCGCCTCCGACGTTCCCTGTATTCTATGAGTCTTAACACTGCAAACGAGCAGCCAAATCACTTGATCGTCGTGGGATTCAGTTTTTTAGTCATATCGAAGTAAGAGGACTCGGAAATAATCGACGCACTATTCTGGAGGGCTCGAATTCTCCAGTAGTAGCGCCCTGGATCTTGGAATTGTAATTCGAGTTCTTTTTTACGCGTTTTATGAGTAATGAGCCGATCAAAGTTTTGCTCTTTAGAAATTTCGATTTGATATTCGATATTATCGAGAGGGGCATAGTCCCAAGAAAATTTCTGCCAGCTATTATAGACCGCATTAAACTGACTGGGAGACGGTGTTAGAAGAACAATCTTGTAATCAGTGATTCGATTTAAGTTAAAAGGTTTATCCACAATCGGCGTGATTGGTTCAAACACCAAATTCTTTTGTAGGAGGTTGTCGGTATGCACTTTAAGTTCAGCAAGCGCATTGCCACTTAAAAGATCAGAATCTAAAGTTTGAAGGCGAGCGGTTTTGGGATACGGAACAATTTTAATTGTCTCTTGTTTTTGAACGACAATCTTATGCATGGGGGCGGTTTGCGTCGGACTTTTCTGCGCCTGTTTCACTTTTCCTTCGTACAAAACGATTTGAATTTTATCGTTTGAGACCTCATCAAATTGAACCATGGTATTGGGTTCAATCAATAGAGACTGTCCATTTCCCCAAGTCACGGTAGCGCCGATTTCTTTTGGCGTAATTAAAATATCTCGCAAGTAAAGCGTCGAAGTGCCAGAGACATCTCCCCAGGCGAGCGATTTCCCATGTCTTCGTCGAACGGTTCCTTCGGTGTGAATATTTCCCAGTTCCAACGCGTTATCGCCCGGCGGAATTTCGTACACTTTAAAGAAGAGCCGATGACTTATCAAAAGAGCAAAAAGCGAGGCTACCACCAGAATGAGGCGATCGCTTTTTCCTAAATTCATCGAGCTTTGCTGTGTGTGAGTCATTCCCTTTCTTTTCGGCCATTCGGGTAAGACTCTTGATGATTACCCTTGAGCGTTGAGACGGCTTTCACTACTGAAAATGTGCCAATTGTGTTGGCATTGTGAGCCCCACACAGGCTTTACATATTTGCTACACAATTCTCAGTTATCTTTGTTCTGAAGTGAGCAAAAACATGAAAAACTGCCATCAACTTTATTTGATTTCCGTCACAGTGATTTTATTCTTCGCCGCCTGCGCGCATCAAGAATCCGGCAAGGTCGCAAAAGGACTTGAAAACGATCCGACCGGACAGTCGGTCCCTGCTCCCAAAAAGAATCGACCGGCAAAGCGCATTCAAAAGACGAGCATCGCTCAAGTAAAAGCGGCACCGGTCATTGCGCCACAGATGGAGAGCAGGCCCTTACGCCTTCAAATCAAAACCGTGCAGATCGGTGAACTTCCAGAGCCGGTGATTTTAACGACGCAAGATCGAGCGGTCGCAAGCATCGAATCTCGCGGAGCTTCCAAACTCGCAAACACCCAAGTCGCTGATTTTTTCTTAGAGCATTATTTGCTCTCATTTCTCGCAATCGTGGTAGGCTTTATTTCAATTTACTACCGCGCCATTTACTACAAACTTGCGCGTCGGAGAAGTCGGCAGAATCAAACGCCGCAATAACTCGTGCTTAAGGTCTGCTCTCAAAAGAACGATAAGAGAGGATGAAACTCTTACTAGTGAGTCTACTCCTCTGCACCCAAGTATTCGCGGGGTATCGAGTCTATCAATTAAAAGTCGATTACTATGCGCCGGATGGTAAGGTTGAAAAATCTGAAACCGTGATGAGTCAGCTCGATCATTTGCAATACGAGCATTGGCATGGTGGTTATGGAAATTCTTTAGTGACCTACATCGACAGTTGGTACTGCCCAGGAGATACGAGTCGAAAAGAATATTGTGAAAAACCGCGGGAGTCGGAAATTGTGCGCGGACCTGCAGCTTACAACCGAGACAAAAGAATCCCCGTTAATTTACAGCCCGTGATCCCTTAAACAAAGTCAGGTATCGTTTCCGCCTTTCGAAGACTTATCGATCTCTTCAAGCATTGCGTGAAGTTTGTGATGCAAAGATTGGAGTCTATCCAAATTTTCTTTGATCTGTTTGATTGCGACAGTTTTATCCGTCGTTTTAAGATCATAAACTTTTGCAGCAGGTTTTACATCGCTGTCTTTATTGAAATTCGCCGTTTTTGTATTTTCAGTTAAAACGGGTTTGTCGTTATCTTTTTCAAGCTTTGCTTTTTCTTGAAGCAAGCGAGAAATATCGACATACATGAATCCAAAACCTTGGCTTCGATCGCGTTGAGCCATTTGAGAACCTCCAGCATTTCGCATTACACTCTTTCAAGAAGCGTATTCTTTCAGAGTGCGTCCACTTTTAACAATTTATCCAATCCTAAAACACATTCACCAAATCCCACCCAATAGGATATTCAGCAACATACATGCCACCGAAGCTTTGTATTCGGTTCAGAAAAAACAGAACGGTTGTGAGGACTTACAGCGGCAGAAGAGTATGCACTCGTGAGCGCGTGACAATTCCCGCAGCGAGAACAAAGAGAGGGGTGCCGTGAAGCGGCTGATAGTTAGTGGAATCCCGGATGCCGGCACCGCGGTCCGCCCTGCCCGACTGCCGCAATGCCGCAAACTGCGAGCAGCCAACCGCTATCCGCAGGGGAAGCTCCCTCATTCGAGAGCTTTGCAGAGATTGTAGAGATGACGAGCAAGTTTATCGTTCAACTCATCTAGTTCTGCGTTTTGAATATTTAAGAGTTCCAAGACCGCCATCGACTCTCTGAAACTCCCTAAGGAAATCCTGTAGAATCTTGCCC